>NZ_CP162004.1:2740000-3080000 GCF_040822115.1 Flavobacterium sp. WC2421 | reverse complement strand
ATCTGCTGAAGAGTTGATTAAAGAGTTGAATTTAAACACTTCTTTACCCGTTATTTCTGCAGGAGGAGTAAGTACAAAAGCCGATTTAGATAAAATGCTAGGCTTTGGTGCTGTTGGGGTTTCTGTTGGTAGCCCATTTATTGCTTCATTTGAGTCGGGTGTTTCAGAGGAATACAAACAAGCTTGTGTTGATTATGGAGCTAAAGATATTGTTTTAACTAAGAAAATATCGGGCACACCTTGTAGCGTTATTAATACTCCATATGTTAATAAGGTAGGGACACAACAAACTTGGATTGAAAATACTTTAAATAGAAATAAAACCCTAAAAAACTGGGTGAAGATGATTCGTTATATGATAGGATCCAATGCTGTTACTAAAGCAGCTACCGAAGTGACTTACAAAACGGTATGGGTTGCTGGTACAACTATTGAAAACACAACCGAGATAAGTGCTGTTGCTAAAATAGTTGACAAGATTTGTTCGTACTAGTAGGGATCAATTTAAAAATAAAAAAGCTATACTATTAATAACTTATAGTATAGCTTTTTTATTCTAAATTTATTTTGAACTAATTGATTGTATCTGTGATTTCTTCAAGTTCTTCTGATTTTCTTCCAATTTTAATTTTAGGATGGTCTTTGTTTCCAGTAATAACTAGAGGAACTCCAAATATTCCTAAAGGAGGTAAACCTAAGCGCATTTTTAGATTTAGTTTTCCGTCTAGACTTGTTTGTCCTTCAATCCTTGGTCTAAAACCGGCAAATTTAAATTTAAATCGCTCTAGTATTATGATGTTATTTTTAATAGAACTTTTAACATCTACTTTTGTTAATTGTGGATTTTTTATACCTTGATGGTTTGTTTTTTTACTTACAGCATTAAACATTTTCATACCGTATAATTTAACGTCTTTTATAGAAACAACACCTTCACCAGTTAAGGATGGGTATACAGGTTCCATTTTACCATTTAACTTTCCTTTGAGCTTATAATCTAATGAAATTATTCCTTGTGCTTTTTCGGCAGCACTGGCCATTTCTCTAAAGATTTTTATTTCTTTATAGGCTCTTTTAATGTCAAAGTCACTGGCTTTAATGCTGTATTCAAATAGTGCTTTTTTTGTTGAAATTCCTTGGTATTTTGCATTCATAGTAACACTACAGCCTATTAAGTTAAAGCCTGTATTTTCCATCGTTAATTTACCTTTTTTCATTTGGAGGTTTCCCTGTGCATCGTTAAGCGTAAGTCCATTGAAATTAACTTTATTCGCATTAGCTTGAAATCTTAAATCAAAATTTGAAGGTATAAGAATAACTCCTGTTTCTGGTTTTTCGATCTCTATTTCCGTTTTTGTAATATCAGTTGTAGTAGTTGTGTTAGCAGTAGTCGACATGAATTCGTCGGCATTGATATATTTTGAATTTAGTATAAATGATCCTCTCAAGACACCATTTTTGGTTGTAAGAAAATTGAAGACATTTTGTAAATAACCATTCATTTTAAAATCGGATTGACCATATGCTGCCAAAAAGTGATTAAAATTCATTTTGTCTTGATTAATTTTAAAAACGCCTTCTTTTATAAGAAATGGTTTTGGCAAGTATTCCGATACTAAAAGGATGTTTCGTAATTCAAGTTTGCCTTTGTTGTATAGTTTACTATAATTCCCTTTTTCGGCATCACTTTGTTTTCCTTTTAATGCTAGATCTGCTTTAATAAATCCGTCAATATCCAACCCTTTTTGTGAGAAGACCTTGTATATTCTACTAATATCAAGTGTACCTTTGGCTTTTATATCATAACTTAAATCTTCAAAATTAGATAGATCAGCAGTTACAAAAACTGGCTTCCCTTCAAATGTAAATTGAGTAGGTTGTAGTAGTATTTTAAGGTCGCTGAATGTTCCTTTTTGATTGCTGATTTTTGAAACAATATTAATATTTGTAATGGGGTTTGGATAGTATTTTGTTTGGATAAAACCATTTTGCAAATTCAAAGTAACATCCGTAATAGGGAAATTATGATTTTTAGCATCGAATGTACCTTTTGAACTTCCTTTACCAATAAGCATTCCTTTTAATTGTATATCTGGAATTCCGAGTGCAAGATTCAGTTTTTCTAAATCTATTTTAGCATCCATAGTAAGATCAATTTCAGGATTATTGATTCCTTTTACATATAATTTTGTTTTTAAATAATCTTTATTGATGTCTAATGATATGTTTTTTGCATCAACAATCAAAAGATCAGGATTTAAAGAAGGAAGTGAGGTTGAAATATCTAAATTTAGATTGGAAACAGGAAATGCACTACTGTTATAATTGACAAAACCGTCTTTTATTTTTAAATCTAGATTTAAATTTGGTGCTTTGTTTTCTGAGGCAATATAAGGACCTTTAAGCGTAAGAAGTAAGTCTGTTTTTCCTTTAAGTTCTGTTTTTTCAAGCCAAGTAATGTATTTTGGAGGAAATGCAGTAAACAGGTCTTCTAGATTACTATTGGTTGATTTTACAATAAAATCAATATTATACCCATCTTTTAGGAAGTCGAATTTCCCTTTGAAGTCAACTAATAATTTGTTTATTTTTAAATCATTTTGTTCAAAAATAAACGATAATGAGTTTACATTCACTTTTGTAATCAAGTCAGCGTCGACTTTTTTATTCATCAAGTAAGGCTCGTTTTCATAGATGATATTCAATTTGTCAATTTTGGCTTTAGAATATAAATCAAATACGTCCTTACTTAAATCTCCATTTCCTAAATAGTTAAAACCTATTGCGTCAAAATGAATTTTAGTAGATTGATCGTCATAATTAATTTGGCTGTTTTTAACTTCAATTTTTTCTAATTTTAAAGCCGTTTCTTTTTTTTCATCATCTAAAGCTTCTTTGGGTGCGATGTATACATTGTAGTTTGCTTGGCCGTCTCTATTGACTTTTATATTGATTTTGGAATTATTCAAATAAATTTGATCAATATTTATAGTGCTACTAAAAATAAGGCTGGACACATTGATACCAAAAGAAACTTCATCAGCTGTAATAAAGGCTTCTTTTTGATAAGGTGCAGAACCATTTAATTTAAAGTTATTTAGTGAGATTGTTAATGAAGGGAAATGGTGGAAAAAAGAAACTTTTGCTTCAGAATAATTTAGTTCTCCATTTAGTTTGTTATTTGCCTCTTTTTTTATTTCTGTTTCAATCTTTTCTGCGAAAATAAAAGGCAAAATAAACATCAACATAAGAATGCTTATAATTGTTATTCCTATGAATTTTAATGCTTTAATAGCAACGATCCTAAATTTGGTTGAAGACATAGATGAAGACTTATATTTAAAACTTTATTTTGATAAAAAAGTGCAAATGTACTTATAAACACGTTGCTTTTTTTTTTAAATGTTTTTTTTTTCAAGTCATGATATAAAAGATTTTAACTAGATCATTTTGGCTTTATAGTTCTGAAAAATAGTTTTTAATTAATAATTTACACTGGAAACATTTACTTTATAAACTATCATTTTAATTTTAACTATTGTTCATTGTGATATTTTATTGAATTTAACAAAAAACGATTAAATTAGTTTTCTAAAATCTTGTAAATATCTAAATATGAAAAGAAGATCTTTTTTAAGAACTGCAACGTTAGCATCTGCTGGGCTAAGTACTTTATTGGTTACAAGTTGTGCTCAAGGTGAAAAAAAACCGGAAGAAACATTAGCGACAGTTAATATTTCAAATGTTGATTTTGAATTAGATGAAGAAACAATTAGCAGTTTAAGGGAGAAATTATCTTCGGGAAAATTTACTTCGGAACAATTAGTTAGAATGTATTTAGAACGTATAGAATCTATCGATAAGAAAGGATTCACTTTAAATTCAGTTATTGAAATTAATCCTGATGCAATTGCTATAGCAAAGGAGTTGGATGATGAATTGAAGGCTGGTAAAAATAGGGGATCTTTGCATGGAATTCCAATTTTGATAAAAGACAATATAGACACAGGAGATAAAATGCAAACAACTGCGGGTTCACTTGCTTTAGTAGGTAATATTGCAGGTGCTGATGCTTTTGTGATTAAAAAAATAAGAGAAGCAGGAGCAGTATTAATAGGAAAAACGAATTTAAGTGAATGGGCTAATTTCAGATCGACTTCTTCTTGTTCTGGATGGAGTAGTAAAGGTGGACAAACTAAAAATCCTTATATTTTAGATCATAATCCATGTGGTTCTAGTGCAGGATCAGGGGTTGCTGTAGCTTCCAATCTTTGTGTAGTTGCGATCGGTACTGAAACAGATGGATCAGTCGTATGTCCAGCTTCTGTAAGTGGCATAGTAGGGATAAAACCTACTGTAGGTTTAGTTAGTAGAACGGGTATTATTCCCATTTCAAGTACGCAGGATACTGCTGGACCAATGGCAAGAACAGTAACTGATGCTGCAATTTTATTAGGTGCTATGACTGGTGTAGATGAAAAAGATTCAGTAACAAATGAAAGCAACGGAAAAGCATATCATGATTACACTAAATTCTTGGACAAGGAAGCACTAAATGGTAAAAGAATTGGTGTAGAACGAAAACCTCAAGGCAAGAATCAATTTATGCATGAATTGCAGCAAAAAGCAATTGACTTGCTTAAAAGTAAAGGAGCAACAATTATAGAAATTGATTATTTAGATGAAATAGGTAAGTTGGGAGAATCTGAGTTTGAAGTGATGCAATTTGAGTTTAAAACTGGGCTGAACAATTATCTAAGTACTTCAAATAGTAAAGTTAAAAGTTTGAAGGATGTCATTGATTTCAATATTGCCAATGAAAACAAAGCCATGCCATACTTCAAACAAGAAACCTTAATTAGTTCGAATGAAAAAGGAAATTTAACTGATAAAAAATATATTGAAGCACGTAATAAAAGTCACTTTGGTTCCAAAGAGATAATTGACAAAGTCATTTCAATAAATAAATTGGATGCTATTTGTGGTCTTACTATGGGGCCTGCTTGTAGTATCGACATGATTTATGGTGATCGATGGGGAGATGTCTTCTTGACAACTCCCGCAGCTGCTAGTGGTTATCCACACATTACTGTTCCTGGAGGGATGGTTTATGATTTGCCTGTTGGATTATCTTTTTTTGGATTGGCCTATTCAGAACCAAAATTAATAGGAATAGGGTACGCATATGAACAAGCATCAAAAAATAGGACAAAGCCTAGTTTTAAGAAATCATTTCTATAAAATTCTTTTATCCTTTAAAATCTACAGATAAAGAATTTACACAGAATCGTTGTCCAGTTTTTGTTGGGCCATCATTAAATACATGTCCAAGATGACCACCACAATTAGCGCATACAATTTCTGTACGAATCATTCCGTGAGTTTTGTCAAGAATGTATTTTACTTTTCCTGGAATAGAATCATCAAAAGAAGGCCAGCCACAGTGTGCATCAAACTTAGAATTACTCTCAAATAGTGGTTCTGAACAAGCCCCGCAACAGTATGTTCCTTTTTCGTAATGTAAATTGTAAGTACCTGTGTGAGCACGTTCTGTTCCTTTTTGACGTAGAATATGGTATCTCTCTTCGCCTAATTCTTCTTTCCATTGTGCCTCCGTTTTTTCTAAAGGATATTTCATATTATTATTATTATTATTATTGATTTTTAGTTATAAAGGTAATTACTTTTTGCACGACATTATGGTCTCCCAAAATTTTTCGATGCCCTAAACCGTTTGTAATAACTAATTCTCCATTTTGTAAATGTTTATGAATATGAATTCCCGCTTTTACTGGTACTTCAAAATCATCTTGGTCATGTATAACTAGAACTGGTATAGTTGTATTTTTAGCAGCAATATAAGCGGAGTAATTGTTCATTGGTTCGTTATATTTTTTTTCAAAATGCAATTGCATTCTTTTTGCAATATTGGGCTTTAATTTTAGGTTTGAGACAAAGTCATCAATAATATCCTGAACAATATCCCCACTTCCAATAATTGTAGCAGATTTCACTTTTAATCCATTTTTTATAGCATTTAATATTGACATTCCTCCTAAAGAATGACCAATAGCAGCTTCAAATGGCCCGTATTGTTTGTCTATTTCTATTATTGAAGCAATAAAATCAATCATAATTGAGCTATTACCAGGTGATTTTCCATGTGCAGGAGCATCAAAACTTATTGTCGAGTACTCTTCTTTTAGTAATTCATCAGCTATTTTTACTAGTTGTGTACCACGTCCTGACCATCCGTGAACTAATAGTATTTTTTTATCACTTTTACCATATTGATAAATAACAACATGCTTATTTATTTGCGGAATTAACAATGCTTTTTGCTCACTTTTTCGATTCATGTCCCATTCTCTTTTAGGAAGAGTATGTTTTATTGGTGTTGTAAACAGTTTTGCTGCATATAATACAGCTAATTTTGGAGAGATTAGCGAGATAAATTTACTCGTTACTATAATAAGCTTAGGAATTTTTAATTTTTGTTGGTTAATAGAAGTATTTTTTGACATTTCAATAAATTTTTATTAGGGCTTTCATTTTATTTATTTTTTACTAAATTTAGAAAAACATAAAAGTAATATAATTTATAAAAGGTTTTTGTCTTTTATAGGTAATTACCCTAAACTAAGAATTAGCTCTAATTCAAATATTAAAGCCATTCTTTTGTAAATAATTGAAAAAACAAATTTTATAAAATGGAAATATTTCATATTAGTGCAGAATGTTATCCTGTAGCAAAAGTGGGTGGACTAGCTGATGTTGTTGGAGCTTTACCCAAATACCAAAATAATGCTGGACATCAAGTTAGAGTTGTAATACCATGTTATGATACAAAGTTTAGAAAAGAGAATGATTTTGAATGTGTACACTGGGGATCAATAAAATTAGGAAAGTTTAATTTTCCTTTTAGTGTTCTCAAAGAAACTACTGATAAACTTGGTTTTGAATTATACCTTATTGAAATTCCAGAACTTTTTGACAGAAAAGAGGTTTATGGATATGAAGATGATATTGAACGATTTTTATCTTTTCAAATAGCAACTTTAGATTGGATCATAGGTAGAAGTGAAATTCCTGACGTTATTAATTGCCATGATCATCATACAGGGTTGATTCCATTTATGATGTTATATTGTGATAAGTATTTAAAATTACAAAATACACCATCAATGATTACGATTCATAATGGTTTGTATCAAGGTCAATTTGGTTTTGATAAATTAAATTACTTTCCAGAATTTGATCTTTCTCATGTAAAAGTTTTAGAATGGGATAATTGTATTAATTCTCTTGCTGTAGCTGTAAAATGTGCTTGGGCTGTAACTACGGTTTCTCCCAACTACCTTAATGAAATTAATTATTCAGCTAATGGATTAGAATCATTGTTTAATCTTGTTAGATATAAATCAAAAGGAATTTTAAATGGAATAGACACAGAAGTATGGGATCCAGCTAAAGATGTAATGTTAGAGAAAAAATATTCTATCAAAAATTTCGAAAAAGGAAAACAGCAAAATAAAGAAATATTATGTACTCTTTTTAATTTAGATCCTACAAAACCTTTATTTAGTTTTATTGGTCGATTACTGGAAGAAAAAGGAGGTGATTTATTGCCTCATGCTTCAGCTTTAGCGTTATCAGAAAATTTTAAAGAAATTAATATTTTGATATTAGGATCTGGAAATGCAGATATTGAAAATAGATTAAATAGCTTATTGATTGATTATAAAGGAAATTATAATACGTTTATTGGATACAATGAAGAATTAGCTCATTTAATTTATGCGGGAGCCGATTTCTTAATGATGCCATCTAGAGTAGAACCATGTGGTTTGAATCAAATGTATTCTTTGCGATATGGAACAATTCCAATAGTAAGAAGAACTGGTGGTTTAAAAGATACTGTAATTGATTTTGGAGATGATGGTAATGGAATTTGTCATGATCAATCATCTGTTGGAGATATTTGTTACTCCATTAATAGAGCTGTAAATTTATATAAGAATAAAGAGCATTTAAATAAAATTATAAAACGTGGAATGAAAACCGACCATTCCTGGGAAAGAGTTTGTCAAGAATATATAGATATGTATAATTTAATAATCAACAAAATATGAAAGCTAAAAAGAATAATGTTGTTTCAATCATTCTTGGGGGAGGCCAAGGTTCTAGATTATATCCCTTAACCGCAACTAGATCAAAACCTGCGGTGCCTATTGCAGGAAAATATAGATTGGTTGATATTCCTATTTCAAATTGTATGAATTCGGATATTAAAAGAATGTTTGTATTAACACAATTTAATTCGGCTTCTTTAAACGCACATATAAAAAACACCTATACTTTTAATGCTTTTAGTCAAGCTTTTGTAGATATTCTAGCTGCCGAGCAAACTCCTGATAACCCTACTTGGTTTCAAGGAACTGCTGATGCTGTTAGACAATGTATGCCTCATTTTTTAAATCATGATTTTGATTATGCTTTGATACTTTCTGGAGATCAACTGTATCAAATGGATTTTAACGAAATGCTTGATGAACATATAAAACATGGGGCTGATATAACTATAGCAACTTTACCTGTAAACGCTAAAGATGCTCCCGAGTTTGGTATTCTAAAAACTAATAGCGAAAGCTGTATTGAATCATTTATTGAAAAACCAGCTGCTTCATTGTTGCCTGATTGGGAATCAAATGTAAGTGAGCAAATGAAAAGTGAAGGAAAGCATTATCTTGCTTCAATGGGGATTTATATTTTCAATAGAAAATTATTAATTGATTTAATGGCAAATCCTGATACCAAAGATTTTGGTAAAGAAATTATACCGCAAGCTGTTGGAAATAAAAAAATATTAAGCTATCAATATGAAGGGTATTGGACTGATATTGGTAATATTGATTCTTTTTTTGAAGCTAACATAGGTCTTACTGATGATGTTCCAAAATTTAATTTATTTGATAATGAAAATAAAATTTACACTAGACCTAGATTATTGCCTCCATCAAAATTCCGTAATACACTTATTGAGCAATCACTTATTTCAGAAGGTTGTATCATAAGTGCCAAAGAAATTAAAAAATCAGTTATAGGAATTCGTTCTAGAATTGGCGATGAAACAATTATTCAAAACTCCTATGTTATGGGTAATGATTTTTATCAAAGCATTGATATAATGGATGAAGAAAAAGCGAATAATAAAATTTTAATGGGAATAGGGGAAAGATGTTTTATTAACAATGCTCTAGTTGATAAAAATTGTAGAATTGGGAATGATGTTTATATCAATGGAGGAAAGCATTTAGAAGATTTTTCAAATGATTTGTATTCTATCAGAGAAGGAATTGTTGTAATTAAAAAAGGTTCAGTAATACCGGATAATTGCAAAATTAATTAAGTTATTAAACTGTTTTTAAACTAATATTCTAATGAATTAAACATTAGAACTATAAAATTGCCATATGAGTAAAGTTATCACGCATTCTCTTTTTACTGACTTTGATATTAACTTATTCAAAGCTGGGAAACATTATAGACTCTATGAAAAGCTTGGGGCGCATTTGATTGAGTTAGATGGTGTAAAAGGAGTGTATTTTGCCGTTTGGGCACCTACAGCTCATTCCGTTTCTGTAGTTGGAGATTTTAATTTTTGGAAACAAGGAGAACATTTGTTGCAAGTAAGATGGGATTCTTCAGGAATATGGGAAGGTTTTATTCCAAATATTGAAAAAGGAACTACCTATAAATATAAAATTCAATCTAATAATGATGGGATTATTACTGAAAAAGCAGATCCGTTTGCTTTTTATTGTGAGCAACCACCACATACGGCCTCAGTAATTTGGGATTTAGACTACAAATGGGATGATACTAAATGGATGAAATCACGCCAAGACCATAATGGATTAGACAAACCTTATTCTGTTTATGAAGTTCATTTGGGATCTTGGAAACGTCATGCTGAAGAAAATCGTTTTTTGACTTATCTAGAATTTGCTGAGGATTTAGTAAACTATGTAAAAGAAACTGGTTTTACTCATGTGGAATTTATGCCTATAATGGAATATCCTTATGATCCTTCATGGGGTTATCAATTAGTTGGTTATTTTGCACCGACATCTCGTTTTGGTAAACCACAAGATTTTATGGTTTTAGTTGATAAGCTGCATCAAGCTGGGATAGGTGTTATTTTAGACTGGGTTCCATCACATTTTCCTGACGACGCACATGGTTTAGGGTTCTTTGATGGTTCTAATCTTTTTGAACACCCAGATCGAAGAAAAGGATATCATCCTGATTGGAAAAGTTTAGTGTTTAATTATGGACGAAATGAAGTTCGTTCCTTTTTAATTAGTAATGCTTTATTCTGGTTGCAGTACTATCATGCTGATGGTTTACGAGTAGATGCCGTTGCTTCGATGTTGTATTTAGATTATTCAAGAAATGATGGTGAATGGGAACCAAATATTTATGGAGGTAGAGAAAATCTAGATACCATTAGTTTTTTGAAAGAATTTAATGAAGCTGTTTACTCTAATTATGAAGGAGTACAAACGATAGCAGAAGAAAGTACTTCGTTTCCAATGGTTTCAAGACCAACATCTGTTGGTGGATTGGGATTTGGAATGAAATGGATGATGGGTTGGATGCATGATACTTTAGAATATTTTCAAAAAGAAACGGTTTATCGCAAATACCATCAAAATGAATTGACATTTTCGATGACGTATACTTTTTCTGAAAATTTCATGCTGCCTTTATCTCATGATGAAGTGGTGTATGGTAAAAAATCAATTGCTGGCAGGATGCCTGGTGATGAATGGCAAAAATTTGCTAATTTAAGATTACTTTACGGTTATATGTTTACACATCCAGGAACCAAATTATTGTTTATGGGTTGTGAATTTGGACAAAGTGCAGAGTGGAATTTTGAAGGAAGTTTAGATTGGCATTTGTTACAATATCCTTTTCATGAAGGGATAAAGAAATTGATTACTGATTTAAATAATTTATACAAAACGGAACCTGCTTTGCATGAAAAGCAGTTTAATCCAGAAGGTTTTGAATGGATTAATTATTCAGACCATCAAAATGCTGTTTTTTCATTTATTCGAAAAGGAAATAAACCGAAAGAGGATTTGATTGTGGTTTGTAATTTTACTCAAATTGTTCGCCCTAATTATAGAATAGGTCTTCCTAAAAAAGGAAAAATCAAAGAAATTTTTAATAGTGATGCAATAATATATGGAGGTAGTGGTGTAATTAATTCTGATAAATTAACAATTGAATCCTCTCCTTATGACGGAAGGGACTATTCTATTGAATTACTGCTTCCTCCGTTAAGTGTTAATGTTTTCAAGATATCATAGAATTGTTTTTTAATATTGTTGTAAAGTTCAGCTTAATAAAAGGAACTTTACAACAATATTTAATTTCTATTACAACTTTTTTGTGAATAAAGTCCTTATTTTAAAAGGCTAATAGAGATTTTTTGTAGGTTTGGAAAGAAACAAAACATCTTATTAATAATACCACAATTCCATGATTACTAATACAGAATTAGAATATAAAGGGGATCTATACCCATCAAAAATAGTCTCTTTTAAACTGGAAGGGGATTCAATTTATTTTAACACCGATAATAGTGTTGTTTTAAAAGTTACCATTTTAAGAGATAGTTTACTGCGTTTTCGATTTACTACAAAAGGATATTTTAGTAATGATTTTTCTTATGCCATTGATAAAACTCAATTGCATGGATATAATTTTCTAGAGATATCAGAAGAACCAGATTATTACCAAATAGTTACTAGTAAAATAAAATGTGTTATTCAAAAATTAGACATGAGGAAGTCTATTTATGATTTAAAAGGAAATATTTTATTAGAAGACGAGCTTGGTTTTCATTGGGAAGAAAGTTACGAATATGGTGGTAACATTGTAAAGATGAGTAAAGCTTCCAAAGATGGGGAATGTTTTTATGGTCTTGGTGATAAAGCAACCCAAATGAATTTAAAAGGGAAGCGATTAGAGAATTTTGCTACAGATCAATATGCTTTTCAAAAGGATCAGGAACCACTATACAAAGTAGTTCCTTTTTATATCGGATTGCAAAATAAACAAGCCTACGGAATTTTCTTTGATAATACATTTCGAACTTTTTTTGACTTTTGTCATGAGAGAAGAAATGTAACCAGTTTTTGGGCCGAAGGCGGAGAGATGAATTATTATTTCTTTTACGGACCCAAAATGCAAGATGTTGTAACGACTTATACAGATTTAACTGGTAAACCGGAATTACCTCCCTTATGGGCTTTGGGATATCACCAATGCAAATGGAGTTACTATCCAGAGCGTAATGTAAAAGAAGTTGCAGCTAAATTTAGAGAATTACAAATACCATGTGATGCTATTTATTTAGATATAGATTATATGGAAGGATTCCGTTGTTTTACATGGAATAAAGAGTATTTTCCTGATCCAAAAAGAATGGTTGCAGAATTGGCCGAAGATGGATTTAAAACGGTTGTTATTATAGACCCAGGGATAAAGATTGATAAAGAATATGCTGTATATAAAGAAGCTTTAGAAAAAGATTATTTTTGTAAAAGAGCTGATGGTCCTTATATGAAGGGAAAAGTTTGGCCCGGAGAATGTAATTTTCCAGACTATACTAATCCTGAAGTTAGAGAATGGTGGGCAGGATTATTTAAAGAATTAGTTTCGGAAATAGGTGTAAAAGGAGTATGGAATGACATGAATGAACCAGCCGTAATGGAGGTTCCAAATAAAACATTTCCTATGGATGTACGTCACGATTATGACGGAAATCCTTGCAGTCATAGAAAAGCACATAATATTTATGGTACTCAAATGGCAAGAGCTACCTACCATGGAGTAAAAAGATTTGCTTACCCCAAAAGACCTTTTGTAATAACTAGGTCTGCATATGCAGGTTCACAACGTTATACTTCTTCGTGGACAGGTGATAATGTTGCCACTTGGGAACATTTATGGGTTGCTAATATACAAGTGCAAAGAATGTCTATATCTGGAATGGGTTTTACTGGTTCAGATATTGGAGGATTTGCTGAGCAACCTTCAGGAGAGTTATACGCTCGTTGGATTCAGTTAGGTGTTTTTCATCCTTTTTGTAGAACTCACTCGTCAGGTGATCATGGAGACCAAGAACCGTGGGCCTTTGACGATGAAGTCATTGATATTACTAGAAAATTCGTAAGTCTCCGTTACCAGTTATTACCGTATTTATACACCATGTTTTACCAATATATTGAAGAAGGAATACCAATGTTAAAACCATTAGTGTACTTTGATCAAGATGATATTCAAACTCATTATCGAAATGATGAATTTGTTTTTGGAAATCAGATATTGGTTTGCCCTATATTAGAACCTAATGCAATAGGAAGAAGAATGTATATTCCTAAAGGGGAATGGTATAATTACTGGACTAATAAAATAGTAAAAGGAGGAAAAGAAATGTGGGTAGATACTCATTTTGATGAGATTCCAGTTTTTGTCAAAGCGGGTTCGATGATTCCTAAATACCCTGTTCAACAATATGTAGGTGAATTAGAATTTGATGAATTAACTTTAGATTTATATTATAAAAAAGGAAAAGAAAAATCAGTTGTTTATGAAGATGCTCAAGATGGGTATGATTATAAAAAAGGCAGATATAGTTTTTTAACTTTCAGAGTAACTGGAAAGGAGAAAGAACTTAATATTCAACAACATAAAGAAGGGAAATATGACACTAATTATTCTAAGTATAAAATAAACCTTATTGGATTACCATTTAAAGTAAAAAGTATTGAAATCGATAACGAAGAAGTTTCATTTAATAGCTTGGCTTTTGAAATTAATGATTATCTAATTGTAGATAAGGAATTTAATGTTTTGCACATTACTGGAGAATAAAGAAAACAATAAAATTGATACAATTGCTTTTAATTTTGTAACTCATAAACTTAGTTAAAATTGTATTTTTGTTTTTATTAAAATCTAATATCATGAAAAAACAGTCAATAATAGCAGGAATTTGTACGCTAGGTCTATTCATCTCTTGTGCGACCAACCCTCTTACAGGGAAAAAAACATTAAATTTTGTTTCTAATAGTGAATTATTCCCTTCTTCTTTTCAGGAGTATGGAACTTTTTTGAAAGAAAACAAAGTAATTACTGGAACTGCAGATGCTAGAAGAGTGGAAACAGTAGGTATGAAAATTAAAGTGGCTGCTGAAAAATATTTGGCTTATCTAGGTCAAACTCAATATTTAAATGATTACCGTTGGGAATATAAATTAGTTGATAGTAAAGAAGTTAACGCTTGGTGTATGCCCGGTGGAAAAATCGTTGTTTATTCGGGGATTTTACCCATTACCAAAGATGACGCTGGTTTAGCAACTGTTATGGGGCATGAAGTTTCTCATGCACTAGCAAATCATGGAGCACAACGTATGAGTGTATCACAACTTCAGAGTCTTGGCGCTGTAGGTGTTGCTGTTGCAACTGGTAGTCAAAGCGCTGAAAAACAACAAATGTGGCAACAATATTACGGTATAGGTTCACAAGTAGGAGTAATGTTGCCTTACAGTAGAAGTCATGAAACCGAAGCTGACAAAATAGGCCTTACTCTTATGGCTATTGCAGGTTATAATCCAGATGATGCAATTTCATTTTGGACAAGAATGGCTGCAAGTTCTAATGGTCAAGCACCACCTGAGTTTTTAAGTTCACACCCTTCAGATGCAACAAGAATTGCCAATTTGAAAGCAATGGTTCCGGAAGCTAAAGCAACGGCGGCAAAATTTGGAGTTATTTTCAGATAAAAAAATATATTTTAATAGATAATGGAAAGCCAATTCAACTGAATTGGCTTTCTGTTTTTAACAAATCATTATTATTACAAAGTTTATCCTGATTTATAGTTTAAATACTCAAAAAATAAATAAATTCGTTTTAAAAATATTTATATGATAGCTTTACAAAAAGGAGATAAGAAGTTAATAAACGCTTGGGCATTTTATGATTGGGCAAACTCAGTGTACAGTCTGGTTATTGCAACTGCAGTATTTCCCATTTATTTTGAATCTGTAACCAGTGATAATAATGGTATTGTCCATTTTTTGGGTCTGGAAATTAATAACTCCTCTTTGCTATCTTATTCATTATCAATTTCTTTTTTAATAGTTGCATTTCTGTCACCTATACTATCCGGCATAGCTGATTATACGGGTAATAAGAAACGTTTTATGCAGTTTTTTTGTTATTTGGGTTCGTTTTCAGTTATGGGATTGTTCTTTTTTAAAGGACAGGATACACTATGGATAGGTGTTTTAGGAACTATTTTGGCTAGCATTGGATTTTGGGGAAGTATTGTTTTTTATAATTCTTATTTGCCAGAAATTGCTTTTCCAGAGCAGCATGACCGTGTGAGTGCGAAAGGTTTTATGTTTGGTTATTTTGGATCTTTAATTTTGTTAGCATTTAATTTAACCATGGTTATGATGCCTGAATGGTATGGAATAACTGATTCGTCGATACCAGCGCGAATTTCATTTCTATCAGTAGGTATTTGGTGGATGGGTTTTGCTCAAATTACTTTTCATTATTTACCTAATAATGTATTTCATAAAAAACCAGAGAAAGATTTTATATTTAAAGGATTGAGAGAACTTAAAGTTGTTTTTAAAAGCTTGAAAGAACTTACTAGGTTAAAACAGTTTTTAACCGCTTTTTTTCTTTACAGTATTGGTGTTCAAACTGTAATATTATTAGCAGGTATTTTTGGTAAAAAAGAATTAGGGATTACTACAAGTAAATTAATCATAATCATTTTATTAATCAATGTTGTAGCTATATTTGGCGCTTTTTTATTTTCTAGAATATCCGAAAAAATAGGGAACATAAAAACCTTAAAAATTACAATTGTAATTTGGGGTTTTATTTGTTTTGCGGCGTATTTATTAGATGCTAAAAGTCAATATATTGATCTTCAATTTTATGCGCTTGGAGGTACGATTGGGATGGTTTTAGGAGCAATTCAATCCCTTTCAAGATCAACATATTCTAAACTATTACCTGAAACGGAAGATCATGCCACTTACTTTAGTTTTTTTGATGTTACAGAGAAAATCTCGATTGTAGTAGGAACCTTTATTTTTGGTTTTGTAGCTTCGATTACAAACTCAATGCGAAATTCGTTTTTTATATTAGCCATATTCTTCGTATTAGGTTTTATAGTTTTGAGTTTTATGAAAAAGAGTGATGAAACAGTATAAATAATTATTTTTAATCTCTTTACAAAAAGTCATTTATAATAATATAAAATAAACTTCGTATTTAAAATTCTATCAATATGACCTTTTTCTTTTTACTAAAGTATTAGGAAAAAAACATCATAAATCAACTATTTAATAGTTGATTTATCACCAATATTTACAATTTTGATTACTGCTTATTTCTACAATGGCATAATGATTGCATTTTTTATACAACTAATGAATAACAAAGGATAATACCAGTTATATTGGTATTTAAAGTGTTTAAACTCTTTGTTTATTCATAAGATTAAAATTTTTAATGACAAAAAGACTTAAATATACTATGTCAAACCATAAAATACTTACAATTGACAATCTGTCACTACAAGAATTCGACTCAGAAGCAGAATTAATTCCATTATTGACTCCAGAAGATGAGGAGGAAATGATAAATGAAGAATTACCAGATTCGCTATCTATTTTACCCTTAAGAAACATGGTTTTATTTCCTGGTGTTGTAATTCCTATTACTGCAGGGCGTGATAAATCAATTAAATTAATAGATGATGCAAATGCTGTTGGTAAAATTATTGGTGTAGTTGCTCAAAAGAATGAAGAAGTTGAAGATCCTACAAAAAACGATATTCATACGATAGGAACCGTAGCAAGAATTTTACGAGTTTTAAAAATGCCTGATGGTACTACAACAGTTATTCTTCAAGGGAAAAAGAGGTTTGAAATAGATACTGTGGTTTCTGAAGACCCTTATATTACAGCAACTATTAAAGAATTTGAAGAGAATAGACCAGAAAAAAAAGATACCGAGTTTTTGGCTATTTTAGATTCTGTCAAAGAACTGGCAATTCAAATAATTAAAGAGAGTCCAAATATTCCAAGCGAAGCTACATTTGCAATCAAAAATATTGAAAGTCAATCTTTCTTGATCAATTTTGTGACTTCTAATATGAATTTATCTGTCAAAGAAAAACAAGATTTACTAGAAGTTAATAATTTGAAAGACAGGGCTTTGGAAACTTTGCGTTACATGAATATTGAGTTGCAAAAATTAGAACTCAAAAACGATATTCAATCTAAAGTTCGTTTTGATTTAGATCAACAGCAAAAAGAATATTTTCTTCATCAACAAATGAAAACCATCCAGGAAGAACTGGGAGGTGTTTCACAAGAAGAAGAAATGGACGAAATGCTTCAAAAGTCGAAGACTAAGAAGTGGGACGAGAAAACACAAAAACATTTCGAAAAAGAATTGTCAAAAATGCGTCGAATGAATCCACAAGCGCCAGATTTTGGAATTCAAAGAAATTATTTAGAACTGTTTCTTGAATTGCCTTGGAATGTGTATTCTAAAGATAATTTTGACTTGAAAAGAGCTCAAAAAATTCTAGACCGAGATCATTTTGGTTTAGAAGACGTGAAGAAAAGAATGATTGAGCATTTGGCCGTTTTGAAATTGCGAAATGACATGAAATCACCTATCATCTGTTTAACAGGACCTCCAGGTGTTGGTAAAACCTCCATTGGTAGATCTGTTGCAGAAGCCTTAGGTAGAGAATATGTTCGAATTTCACTTGGAGGGTTACGTGACGAAGCGGAAATTAGAGGACATAGAAAAACCTATATTGGTGCAATGCCAGGGAGAATTATTCAGAGTTTAAAAAAGGCAGGTACATCAAATCCAGTATTTGTTCTAGATGAGATTGATAAATTAGCTAGCGGGAATCAAGGGGATCCGTCATCTGCTTTACTAGAAGTATTAGATCCGGAACAAAACAATTCATTTTATGACAATTTCCTTGAAATGGGGTATGACTTATCAAAGGTGATGTTTATTGCTACCTCTAATAATTTAGGAGCAATTCAACCTGCGTTAAGAGACCGTATGGAGGTAATTAAAATGTCGGGTTATACAATTGAAGAAAAAGTAGAGATTGCACGTCAGCACTTATTTCCAAGACAGTTAAAAGAACATGGATTAACATCCAAGGATTTAACTATTGGAAAAAAGCAATTAGAAAAAATTGTTGAAGGATATACTCGAGAGTCTGGAGTACGTGGATTGGAAGCTAAAATTGCTCAGGTTATTCGTAATGCAGCAAAATCAGTTGCAATGGAAGAAGAATATAACAAAAAAGTAACTGATGCTGATATTGTAAAAGTACTAGGAGTTCCTAGATTAGAAAGAGATAAATACGAAAGTAATGATGTTGCTGGGGTTGTAACTGGACTTGCATGGACAAGTGTTGGTGGTGATATTTTGTTTATTGAGTCACTTATTTCTCCTGGTAAAGGAACGATGACAATTACTGGAAATTTAGGTACAGTAATGAAGGAATCGGCAACTATTGCGTTAGAATATATTAAAGCAAATACTGAACTTTTAGGTCTTAATCCAGATATTTTAAAAAATCACAATATTCACTTGCACGTTCCAGAAGGAGCAACACCAAAAGATGGTCCAAGTGCTGGAATAGCGATGTTAACGTCTTTGGTTTCCTTGTTTACACAAAAGAGAGTCAAAAAACATTTGGCTATGACGGGTGAAATTACATTAAGAGGAAAGGTGTTACCTGTTGGAGGTATAAAAGAAAAAATATTAGCTGCTAAACGTGCTGGTATTAAGGAAATTATTTTGTGCCATGAAAATAAAAGCGATATTGACGAAATAAAACCAGAATATATTGAAGGGATGCACTTCCATTTTGTAAAAGAAATGAGCGAAGTTTTAAAAATTGCAATTACAGATCAGAAAGTAAAAAATGCAAAAACCTTGTAAAGACTATTTTTTAATTTAAATAATAATTCCAAAATCAAATCTTAAAATAATTGAGAGATGATTTTGGAATTTTATTTGTTTGGAATTTGGAGATGCAAAATCACCAATTATTGGTATTATAATTTTATCTTCGTTATTGCGTTTTATTTTAAAAAAATAGAAACCTAAAGCATGTTCAAAAAACTTTTTTTATATTTTTTACTTCTTATATGTACTGTTTCTTACGGTCAAATAGGAGGGAAGTATACGTATCAGTTTTTAAACTTAGTTACTTCGCCTAGACAGGCAGCACTTGGAGGGAAAACAATCACTATTTATGATGATGATGTAAATCAAGTAAATTTTAATCCAGCAACAATTAATGTAGAAATGGACAACCATTTAGCTATTAATTACGGGAGTTATTATGGGGAGATTACTTACGGGACTGCTTCTTATGCATACACTTATGATCGGCATTTACAAACTTTTCAAGTTGGGGTTAATTACGTTAACTATGGTAGCTTTGAAGGATATGATGAAAATGGTCAAACAACCTCCTCATTTACTGGAAGTGAAACAGCATTGTCTTTTGGATATGCTTATAATGTACCAAACACAACATTATATTTAGGGGCAAATGCTAAATTAATTTCATCCACCTTAGAGAGTTATAATTCGTTAGGAGGAGCAATTGATATTGGTGCTATTTTTATTGACGAAAGGAATGATGTCAATTGGGGGTTGGTTATACGCAATATTGGTACCCAATTCACAACCTATTCTGAAGCTCATGAAAGGTTACCTTTAGAGCTACTTGCGGGAGTTTCACAAGAATTAGAAAATGTACCTATTCGATGGCATTTGACATTAGAGAATTTACAACAATGGAATATTTCTTTTTCAAATCCAGAAAGGACTCAATCTTCAATTGACGGTAGTTCAACTGAAGAAAAAATATCATTTGTGAACAACGCCTTGCGTCATGTAATTTTTGGAGTCGAATTATTCCCAAAAAAAGCATTTAATTTGCGTCTTGGATATAATTTTCGAAGAGCAGAAGAACTACGTATTGTAGAACAACGCAATTTTTCAGGCATTTCGTTAGGTTTTGGATTAAAATTAAATAAATTAAAATTTAATTACTCGTATTCACGTTATACTCTAGCGGGAAATACAAGTTTATTTGGTTTAACGATAAATTTTCAATAGAAGGGTTAATTAAAAATAGGTAAAGAGATGAAGAAGCTATTTATTTTTTTATTTTTTCTGGTATTTGTTTTCTCTAGCTTTAGTAATAAAGACGAAAAAACAGTTGTACAAGAAAAATTGAATTCACAAATTAAGGAAGTAAAAGACCTAGTTAATAGATACTCAAAGTACAATAAAGAAATTGGTTTTTTTATTGATATGAAAATAGAATCAGGAAAATATCGGTTTTTTGTTTGTAATTTGAAAACAAATGAAATTATAGACGAAGGCTTAGTTAGCCATGGTTTAGGTTCTGAAACAGGCATAGAAGGAGAGCTGAAATTTAGTAATGAGAATCATTCTTTTTGTACTTCTTTAGGAAAGTACTCTATAGGTAACAAGTATATTGGTACATATGGGAAGGCGTATAAATTATATGGATTGGACGCTACAAATAGTAATGCATTTAGTAGAAATATAGTTTTGCATCAATTTGAAAGTGTTCCATATGAAGAGCAAGGGCAATTTATTTGTAAGAGTTTGGGTTGTCCAATGGTTAATGAATTGTTTTTTAATAGAATAGGGGAGTTGATTGATCATTCTAAAACAAAAATTATTTTAAGTGTCTATTATTGATATATAAAAATAAGATGTTTTCTTATAAAATTTAGAGCAGCTAGGAGTAGGTTTAATAACATCAAATTAAAATATAAAATTGAAAAAAATTACCATTGCAATTGACGGGTTTTCATCCACAGGAAAAAGTACTTTAGCAAAACAATTAGCCAATCATTTGGGATATGTATACGTGGATACTGGCGCAATGTACCGTGCAGTTGCTTTTTTTGCTATGCAAAATGGCTATATAAGTGCTTCGTTTTTTGACAAAGAAACTTTAATTAATAGTTTGCCATTTATTCGATTAGAATTTAAATTCAATCCAGATTTAGGTTTTGGCGAAATGTATTTGAATGATACTAATGTAGAAACTCAAATACGAACTATTGAAGTTTCTAATTTTGTAAGTAAAGTAGCTGAAATTTCAGAAGTTCGTTCTAAACTAGTGGAGCAACAAAAACAAATGGGAGAGAATAAAGGAATTGTGATGGACGGAAGAGATATTGGTACCGTTGTTTTTCCAGATGCTGAACTTAAGATATTTATGACTGCCAGTGCAACTACAAGAGCCGAAAGACGATTTGCTGAATTGAAGCAAAAAGGCGACAATGTTACCTATGAAGAAGTGTTGAAGAATGTTGAAGAGCGTGATTATATTGATACCCATAGAGAAGATTCTCCCTTAGTAATGGCAGAAGATGCTATAGAAATTGATAATTCACACCTAACACGTGAAGAACAATTTGAAGTGGTGTTGAGTCTAGTAAGTGAAATTACTAAAACGAATTAATTCTTTTGTTTATCACATTTTAAATATTAGATTTACGCCTTACATTTTTTTAAAATAATATAATTCATCTTATGGGTATTAAATACAGACTGATTTTAATGAATTTCCTTCAGTTTTTCATTTGGGGTTCGTGGTTGCTTACAATTGGAGCTTATTGGTTTAATAATAAACATTGGTCAGGTACTGAGTTTGGTATCATCTTTTCAACAATGGGTATTTCTTCTGTTTTTATGCCTGCTCTTACAGGAATTATATCAGATCGTTTTTTAAATGCTGAAAAATTATATGGTTTGCTTCATTTTTTTGGTGCTGCTGCTTTGTTTTTCTTACCGCAAGTAGATAATCCTACCACTTTTTTCTGGGTTATGTTGGTGAACATGTTTTTCTACATGCCTACTATTTCATTATCAATAACTGTAGCTTATAATGCATTAATTGCTAAAGACATGGATGTTGTAAAGGATTATCCACCTATCAGAATATGGGGGACAATAGGTTTTATTGTTGCTTTATGGGTTGTTAGTTTAACGCATAATGAAACATCAGCTAATCAATTTTATATTGCTGGAGTAGTGTCATTAATTTTAGGAATATATGCGTTTACATTGCCTAAATGTCCTCCGTTGTGTAAAGGCGAGAAAAACAGCTCTTTTTCACGAGCTTTGGGTTTAAATGCTTTTGAATTATTCAAACAAAGAAAATTTGCTATTTTCTTTATCTTTTCGATGTTGTTAGGAGCTGCATTGCAGTTGACTAATGCGTATGGAGATACTTATATTCATGATTTTGCCACTGTCGATACCTATAAAAACACTATCGCGGTGCGGTATCCAGCTATAATTATGTCAATCTCTCAAGTTTCTGAAACCTTATTCATATTAGCAATTCCTTTCTTTTTGAGAAAATTTGGAATTAAGTATGTTATGTTGTTTAGTATGTTGGCTTGGGTATTGCGTTTTGGATTATTTGCTTTTGGAAATCCTTCAGATGGACTTTGGATGATTATTATGTCTTGTATTGTTTATGGAATGGCATTTGATTTCTTTAATATTTCAGGTTCATTATTTGTAGAAACACAAACGGATTCGAAAATTAGAGGAAGTGCTCAAGGGATGTTCATGATGATGGTAAATGGTTTTGGAGCTTTGATTGGTAGTTTTGCCAGTGGTTATATCATACAAGAATACTTTACTCTAGTGGATGGTAGTAAAGACTGGTTTCATATTTGGATTACGTTTGCGAGTTACGCTTTGGTTCTAGCTATGATATTTCCGTTTGTTTTCAAATATAAACATGATCCAAAAATTGTAGAGAAATTCAGTCATTAAAAATCATAAAAATAACTCACAACCCGATAACTTTTAAGTAGTTATCGGGTTTTTTTTTGCTGGAAAAAAAAGCATAAAATCCATTTAGCCCCGATGGAGCCGGTATCCTCGCAGCGTAGCGCAGAGATAAAGGCGAGAGCGGGAACGATGCCTGCAAAAAGGCGTATTAATTCGCTGCTGATTCTCAATCGATTATCTTTTTTATATTATTTTGTGGTTTAAGATAAATGTGTTACTTTTGCAGACCTTTTGGTGAATAAGAGTTTCCTTTAGGTATCAATTAATTATACAAACAACTTCTGTTGTTTTCTTTCACTTATGAAACTCGAGAGAATGCAGAATACAAATTTTTATCAGCATGTCTGAACAAATCCAATCACAAGAAGAGTTTTTAGCAAATTTTAACTGGCATAACTTCGAAGAAGGTATCGATCCAGTAGATGAAAAAAACTTATTAGAATTCGAAGAATTAGTATCAAAAACTTTTATCGCTACTGACCAAGAAGAAGTAGTAGATGGTACTGTTGTTAGAATCACAGATAGAGACGTTATCGTTGATATCAACGCAAAATCGGAAGGTGTTATTTCTTTAAACGAATTCCGTTACAACCCAGCATTAAAAGTAGGTGATACTGTTGAAGTATTAATTGACATCCGTGAAGACAAAACTGGACAACTAGTTTTATCTCACAGAAAAGCACGTACTATCAAATCATGGGATAGAGTTATTTCGGCTAACGAAACAGGAGAAATCGTTAATGGTTTTGTAAAATGCAGAACTAAAGGTGGTATGATCGTTGACGTTTTCGGAATTGAAGCGTTTTTACCAGGATCTCAAATTGATGTTAAACCAATTAGAGATTACGATGTTTACGTAAATAAAACAATGGAATTCAAAGTGGTAAAAATCAACCACGAATTTAAAAACGTTGTTGTATCTCACAAAGCGCTTATTGAAGCGGATATTGAAGTACAGAAAAAAGAAATCATCGGTCAATTACAAAAAGGACAAGTATTAGAAGGTGTTGTTAAAAACATTACTTCTTATGGTGTCTTTATTGACTTAGGTGGAGTTGATGGATTAATTCATATTACTGACCTTTCTTGGTCAAGAATTAACCACCCATCTGAAGTTCTTGAATTAGATCAAAAATTAAATGTTGTAATCCTTGATTTCGATGATGAGAAAACAAGAATTCAATTAGGATTGAAACAATTAAACGCTCACCCTTGGGATGCTCTAGATGCTAAATTAGCAATTGGAGATAAAGTAAAAGGTAAAGTAGTTGTAATCGCTGATTACGGTGCTTTTATCGAAGTTGCTGAAGGTGTTGAAGGTTTAATCCACGTTTCTGAAATGTCATGGTCTACTCATTTACGTTCTGCTCAAGATTTCGTAAAAGTAGGTGATGTTGTTGAAGCAGTTATCTTAACTTTAGATAGAGATGACCGTAAAATGTCATTAGGTATCAAACAATTGTCTCAAGACCCTTGGACTGATATCACTTCTAAATATCCTGTAGGTTCTAAACATTCAGGTATCGTTAGAAACTTTACAAACTTTGGTATTTTCGTAGAATTAGAAGAAGGAATTGATGGATTAATTTACATCTCTGACTTATCTTGGACTAAGAAAATCAAACACCCATCTGAATTTGTAAATGTTGGTGAGAAACTTGATGTTGTAGTATTAGAATTAGATGTTGAAGGACGTAAATTATCTTTAGGTCACAAACAAACTACTGCTAATCCTTGGGATCAATACGAAGATTCATTCGCAGTGGGAACTATCCACAACGGAGAGATCTCTGAAATTGTTGACAAAGGAGCTACTGTAGAATTTGGAGATGATATCGTTGCTTTCATTCCTACTCGTCACCTTGAAAAAGAAGATGGTAAGAAATTGAAAAAAGGAGAATCTGCTGATTTCAAAGTAATCGAATTCAACAAAGAATTTAAAAGAGTTGTTGCATCTCACACTGCTATCTTCCGTGAAGAAGAAGAGAAAAATGTGAAAGCAGCTACAGAAAATACTTCTTCAGCTTCAAACTCAACTAATGCACCTGCTTCTACTTTAGGAGATAGCAATGATGTATTAGCTGCATTGAAAGCTAAAATGGAAAAGTCTGAGAAAAAATAATTCTCAATCTTTCTTATAATAGAAAAGCCTCACAGGGATGTGAGGCTTTTTTTTATGTTGTGATTTTTGATTAATTTTTAAAAAGAATTTAGTATTAAATTTGCAGCACAACTTTCAATGTAGTTGGGATTAAGAATATAGTAACGATAGAAGAATTTGCGAGAATAAATCAATTAATGAGCGTTTTGAATTGGAATTCTAAAAATTAAAATAAACATGAAATATACAAGATTAACTAAAGAACAATTTGAAGAGTTAACACAAGAATTTAGTACTTTCTTAGCAACTCAGACAATTGATAAAGCAGAATGGGATACAATTAAAAAAGACAAGCCAGAAGTTGCTGAGCAAGAATTAGACGTTTTTTCAGATCTAGTTTGGGAAGGAGTTCTTACAAGAGCAGAATATTTAGAGCATTTTTCAAAAAATCATATTTTCCTATTCCATAGTTTTGATACTTATGTTCAATCCATTGTGCTTAAATCATTAGTTCCTGAAGTTGATTTTTTAACTAAAGAGGGATTGCAATGGCTTAGTGATAATATGTTTACAGACACTATCGAAATGAAGACTGGTAAAAAAGAGTTTACTGAGGAGCGTAATTCGTCTCTTTTTGCATTGATTCAGCAAGGTGCTTTCTTAAGTGACGGTCAGTTGTACAAGCAAATAAATACGATTATTGAATCATAATTCAGTAGTTATTTATTCTTCAAATTAATTAATTTTGAAAGGTCGGAAACTCACTTTTATTTCTTAGAAGAAAAATATTTTTTTGATGTAGGTTTCTTTTTAATTGGTTATTTTAGTCCTTTATTTTAAAGACTAAAATAGCCAATTTTATTTTCTATGGATATTCAAAATTCGATTAAAACTTTAAGGGAGGAGTTAAATCAACACAATTACAATTACTATGTGCTGGATAAACCGGTAGTTTCTGATTATGAGTTTGATATAAAACTGAAAGAGCTACTAGATTTAGAAAATAAACATCCAGAGTATTTTGATGAAAATTCACCCTCACAAAGAGTAGGTGGTTCTATTACAAAGAATTTTCAAACTGTTCCTCATGAATATCGCATGTATTCTCTAGATAATTCTTATTCTAAAGAAGATTTAATGGAATGGGAAAAGCGAATTCAAAAAGTTTTAGGCGAAGTACCTTTACAATACACTTGTGAATTGAAATATGATGGTGCTTCTATAAGTATAACTTATGAAAATGGAAAACTGAAACGCGCTGTTACTCGTGGAGACGGATTTCAAGGGGATGATGTTACTAATAATATTAAAACAATACGATCCATTCCATTACAATTAAAAGGCAATTACCCCGAAAAATTTGATGTTAGAGGAGAAATTATTTTACCATTTGCTGGTTTCGAAAAAATGAATCAAGAACTCATTGAAATAGGAGAAACGCCGTATTCTAATCCTAGAAATACAGCTTCTGGTAGTTTAAAACTAAAAGAAAGCGCCGAAGTGGCTAAGAGGCCCTTAGACTGCTTGCTTTATTTCTTAATTGGTAATCAATTGCCATTTACTACACAATACGATGGCTTGGAAACAGCTAGAAATTGGGGATTTAAAGTACCAAAAGAAGCTAAATTAGCACACAATCTAGATGAAGTTTTTCAGTTTATTGATTACTGGGATGTTCATCGACATGATTTACCTTATGAAACGGATGGAGTAGTCGTAAAAGTAAATTCATTTCAATATCAGGATGAATTGGGTTATACTGCAAAGTCACCACGCTGGGCTATGGCGTACAAATTCAAATCAGAGCAAGTTTCGACAAAATTAAATTCAATTTCTTATCAAGTTGGGAGAACGGGAGCTATTACTCCTGTCGCTAATTTAGAGCCTGTACAACTAGCAGGAACAATTGTAAAACGAGCTTCTTTGCATAATGCAGATCAAATTGAAAAACTAGATATTCGTGTTGGAGACACTGTTTTTGTTGAAAAAGGTGGGGAGATAATCCCTAAGATTATTGCTGTTGATTTAACGAAACGTCCAGAAAACACAGAACCAACTGTATATATTAAACACTGTCCTGAATGCAATACTGAGCTGGTGCGTTCTGAAGGCGAAGCGAATCATTATTGTCCTAATTTTTATGGTTGCCCTCCACAAATAATTGGAAGAATTCAGCATTTTATTTCTAGAAAAGCGATGGATATTGAAGGACTAGGAGGAGAAACGGTAGCACTACTTTTTAATAATGATCTAGTTCATAATTATGCTGATTTGTATGAGTTGACTGTGGAGCAAATTCTCCCTTTGGAAAGAATGGCACAAAAATCAGCTGAAAATTTAGTTAAGGGTGTGGCTGAATCTAAGAATATTCCTTTTGAACGTGTTTTATTTGCTCTTGGAATTCGGTTTGTAGGTGAAACGGTGGCTAAAAAACTGGCTAAACACTATAAAAATATTAATGCTTTAAGTGAGGCAAGCTTGATGGATTTAGTATTGGTGGATGAAATTGGGGAACGAATTGCGCAAAGTGTGATTGATTTTTTCGAAAACAATGAAAATAGAATTATTATCGAAAGGTTAAAAGAGTACGGACTACAATTTGAAATCGTTGAAAAAGTGAACCCTAATGCTACGGATAAATTGATTGGAAAAACATTTGTGGTTTCAGGTGTATTTTCTAAATTTTCAAGAGATGATTTGAAAAAAGCAATTGAAGAAAATGGTGGTAAAGTAGGAAGTTCAATTTCTACCAAAACAGATTATGTTGTTGCAGGTGACAATATGGGGCCGGCTAAATTAGAAAAAGCCAATAAGTTAAATATTCCTATTCTATCTGAAGATGATTTTTTGAAGATGGTTACTGATAATTTTTAAAAAAATGAAGGTTTTAAGTAAAGAAACTACTCTTGAAAAATCATTAATTGCATTATTTTTTTTAATGGGATTTATTGAGGTAGTTTCTGACGATAGTTATATTCTATATATAATTAAGCCCTTAGAAATAGTTTTGTTATTTGCATTGTATAGCTATTCTTCCATACGGAAAAACCCGCTCTTTTTTATTAACATGCTATTCTTGTTAATAGGTAGATTGTTATTTATACCAAACGACAAAAACATGCTTTTTTATGCCTTGATAGCTGTTTTTTTTCATCGTATAATTGAGATATATTATGTAGTAAAGTTGGTTAAAATAAAGGATTACATACCGCCATTATTGGCTTCAATACCCTTTTTGATTTATTTTTTGTATTTAGTTTCTATCCCCGATGATATATTGATAAGAAGTTATGTGGTTTTAGTAGTTCAAATTATCTTAATATCAGTACTTAGCGGAATTATATTGTCCCAATATCTGTTAACTTTTAATAGAAAAGACATTTGGTTATTTGTTTTTGGAATCATGTCTCTTATGCAGACTTTTGTAGTATTTATTGAGAAGTTTTACCTTTCTGATTTTAAGATTACCAGTTTAAGACCAATGGCTCTATTTTTAAACACCATAGTTTGTTTTTCTTTTTATAAGTTTGTTATTACCACGGAACGATTAAACGATAATTGATTTCCCTTCAGAAGCTTTTCTCTTATTTGAATCAAAATAAAAATCGATTCGGCCCAGATTTATTCCATAACAACCAACTTGGTTGACCAAAACATCATTTCCTGATAGATTCTTAGTAACTGTTGGTTTATCAAGAAAAGTATGGGTGTGTCCCCCAATTATTAAGTCTATATCATCCGTAAGTGCTGCAAATTTTAAATCAGAAATTTTATTTGGTTCATTTTTATAATTATAACCCAGATGTGAAAGACAAATAATTAAATCACATTTTTGTTCCTTTTTTAATATCCGAACCATTTCTTGCGCCGTTTCAACAGGATTGTTATACACCGTTTCTTGGTACATTTTTTTATCAACTAGACCATCAAGTTCAATTCCAATTCCAAAAACGCCAACCTTAATTCCATTTTTATTAAAAACTTTATACGGTTTTACTAAGCCATTCATCATGGTATTTTTAAAATCATAGTTGGCCGATAGAAACTCAAATTTTGCATGAGGCATTTGAGCATACAACCCTGCAATACCATTATCAAAGTCATGATTCCCTATCGTAGAAGCATCATATTGCATCATGCTCATTAATTTAAATTCCAGTTCTCCACCATAATAATTAAAATACGGCGTCCCTTGAAAAATATCTCCAGCATCAAGCAACAATACATTAGGATCT
The DNA here is from genome assembly GCF_040822115.1 of Flavobacterium sp. WC2421. NCBI lineage: Bacteria > Pseudomonadati > Bacteroidota > Flavobacteriia > Flavobacteriales > Flavobacteriaceae > Flavobacterium > Flavobacterium sp. WC2421. The sequence continues at coordinate 3,050,648 of NZ_CP162004.1, read as the reverse complement.
TCTTTTCGTATGTTTTCTATCAACGAAGCTCTTCTTGCAACACCACCCATATTTGCGTTTCTAGGATCATCAGCAGGAAAAGGATCAATGTGGCTGTGCACATCATTGGTGTGAAGAATTGTTATTTTCTTTATATCAGGAGTTGTAAAACTACTCAATGATAAACCTAAACTCAACATTGCGGTGCTTGCAGCCGTTTTCTCTATAAAATCTCTTCTTTTCATTTGTTTGTTTTTGGAGCTGTTTCCCGCTTTCCGTTGCAATCTTTTTATTTTTAAAGAAAAAATAAAAAGGATTTTTACTTCAATCGGGGCTAAAATACAGTGCTAATAAATAGGTTATAATTATTCAACAATAATTCGATTGTCTTGAGTTGATTTAATCGTATCGGTTTCTTTGAAATAATCAATTAATATGTTTCTTAATTTGTAATCTAGATCATAGGTAGCTATTCCTTTTTTGAAGAAATTCATATTGTCACCACCATTAGATAAGTAATCATTGGTGCCCACATAATAAACTTTGTCGTTTTCAATAGGTTTGCCTTGTACTAATACATTTTTGGGATGATTGTTTTTGTCAATAGTAAATGTCAATCCAGCAAGTGGATGTGGTTGTTTTTCAAGTATGAAATAATCAACAATTTCAAAAACTTGTTCTCCTTTTAGGGCAATCACAACCATCGTATTTTCAAAAGGCATTATTTCAAATGCGGTTCTTGTAGTAACATTACCCTTTGGAAGTATAGCGCGAATACCGCCATGGTTAAGCAAGCAGATGTCAATTGTTTTATTTTCACGCATTTTAAAAACAGTGTTTCCTCTTTTTAAAGTAACATCTGCCATTAGATTCCCAATAGTGGTTTGCCCATTTATGGCTTTTTTATCTAATGTTATGGGGCAGTATGCTAAAACACTATCCAAATCTTTATTAATGTGTTCTCTGTAGGGTTTGATAAAGTTTTCTATTTCAGTAACTTGATTTTCTTTATCGGTGATTGGTATTTGTTTTCCTTCTATTCTTGCAACTTGCAGTTTCGAACTACCGCAAGAAAAAACGAAAAAAAATGTTAAGAATATAACAAAAAGTTTTAAAACTTCGTTATACTTTTTTAGATTTACCATTTATAATATGACTTAATTAATTAATTTTGTAAGCGAGTAAAAATAGTATGTTTTTAAATTATATAAAAGAGTTTTCTGTAAAAAAAACAGTAAAAAATAGTTTACTTAATGTAAAGAGCAATCTGGATTCAGGAACTATTAAAACAGTAGGTTTACTTATTGACGAGAGTTATTTTTCTGAAATAAATCTTTTAGTTAATGAGTTACGGTTAAACGGAATCTTGGAAGAGAATATAGAAGTATTAGTTTATAGAAATCGCTTAAAAAAAAATAAAAGTATTTCGCAAGCTACTTTTAGTTCAAAAAATTTAAACTGGAATGCAACGATAAGCAATTCAGCTGTAAATGATTTTGTAAATAAAGAGTTTGATTTACTAATAAGCTATTATGATATAGAAAAAGCAATTTTGTTAGTTGTTACAAACGAATCAAAAGCGCATTTTAAAGTTGGTTTTTCTTCTATTGATAAAAGATTAAATGATTTAATGATCAATACAAATGCAGAAAACTATAAGGTCTTTACTCACGAATTATTTAGGTATTTAAAAATTTTAAACAAAATATAATCTAACATGCAATCATTAATAGGAACTGGTGTTGCTCTAGTAACTCCATTTAAAGAAGATTTTTCAGTTGATACAGAAGCTTTAAAAAGCATAGTAAATTTTTCTGTAGATGGAGGAATTGAATACCTTGTTATCTTAGGTACAACTGCAGAAAATGCTACACTATCTCAAGAAGAGAAGGAACTAGTTATAAAAACGGTTATTGAAGCTAATAATGGAAGATTACCTTTAGTACTAGGAGTAGGAGGGAATGATACTAGAAAGATTGTAGAAGAATTGAAGACAAGAGATTTTTCTCCTTTTGTAGCAATATTATCAGTTTCACCATTTTATAATAAGCCAACACAGGAAGGTATTTATCAGCATTTTAAGGCAGTGTCTGAAGCTTCTCCTGTACCAGTAATTATTTATAATGTGCCTGGAAGAACAGCAAGTAATATGTTGCCGTCAACCGTTTTTCGTTTAGCTAATGACTTTAAAAACATTGTAGCTATTAAAGAAGCTGCGGGTGATATGGCTCAAGCACTTCAATTATTGAAAAATAAACCAAAAGATTTCCTTGTAATATCCGGTGATGATATGATTGCCTTACCAATGGTTTTAGCAGGAGGTTCAGGTGTTATATCGGTAATTGGGCAAGGATTTCCTAAACAATTTTCTGAAATGATACGATTGGGTTTGAACCGTAAGGTAGATGATGCTTATAAACTGCATTATCTTTTAATGGACTGTATCGATATGATTTTTGAACAAGGAAACCCTGCGGGAATCAAACAAGTGTTTCAATCACTAGGGATTACAGAGAATTTTGTACGATTACCTTTAGTAAAAGTAGATGAATCTTTAAGTAATAGAATATCGGAATTTGTTAAAAATATCGATAAATAAGCCTTTTAAACACTGCTTTTTTTTAAGCAAAGAAATATTTTGTAGTAGCTAAATTAATAACTAAATTTGCAACCGAAACTTCGGTATGATTTTTTGTGGATTGTTAACAGTTCATGAGATTTTAAAAAAATAAAAAAATGAAAAAAATTGTATCTCTAATACTTCTGATTGCTTTTTTTACTTCTTGTAATGAATATCAAAAGGCTTTAAAAAAGGATGATGTAGCCGTAAAGTTTGAAATGGGAACTAAGTTATATGATGCTGGAAAATATACTAAAGCAATTCGACTTTTTGAGCAAATTGCACCAGCATATAGAGGAAAACCTCAAGCAGAAAAATTGTTTTATATGTTTGCACAGTCTTATTATAAAACAGGTCAATTTTACTTAGCTGGATATCAGTTCGAAAGTTTTGTATCGGGTTATCCAAAAAGTGAAAAATTACAAGAAGCTGCATTTTTAGGAGCAAAAAGTTATTCAAAATTATCTCCAGTCTATAGTTTAGATCAAACAGATACTACTAAAGCAATTGATAAGTTACAAGCTTTTATAGATAGTTATCCTAACTCAGAATACTTGGCGGAAGCTAATGAAACGGTAAAGGTATTAGCAGAAAAAATTGAGAAAAAAGTTTTTGAAAATGCTAAAGGATACAATACAATTTCTGATTATAAATCAGCGTTAGTAGCTTTAGATAATTTTATTGCTGATTATCCTGGTACAAAATACAAAGAAGATGCTTTGTATTATAAATTTGATTCTGCTTATCAATTAGGGATTAATAGTATTGATTCTAAAATGGAGGATCGATTAAATGTTGCAAAAACGGCGTATTCTAACTTAATAAAATTTAAGGCAGATACCCAATATAAAGAAAAAGCGAACGTAATGTTAGCTCGTGTTGAACAAGATTTACAAAAATTTACTAAATAAATAAAGTCATGGATTTAAAAAAGACGAATGCTCCAGTAAATACAATAACATATAATAAAACTGTTATTGAAGAACCTACTGGTAATGTGTATGAAGCAATAACCATTATGGCTAAAAGAGCGAACCAAATTAACTCTGAGATCAAGAAAGAATTGACAGAGAAATTGGAAGAATTTGCTACATATAATGACAGTCTTGAAGAAGTTTTTGAAAACAAAGAACAAATTGAAGTTTCAAAATTCTATGAAAAATTGCCTAAACCACATGCTTTAGCAGTTCAAGAATGGTTAGATGGTAAAATTTACCATAGAGATTCAACTAAATAATACTATATGTCAGTTTTAAGCGGTAAGAAAGTTTTACTAGGGATATCTGGTGGAATTGCCGCCTATAAAACAGCGTCTTTAGTACGACTTTTCATAAAAGCAGGTGCACATGTCCAAGTGATAATGACACCTGCTTCTAAGGATTTTGTAACTCCTCTTACTTTATCTACATTATCCAAAAATCCCGTGCATTCTACTTTTTTTAATCAAGAGGAAGAAAACGAGAAATGGAATAATCATGTCGAATTGGGATTATGGGCTGATTTAATGGTCATAGCTCCAGCAACTGCAAATACGCTTTCTAAGATGGCAAATGGCAGTTGTGACAATCTTCTTATCGCTACTTATCTTTCGGCTAAATGCCCAGTTTACTTTGCTCCAGCAATGGATTTAGATATGTACAAACATCCTTCAACATTAGCTAGTTTTAAGGCTTTAAATGAATTTGGGAATACGATCATTCCTGCAGAAAGCGGAGAATTAGCAAGTGGACTTTCTGGTGAAGGTAGAATGGCTGAACCAGAAAACATCATCGCTTTTCTTGAAGCTGATTTAGAAAGTAAATTGCCTTTAAAAGGAAAAAAAATACTAATAACAGCTGGTCCTACGTACGAAGCAATAGACCCTGTGCGTTTTATAGGAAATCATTCTTCGGGAAAAATGGGATTTGATATTGCAAATAGCGCAGCAAATTTAGGAGCATCTGTTATTTTAGTTTCGGGGCCAACAAAATTTAAAGCTAACCATTCGTTAATTAAAGTGCTTAATGTGGTTTCTGCGCAAGAAATGTATGATGCTTGTCATCTGTATTTTAATGATGTAGATGTAGCTATTGCTGCAGCCGCCGTTGCGGATTATAGACCAAAAACGGTAGCTACACAAAAAATAAAAAAAGCACCGGACAACTTTACAATTGAATTAGAAAAAACAAAAGATATCTTAGCTTCACTTGGAGCAATCAAGAAAAAACAGTTCTTAATTGGATTTGCTTTGGAGACTGAAAACGAAATTGAAAATGCAAAGGGGAAAATCCAGAAAAAAAACTTAGATTTGATTGTTCTAAATTCTTTGCAAGATGAAGGAGCTGGTTTTGGTAAAACTACTAATAAAGTTACTTTTATCGACAAAGATTTTAATATTGAACCAATGGATTTGAAATCGAAAGAAGCAGTTTCTGACGATATTTTAAACAAAGTAGTAAACTATTTTCATGAATAAAATAATTACCTTTTTTGTGTTATTGTCATTTGGGCTTGTGCAAGCGCAACAGCTAAATTGTACAGTATCGGTAAATTCACAAAAATTGAGTAATTCAAATCAACAAGTTTTTAAAACTTTAGAAACTTCTTTAAATGAATTTGTAAATAAAACCGATTGGAACGGGCAAAACTATAAACAGCAGGAGAAAATTAATTGCTCCATGTTTATTACAATACAGTCAAACAGCTCAGATCAATTTGTTGCAACGATACAAGTTCAATCCTCCAGACCTATTTATGGTTCTTCTTATTCTTCACCAGTTTTGAATTATAATGATAAAGATTTTAGTTTTAGATATACAGAATACGAGAGTTTAATTTTTAACCCAACCGTTTTTGAATCTAATTTAGTTTCAGTTATTTCATTCTATAGTTATATTATACTAGGAATGGATAATGATACCTTTGAGTCCGAATCGGGAAATTCTAATTTTGAAACTGCACAAAATATTGCTGGAATTGCTCAGCAAAGTGGATATAAAGGATGGAGCCAAATTGATGGAAATCAAAACAGGTATTTTTTAATCAACGATATGTTATCTCCTGCTTATTCTCAATTACGCAAAACGAGTTTTGAATATCATACGGGATTAGATGTAATGTCAAAGGATTTGAAATCGGCTAAAGAAAAAATTAAATTATCATTATTAAATATTGGAAAACTGAATGCTTCCAAACCTAATGCATTCCTAACTCGCATTTTTTTTGATGCTAAGTCTGATGAAATTGTTTCTATTTTTTCTGGAGGTCCCTCTATAACAGTTTCGGATTTAATTGAAAACTTAAATAAAGTTTCTCCTTTAAATTCAAGTAAATGGGCCATGTTAAAATATTGACATTTGCTCAATTTTAAGAATATTACACTCATAATTACCCTAAAAACAGCTAAATGATTACTGCACTATCGATAAAAAACTATGCCCTAATAGAAAAATTAACGATCGATTTTTCTAAAGGATTTTCAATAATTACAGGAGAAACAGGTGCTGGTAAATCGATAATATTAGGCGCATTAGGATTGGTATTAGGGAAAAGAGCGGATCTCTCTTCTTTAAAAAACAAAGAGGAAAAGTGTATTATCGAAGCTCATTTTGAAATCTCTAAATATAATTTAGCTCCTTTTTTTAAAGAAAACGATTTAGATTACGAAGACGATACTATAATTAGGCGTGAAATTCTTCCTTCAGGTAAATCAAGAGCATTTATTAATGACAGTCCTGTAAATCTTCAAGAATTACAAGACTTGGGTTTGTTTTTGATTGATATTCATTCACAACAACAAACAAGAGAACTCTCTGATGAAAATGTTCAATTTGAAATAATTGATGCAATTGCAAACAATCAGGATAATATTTTAAAATATCAGTCTCTTTTAAAATCGTATAAACAAGATAAATCTAAACTTAATTCCCTAATTAAAAAACAAGGGGAGTCAATAAAAGAGCAAGAATACAATACCTTTTTACTGAACGAACTCCTTGAAGCTAAATTAGTATCAGGTGAACAAGAGGTTTTAGAGTCTGATTTTGAAAAATTAAATAATGTCGAAATAATAAAAGAATCTATTGATCGCTCTTTAGCTATTGGAAACGATGAACAAATTGGTGTTTTGAATAATCTAAAAGAAATTAAAAGTTCATTACAAAAAATAGCTTCATTTTCAACAGATTATAGCGCGTTATCTGAACGAATAGTAAGTTTGACAATTGAGTTTGATGATATTTCGAATGAGTTAAATCGTTGCTCAGAAAAATTAAGCAATGATCCAGAAAAAATGGATGCGATTGGACAAAAATTGCAACTTATTTACAATTTGCAAAAAAAGCATCAAGTTACCTCAGTCGATGAATTAGTAGAAATTCAAGCTAATTTAGAGCAGTCTGTTTTAGAATTAGGTAATTTAGAAGAAGAAATTAAAGGTATTACGATTGCAATTGAAGAGAAAATAATCGCCTTAGATTTAATTGCAAAAAGTATTCATGATAAAAGACATCAAGCTATTCCAGTTTTGTCTCAAAAAATGATTACTATTTTAGAAACTCTAGGGATGCCTAATGTTCGTTTTGATATTCAGTTAGTTGAATCAGACTCTTACCTAGCTAATGGAAAAGAGGAACTTCAATTTTTGTTTTCGGCTAATAAAGGAACCGACTTTGGAATATTAAAGAAAGTGGCTTCTGGTGGTGAAATGTCTAGAATAATGCTTGCTGTTAAAGCGATATTAGCACAATATTCAAAATTGCCTACTTTAATTTTTGATGAAATTGATACAGGGGTTTCCGGTGAGATTGCTATTAAAATGGGAGAGATAATGAAAGAAATGAGTAGCGGAATGCAAATCTTTGCTATCACACATCTACCACAAATAGCTGCCAAAGGGAATGCACATTTTAAAGTGTTTAAATCAACTATCGGGGAGGACACACAATCAGAGTTGAAACTCTTATCAGATGAAGAACGTATTGTTGAAATAGCCCAAATGTTATCAGGAACTGTTGTTTCTGATTCGGCTCTAAATCATGCAAAAGCCTTGCTGAACTAGATTTTTGGATTATATTTGTTCTGCTTTGAAAAGCCTACGTAAAGAAAACCGAAGTAATTAAAATTATAAATCAACGAATAAAAAGTATAAAAATGATCATAGAACCAAGAATGAGAGGATTTATTTGTTTGACATCTCACCCAGAAGGATGCGAGCAAAATGTTAAAAATCAAATCGAATATGTGAAATCAAAAGGCATTATTGATGGTGCTAAAAAAGTTTTGGTTATTGGAGCTTCAACTGGTTTTGGTTTGGCATCTAGAATAACAAGTGCTTTTGGATCGAATGCTTCAACTATTGGTGTGTTTTTTGAAAAACCACCTAGCGAAGGTAAAACAGCTTCTCCGGGTTGGTATAATTCTGCAGCTTTTGAAAAAGAAGCGCATAAAGCGGGATTATATGCAAAAAGTATCAATGGAGATGCTTTTTCAGATGAAGTAAAAAAACAAACATTAGACTTAATTAAAGCGGACTTAGGACAAATTGATTTAGTAATTTATAGTTTGGCTTCTCCAGTTCGTTTGGATCCTAAAACAGGAATCTTGCACCGTTCTGTTTTGAAACCTATAGGAAGTACTTTTACAAATAAAACAGTTGATTTTCACTCCGGTAAAGTTTCTGAAATATCTATCGAGCCTTGTAGCGGTGATGATATTGAGAATACCGTTAAAGTAATGGGTGGTGAAGATTGGGCTATGTGGATTGATGCTTTAAAAGCAGAGAATTTATTAGCTCCTGGAGCTACAACAGTTGCTTATTCTTATATTGGACCATCATTGACTGAAGCGGTTTATAGAAAAGGAACAATTGGTCGTGCTAAAGATCATCTAGAAGCTACTGCTTTTACAATTACAGATAGTCTTGCGGATATTAATGGTAAAGCGTATGTATCAGTAAACAAGGCTTTGGTTACGCAAGCAAGTTCAGCTATTCCAGTTATTCCATTGTACATTTCATTATTGTATAAAATAATGAAAGAAGAAGGAATTCATGAAGGATGCATTGAGCAAATACAACGTTTGTACCAAGATAGATTGTATACAGGTGCAGCAGTTACTACTGATGAAAAAGGAAGAATTCGTATCGATGATTTAGAGATGCGTGCTGATGTACAAGCTAAAATAGCCAAATTATGGCAAGAAGCTACAACTGAAAATTTAGCAGAATTAGGAGATTTAGAAGGATACAGAAGTGACTTTCATAACCTATTCGGATTTGGATTTGAAGGAGTAGATTACAAAGCAGATACAAATGAAATGGTTGGTGTCGAAAGTATTGGATAATATTCATTTACAGTAATAAATTTTTAATAACACCTTAATTTCATATTGGATCATTCCTTTAGAAATTAAGGTGTTTTTTTAACTAAAAAAGTATAATAAATGTACAATTTACTAAAAGGGAAAAGAGGAATTATATTTGGAGCCTTAGATGAAAATTCAATAGCATGGAAAACAGCTGAACGAGTTCATGAAGAAGGCGGTATTTTTATTTTGTCAAATGCTCCAGCGGCAATGCGTATGGGGTCAATTGATGAATTAGCTTTAAAAACGGGTTCTAAAGTCATAGCTGCAGATGCTACTTCAGTACCTGATTTAGAAAATTTAGTAGATCAAGCTATCGAAATTCTTGGAGGAAAAATTGATTTTGTTTTGCATTCTATAGGGATGTCTGTCAACGTCCGAAAAGGAAATCATTACACGAATCAGAATTACGATTACACCGAAAAAGGATGGAATGTATCTGCTGTTTCGTTTCATAAAGTAATGCAAGTTTTGTATAAAAAAGATGCTATGAATGAGTGGGGAAGTATTGTTGCATTGTCTTATATGGCGGCACAACGTGTTTTTCCAGATTATAATGACATGGCAGACAATAAAGCATATTTAGAATCAATTGCCCGTAGTTTTGGCTATTTCTTTGGTAGAGATAAAAAGGTAAGAGTGAATACAATTTCACAATCGCCAACAGCTACAAAAGCGGGACAGGGAGTTAAAGGTTTTGGTGGTTTTATTTCATTTGCGGATAAAATGTCTCCTCTTGGTAATGCAACGGCGCTGGATTGTGCTAATTATACCGTATCCATGTTCTCCGATTTAACCAAAATGGTTACACTTCAAAACTTGCTTCATGATGGTGGATTCTCTACTATGGGAGTGAGTCAGGAAGTCATGGAAATGTTTGAATAATAAGTCAATTCATAATAAAATGTTTGTTAAAACCATTGCTTAATTCGTGATGGTTTTTTTATTGATATACTTTAAAAGTATATCTTTGCTCCCTTATTTATCCAATTTATTTTAACTAATACCACATAGCTATATATGTTGTTTTCTTTAATTATTCCCGTTTATAATCGACCGGATGAAGTTGATGAACTTTTAGAAAGTTTGTCACAAACAGATTATAAAGAAGATTTTGAAATTGTGCTTGTTGAAGATGGATCGTATTTAAAATGTGATGATGTTCTTCAAAAATATTCAGCTAAATTATCTATTTCCTATTATTATAAAGAAAATTCAGGCCCTGGAGATTCAAGGAACTTTGGAATGCTCAAAGCCAAAGGAGATTATTTTATCATATTCGATTCAGATTGTATTATTCCAAAGCAGTATTTGAATGAAGTTGATAAAGCTTTAAAAGAAAATTATGTGGATTGTTTCGGAGGTCCTGATAAAGCTTTAGATAGTTTTTCGGATATACAAAAAGCAATTAATTTTGCCATGACTTCCTTTTTAACAACAGGAGGAATACGTGGTGGTTCTGAAAAAATCGATAAATTCCAACCTAGGAGTTTTAATTTGGGTTTGTCTCGCAAAGCTTTTGAAGCGTCTAAAGGCTTTGGAAACATTCATCCAGGTGAAGATCCAGACTTATCTATCCGATTGTGGAATCTTGGTTTTGAAACCAAACTATTTCCAAATGCGTATGTATATCATAAGAGAAGGATTGATTGGGAGAAGTTTTCCATTCAAGTAAATAAATTTGGTAAAGCTAGACCTATATTGAATAGTTGGTATCCAAAATACAATAAGCTTACCTTTTTCTTTCCTTCTGTATTTATAATTGGATTTGGATTGGCCGTTTTCTTATTGATATTTACGTATGATTATTTGTTGAAATTGTATTTTGTTTATTTTCTAATTCTATTTATTGTTTCAGCTTATCAAAATAAAAGTGTCAAAATTGGTTATTTATCGATAGTTGCTGTTTGGAAACAATTTTACGGTTATGGTTTGGGATTTATAGAATCCTATATTAAAGTTATCGTTTTAAAGCAAAAACCTCAAATTGCTTTTCCAGAATTATTTTTTAAAGTTTAATTATGGCAAAAATTATTGGCTTAACGGGTGGTATTGGGAGCGGTAAAACTACTATTGCAAAACTTTTCATAAAAAGAGGAATTCCCGTTTATATTGCAGATGATGAGGCAAAAAAAGTAATGCAATCTTCAAAAATCGTTCATGCTATTAAAAAAGAATTTGGCGAGACCATCTTTGAAGGGACTACTTTAAATAGAGAAAAGCTGGCTGAAATTGTGTTTAATGATTCTGATAAATTGAAAGTGCTCAATAGTATTGTTCATCCAGCTGTAAAAGAGGATTTTAAAGCTTGGCTTTTGAAAAACGATGCATTTCCTTTTGTAATGTATGAATCGGCTATTTTATTTGAAAGCGGTAATTATAAAGATTTTGATATAATAATTACGGTTACAGCACCTATTGAATTAAGGATTGAAAGAGTTTTACAACGAGATAATACAACCCGAGATCTTGTTTTAAAAAGAATAAATTCGCAATGGACTGATGCACAACGTATTTCGAAAAGTGATTATATAATTGAAAATATTAATTTAGATATTTCAAAAAACGAAATTGACAATATTCTTAAAATTTTAAGGATAAAACAAAAGGAGTCCTAGATGTTAATGTTTGGTTAATATATTATCATTCATACTGTTAAAATGTTAATTTTGTTCCGATGAATAAATTATTTTTTAGATTACTTGTTTTGTTAATGAGCTTATCCTTAATAGGAATAATTCTCGTTCAAGTGTATTGGTTTAATTCTTCGTTTAAAAATAACGATGAACAGTTTAAATTTCACGTAACACAAGTTATTGCTAATGTTGCTGATAAACTTCAAAAACAAGAAGCATATAGTTTTTATGATAAATACAATCATTATAAAGATAGTACTGGAAAAATTCCTCAAAAGAATGATTTACTAGAGTTTTATTATGTTCAAAAGAATCCTTTAACAAATAAAACTATTGTTTATTCTAATAGTATTATTTCGGAAGATTATAACATATCTCCTTCGTTCTTTGAAAAGAAATTTGGTTCAGGTGCAGAACGTTTTAAGAATTTTAATTCTAAACGTGTTACTGAGGTTTATAACAACAATACCATTGATAAATCAAATTTATCTCAAAGTCTTACTCCAGATGTGAAAATTGAAAAATCAGGAAATTTAGATGTTTTAGATAATGCTCAATTTGAAATTTTCTTTAAAGATATTGCCTCTGCAATGCCTCTTCAAGAAAGGATTTCTAAAGAAACTCTTCAGAAATTAATCAAAAAAGAATTGGAAGAATATGGGGTTAAAACAAAATTTGAATTTGGAATATATAGTAATGGTTTAGCTACTAAAATAAAATCTGATGATTTTAAATATGATAAAGAGGCAACGTATTCTATTCCTGTTTTCGCGGATAATGAAGGAAATGAAAAATATAAGTTATTAGTTACGTTTCCACACAAGAAAAAATTCTTGTTGTCTGAACTGATACGAATTACAGTATTGTCAATCGTTTTCACATTGATTATTTTGGTGGCCTATTCAAGTGCATTGAACCAATTGATCCGCCAACGTCAAATTTCAGAAATCAAAACAGATTTCATAAATAACATGACGCATGAATTTAAGACTCCTATTGCGACAATCAATTTGGCTTTGGATGCCATTAAAAATCCAAAGATAATTGATGATAAAGAGAAGGTTTTGAAATATTTGCAAATGATTCGTGACGAGAATAAGCGAATGCATGCTCAGGTAGAAAATGTATTGAGGATTTCAAAATTAGAGAAAAAAGAACTTGATATCGAAAAAGAATCAAGCGATGTTGAGGAAGTTATAAATGATGCTATTGAGCATGTTAATTTAATATTAGAAGACAGAGAAGGTACAATTAATTGTCATTTTGATGCTGCAAGAACTACCGTTTTAATAAACGAGGTTCATTTTACTAATGTAATTGTAAATGTATTAGAAAATGCCATTAAGTACTCACCAGATATACCTGAAATTGATGTTTATACTGAAAATGTAAAAGACATGATTCTTATAAAGGTAAAAGATAAAGGATTAGGAATGAGTAAAGTTGCTCAGAAAAGAGTTTTTGAAAAATTTTATAGAGAGCATACAGGAGACCTTCATAATGTTAAAGGACACGGATTAGGTTTAGCGTATGTAAAAAGAATAGTTGAAGACCATAATGGTCAAGTATACGTTGAAAGTGAAAAGGGAAAAGGGAGTACCTTCATAATAAAAATACCACTAATAAATTAAAATATGGAAAATATAAATAAAAAAATTCTTTTAGTAGAAGACGACCTAAATTTTGGTGCTGTACTTAAAGATTATTTAATGTTAAATGATTTTGATGTCGTTTTAGCTAAAAACGGGATGGAAGGATTTGAAAAATTCAAAAAAGATACTTACGATTTATGCATTCTTGATGTCATGATGCCTTATAAAGATGGGTATACTTTGGCTAAGGAAATTAGAGAGAAAAATAGCGAAGTGCCTATTATCTTTTTGACAGCAAAATCAATGAAAGAGGATGTCTTAAAAGGATACAAAGCTGGTGCTGATGATTATTTGAACAAGCCTTTTGATTCAGAAGTTTTACTTATGAAAATCAAAGCAATTATTCAAAGAAAGTCTTCAGATGTGAAAGCAGAACAAGTTCAGTTTGAATTTAATGTTGGAAAATTCCACCTAAATTCAAAATTGAGATTCTTAACTTTTAATGGAGAAGAACCAATTAAGTTGTCTCCAAAAGAGAATGAATTATTAAAAATGTTAATCCTTCATGAAAATGATTTAATGCCAAGAGAATTGGCCTTAACTAAAATATGGAGAGATGACAACTATTTTACTTCAAGAAGTATGGACGTTTACATCGCTAAATTAAGAAAGTATCTTAAACTAGATGAGGATGTTGAAATCCTAAATATTCACGGAGAAGGGTTTAGATTGGTTGTTAAGAACAAAACAGCATAAATTAAAATAAGGCTTCGAGAAATCGGAGCTTTTTTTTTTGAAACTATTCCTGTCTTACACTACACCATTTATCATAAAAGAAACAATTTCCAATACCTAAAAAAGAGCTTCCGCTGGTCGCTTTTTTTAGGTAGGAAATTCATTTTTTTATTTCAAAATGCTTTTTGTTTCAGTCAGGGTTAGGGAATGGTATCTATTTCAAGTTAAGTTGTAATGCAAAACAGTTTTTTTCCTCTTTAGTAATGCTAAATACAACTGATTCTTCGGATACATTTTCATGAATAACCACTTGGTCCTTTAAAGAGAGTTCTTTCATGAAATTCATTTCAAAACTTTTGATTTCTTGATTTAAGATTGTTTTTTCATCTACTAAATCAAGGCACCATTCTAAGTACTTCACATTATTGACGTGATTTACAATATCCAAATCAGATAAAAAGACTGTTTTTTCAAATAACTCTTCTTTTTCGGGGCTAATGCTTATTTTAGAAAAAGGTGCTACAGTTGCTTTCTTTTCTGGATACAATTCAAAGTGTTCGTAAGGTAAAGCTAGTCCTTCTGGACGACGTTTTTCGGTATTAAAAACGGCCCAAAAAGTTTCAGTACCAATGATTTTTTTACCATTGAGATGCATTTCTAATGCACGAACTGAGCGAGAATTCTCTAATGTGTTGATCCAAGTTTTTACAGTCACAAGATCTCCCCATTTTGGCAATGCAGTGATTTCAACGCGCATTCTACTCAAAACCCAGGCTTGATTAAATTCCTGCATATCTGAAAAACTAATCCCACCCATATCCGAATGTGCAGCAGCAGTTAGTTGTAAAAGATTACACAAATCAGTGTATTTTAAGTAGCCGTTAGGCATGCATTGTGTAAAATTGATTTCCCAATCCTTGCTTAGTATTGAAGTGAAATTTGGACTTATTGGCATATAAATAATTATGAATTATGAATTATGAATTATGAATTTTCGATTCTATATAATTAAAGATAGTTTGGTATGGAGTTTCGTAATTAAACCATTTTGTATTCTCGTCTCTTTTAAACCAAGTGAGTTGGCGTTTAGAGAAGCGTCTAGTGTTTTTCTTGATTTCTTCGGTGGCAAATTCTAGTGTAAACTCCCCGTCAAAATAACTGAATAATTCTCTATATCCTACAGTTTGTAATGCATTGAGCTCTTTGTTAGGATATACTGTTTTAGCTTCTTTTAATAGCCCTTCTTTCATCATGATGTCCACTCGTTGATTGATGCGATTGTACATGATGCTTCTATCAGCTTCAAGTCCTATAAGAATAGGATTGAAGTTGCGACTATTTTGTTTCTGATTTAAAAAAGAAGAATACGGTTTTCCGGAACCAATACATACTTCTACAAAACGCATCATGCGTTGTGGGTTTTGTAGGGTTTGTGGATTTTCGGTTGTTAGGGTTTTAAAATAAGTAGGATCTAATTTTTGGAGTTGTTCTTGCAAATACCCAATCCCTAATTTTTCATAAGTTGCATTTACTGATTCTCGAATTGAGGAATCTATTTCTGGAAATTCATCAAATCCTTTTAGAACTGCATTGACATACAAACCAGAACCTCCCACAAGAACTACATAATCATTAGTTAAGAATAATTCATCAATTTTAGCAATAGCTTCTTTCTCGAAATCACCAACAGTATAAGACTCAAATATTGATTTATTTTGAATAAAATGATGTTTTGCGGCAGCCAATTCAGTTTTGCTTGGAACAGCAGTTCCAATAGTCATTTCTTTAAAAAACTGTCGGCTGTCACAGGAAATAATTTCACAGTTAAAATGATTAGCTAGGTGAATACTCAACGCTGTTTTGCCAATAGCCGTAGGTCCGATGATGGTAAGTAGGTATTTCATATTTATTTTTAGCCCAGATAGAAATGAAAACCCCGGACGATTGCAAGTTAGTATTTCTTGACGTAAAAGAGCGCCTTTTGAAGCTCCTTTTACTGCTTAGAAATACAATTGCAAACGGAGGAGTTGCAATGAATAGCTGGAAGAAGCTTCCTATTATTATTATTATTATTATTATTATTATTATTTAAAGTGGTTGTCCACAGCGGTGACAAAAATTAGCTTTATCTGGATAATCATTTTTACCACAAGTTTTACAGGGAATTTTTGTATTAACTGCTGGTTTTTGGACATTTTTGGCAATTTCTGCGGTAACAATTCCTGTGGGTACTGCTATTATGCCATATCCCAAAATCATTACAAAGGAGGCAATAAATTGTCCTAATGGGGTTACAGGGGAAATGTCTCCATAACCTACGGTAGTTAGTGTTACAATAGTCCAGTAAATTCCTGCTGGAATACTAGTAAAACCACTTTGTTTGCCTTCGACTACGTACATGATGGAGCCTATAATGATAGTAATTATGAGTACAAAATAAATAAAAACAACAATTTTACCGCGACTGGCATTGATGGCTTGCCTCAATTGTGTAGATTGACTGGTAAATTGTGGATGATTTAGTATTTTGAATAATCGAAGTAATCGCAACGAACGAACGACACTAAAAATGCTAGTCCCAATGAAGAAAATCGATAAATACATGGGCAAAATGGCGAGTAAATCGATGATGCCATAAAAACTAAAAATATATTTCCAAGATTTATCTATTGTTAAGATGCGCAAAAGATACTCCATCGTGAAAAATACCGTGATTAGCCATTCTAGAAAAACAAGTTCTGTATGGTATTGCAAATCAAATGCAGCAACCGTTTCCATCATTACTAAAAGGACACTTAGTAATATAAGTCCTAACAGAATTAAATCAAATAAACGCCCTGCTTTTGTGCTTGTACCATAAATAATGATATGCGTTTTTTGTTTAAAAAGATCATATTTAGATTTGACTTTACGCATTTACAGGAAATAAAATTTGGTTTTTTTGCTAGAATTTGATAATCTTAAAACCTTTGTTTTTTCGAATATACCCTTGGATGGCATTGCGGGTATCTCGATTGCTATCCATAGGGGTTATAATGTTTTTTAAGATCTCAACATTTGTTATTTGATAGTTTAAATCATAAAAAGCGTACCCTTTTAAAATGCCATTCTCAACTAAAACAGCTGAGCGCTCACTGATTTTTCTTCCTTTATCAATAATAATCATGTTGGTGTTTTCAAATCCATTTTTGTCTATGAAAGCTTGAACCCGGAGATTGTATTCTGAGGGTGTAATTTTTCCAATACAAGCGCCATCACATTCGTTAATGGTATGTTGAAAACAATGATTTTTGGTTTGATACAATCCAGTGAATTTCTGACATAAATTGAATTCGGTTGAAATTCTATATAAAGCATTTTTTCCTTCAAGCGCATTGGGGTAAGCTATGATTTCTTTTTTTCTCCCATCTGCTTTTTGAAGTTTTAAATTTAAATATCCATTGGCATCTTTCTCCGAATATATAGCCCATGAAAAATTGCTTTTTCTTGCCATTCTATTGTAAACTGGTTTGTTTATTTTAATTTCTTCGATTTCCTTCAAAAAAGAGATTAATTCTGATCCCGTTTCTTCAAAGGTTACCGTGAAAACTTCTTTTTGTATTTTTTTTGCACTAGTAGTAATACCCGTAAAATGCTGATTGACCCTTTTTTTAATGTTTCTGCTTTTACCAATAAAAATTATTTTACCAGCTTCATTATGAATATAGTAAGTACCTACTCTTGAAGGTAAACTTTCTATAATATCTTGTAGTTTTGGCGCGATCCCTTTTTGGATTTCAGTCTTGATTAGATCTCTGACAATTGCTTTTTCAATGTCTTTATCCAAGAGCATTTTGAATAATTTGACAGTTGCCATAGCGTCTCCACTTGCTCTGTGTCTATCAGCCATAGGAATTCCCAAGGCACGGACTAACTTTCCTAAACTGTGTGAAGGTTGCTCTGGTAGTAGTTTTTTTGATAACTCAACTGTGCAAAGTGTACGTTGATTGAAGTCATATCCTAAACGTCGAAATTCAGTGCGTAAAATACGATAATCAAAGTCGGCATTGTGTGCTACAAGAACACAGTCATTGGTCATTTCAATTATACGTTTGGCTACTTCAAAAAATTTAGGAGCACCTGTCAACATCGCATTATTAATTCCTGTCAATTTCACAACAAAGGGTTGAATTGGAATTTCAGGATTGACTAAACTAATAAATTGATCCACAATTTCATGACCATCATATTTGTAGATAGCAATTTCTGTAATCCCTTCTTCATTGAATTGTCCTCCGGTAGTTTCTATGTCTAATATTGCGTACAAATTTGTTTGTTTAAAGTTTGAGGTTTAAAATTGAAAAACAGCTAGAATAAATAGTAACTAGTTCGTAACTATTATCTTCCTCCAAATATACTACTTCCAATGCGAACCATCGTGCTACCGCATTCAATAGCCAACTTATAATCTCCCGACATTCCCATGGATAATATTGAAATGTGTGGTAATGTATCTTTTTGAGATTGTAATCCCTTGAAAATAGAATTTAAATGTATGAATTCTTTTTTAATTTGGTTTTGATTATCCGTAAAAGTAGCCATTCCCATTAATCCAACTATTCGAATATTTTTCATTTCTAGAAAATCATTTGAGGATAGGAGCGTAGCTAACTCTTCTTCGTCTAGGCCAAATTTAGTTTCTTCTTCTGCAATATGCATTTGCAATAAGCAATCAATAACGCGATTGTTTTTTAAGGCCTGTTTGTTTATTTCTTGTAATAATTTCAAACTATCTACTCCGTGAATTAAGCTCACAAATGATGCCATATATTTGACTTTATTCGTTTGCACGTGACCAATCATGTGCCATTGAATGTCTTTGGGCATTTGTTCCCATTTTTCAGCCATTTCTTGGATTTTATTTTCGCCAAAAATGCGTTGACCTGCATTATAAGCTTCCATTAAATCTGGAATGGGTTTTGTTTTTGAAACAGCAACAAGAGTTACGTTTTGAGGTAAAGTAGATTGTATAGATTGTAAATTGGCTGCTATATCCATTTTTATTTTTTTGTTGTTCAAACTTTTTCTAAGGTGAATTAAATCATTCCTTGTAATGTCTGATCTGTATTACGAATTTTTAGTGCTACTGATTTAGTATCTTAAAACTAAACCATGAAATTCATTATAAAAGTATGTTTTACTTTTTTAGAATCAATAGCTTCTGGAAATTTGAATAAAGAGCTTTAGTGGGATTATAGGTTTTCATTCGCAGAATTCAATGAAAAAACTGCGAATGAAAACAAAAATATTATATAAATTGTTTAGAAACTTTTTCTGCTTTTTTACTTTCACGATAGTCGTAAAAACCTTCTCCAGATTTCACTCCTAGTTTTCCTGCACGAACCATATTAACTAATAAAGGACAAGGAGCATATTTTGGGTTTTTATAACCGTCATACATCACATTTAATATGGCAAGACATACGTCTAGACCAATAAAATCGGCCAATTGTAATGGTCCCATTGGGTGTCCCATACCTAATTTCATTACAGTGTCAATTTCATAAACACCCGCTACTTTATTATATAAAGTTTCGATGGCCTCATTAATCATAGGCATCAAAATTCTATTAGCAACAAAACCGGGGTAATCATTAACTTCAACTGGCGTTTTTCCTAATTTCTCAGAAAGTGCCATAATAATTTTAGTCACCTCATCACTTGTGTTATAGCCACGAATGATTTCAACCAATTTCATAATAGGCACTGGATTCATAAAATGCATACCAATAACTCTTTCAGGATGCGTAACTACAGCACCAATTTGAGTTATTGAAATCGACGAAGTATTTGTTGCTAAAATAGTATTGTGTGAACAAGCTTCGTTTAATTGCTTGAAAATATCTAATTTCAATGCTACATTTTCAGTAGCAGCTTCAATAACTAAGTCAACTCCTACAACACCGTCTTTAATGTCTGTATAAGTAATAATATTGGTGATTGTTTTTGCTTTATCTTCTTGAGTGATGGTTCCTTTTGCAATCATTCTGTCCAGATTTCCAGCTATAGTTGCCATTCCTTTATCTAATGATTTTTCAGAAACATCAATTAATTTTACTGTAAAACCACTTTGAGCAAAAGTGTGGGCTATTCCGTTACCCATTGTTCCTGCTCCAATTACTGCTATTATTTTCATTTATTTTTGTTTAAATTTTAAAGTTTTCTCGTTTAACTTTTAAATCAGAAAGTCTGTTTTATTTTTTAAAACAATCAATTATTTGATAAGCGACTCTCAATGCTTCTGTTGCTTGTTCTAAAGTTACAATAGGAGTAGTATTGTTATTAATTGCATCGGCAAAAGTTTCTAATTCTTCAAGAATAGCATTGTTTTGCTCTACCTCAGGATTAGAGAAATAAATTTGTTTTTTAACGCCTTCGGCATTTTGCAAAATCATGTCAAAATCTCCAGGGATTTCTGGCGCATCTTTCATTTTTACCACCTCACATTTTTTCTCTAGAAAGTCAACAGAAATGTAAGCGTCTTTTTGAAAGAAACGTGTTTTACGCATGTTTTTCATTGAAATTCTGCTAGCAGTTAAATTAGCTACGCAACCATTTTCAAATTCGATTCGGGCATTAGCAATATCAGGCGTGTCACTAATTACAGAAACTCCACTAGCACTCACGTTTTTTACTTTGGATTTCACTACGCTTAAAATCACATCAATATCATGAATCATTAAATCTAAAACTACAGGTACATCTGTACCGCGAGGATTAAACTCAGCTAAACGGTGTGTTTCAATAAACATAGGATTTTCAATCATGTTCTTGGTAGCAATGAATGCAGGATTAAAACGCTCTACGTGTCCCACTTGCCCTTTTACATTGAATTCATTTGCAAGAGCTATGATTTCTTCTGCTTCTTCGAGTGTGTTTGAAATTGGTTTTTCTATAAAAACGTGTTTACCAGATTTGATGGCTACTTTAGCACATTTGTAATGGGAAAGTGTTGGCGTAACTATATCGATAACATCTACAGCATGAATAAGAGTAGCAATTGTACTAAAATGTTTGTACCCAAATTCTTTTGAAATTTTCTCAGCATTCTCTTGATTCGGATCATAAAAACCAACTAATTCATATTTTTCAGATTGTTGTAATAATCGCAAATGTATTTTTCCTAGATGGCCAGCACCCAATACTCCAATTTTCAGCATAATGATTGTAATTTCTACAAAAATAGGAATAAAATGATTAATCCATTAGAGATGAGGCACAATTATTTGCCTATTTAAAAATTAAAAATTGGCAATTGAAATTAGAATTTCTTTTCTATTTTTACCAAAATAAAATTAATAAAGTTTGAAAGATACAGGTAAACATCAAGGACTTCGAAACCAATTAGTAAGTGTTTTACAAGAAAAAGGAATAACAGATAAAAATGTTTTGGATGCTATTAAAAAGATCCCGAGACATCTTTTTTTGAATTCTAGCTTTGAAGATTATGCGTACCAAGACAAGGCATTTCCTATAGGTGCAGGGCAAACTATTTCGCAACCTTATACCGTTGCATTTCAATCGCAATTGTTAGAAATTCAAAAAGATCATAAAGTTTTAGAAATTGGTACTGGTTCAGGGTATCAAACTGCTGTTTTATATTTGATGGGCGCTAAAGTATATAGTGTAGAGCGCCAAAATGAATTATTTAAGCAAACATCAACCTTGTTGCCTAAGTTAGGTATTCGTCCCAAGCATCTTTCTTTTGGCGATGGGTATAAAGGATTACCAAGTTATGCTCCATTTGACAGTATTATTGTTACAGCTGGAGCACCATTTATTCCAAAACCATTAATGGCGCAATTAAAAATAGGAGGGAGATTGGTTATTCCTTTGGGAGATGATGTGCAAATTATGACTTTGCTTATTCGTAAAAATGAAACTCAGTTTGAGAAACATGAATTGGGAGAGTTTCGATTTGTTCCTTTATTAGAAGATAAAAATTAAAACACTCCCGTTTTCTTTTTGAAATTATACTGCGAGGTTGCACGCAGATTTTTTTATTCTTTTACAGTTCTCTGTTTTCTCTTTGTGAATCTTTGCGAAACGATACTAAATATCGGCATTGCTATCAAAAAAGTTTATTGCGCTATGATACCAATATAACGCTCCAAACTTTCCTTTTCTATTTGCGCAATAAACAATAAGAAATCTTCTTTGTTGTTTTGGGTTTGTGCCGTTTCTAGGGATTGATAATAATGCATACGGTTTTCATAATCTCCTTTAATATTGGCAATAACGTAACCATGTTGCAATAAAATTAAGTTCATGACCAAGCGTGAAGTTCTGCCATTTCCATCAATAAAAGGATGGATGGTAACTAAGCGTTCGTGCATTTCGGCAGCTAAGACGATGGGATGTAGGCTGTTTTTGTGAGTCTCATACCAAATATAGAAATCTTCCATGTTTTTGGCTACCATATAAGGTTGTGGA
The DNA here is from genome assembly GCF_040822115.1 of Flavobacterium sp. WC2421. NCBI lineage: Bacteria > Pseudomonadati > Bacteroidota > Flavobacteriia > Flavobacteriales > Flavobacteriaceae > Flavobacterium > Flavobacterium sp. WC2421. The sequence goes on along the minus strand of NZ_CP162004.1, from coordinate 3,028,272 downwards.
GGCATATAAGTACTTCCTTTAATCATTACTTGAACTTTTCTATAACGACCAGCGTCTTCGGATTGAATTCCCCTCAGAATCAAATTATGAATTGATAAAACCTCACGCTCGTTAAGAGTGTTGTTTTTCTCCATTAACTGTTTAATGTAAGCAATAGCCTCTTGATGATTAATGGCTTCAAGGTGCTCGCGCATACTTTTTCCAGAAATGGTTAATCCTTCGTTGATGACTAAATCAGTCTCGCGAAGCGTAAGAGTATTCCCTTCTATGCGATTACTTTCAAAAGTATATTCCAATTCTAGAGCTTGTGCAATTCTAAAACTATCAAATTGACGAAATTTATCTAGTTTAATCTTTAAAGCATCAATTTCATCTAAAAGTTTTCCTAACGCTTTTGAGATTTTTTGATTTGGTACTGTTGTTCTAATATATTTTAATTCGTCTTCGGCTTCTTTTAATGCTTTAAGAGCAAAAGTTTCTTCACCAATTTCATAGAGGATTTTTTCTTTTAACCAAGTAATCATCAAAGTTTCATAATCAATTTCAAGAATAGAAGCCAATTTTATAATTTGATCTTTAGTTGGTTTGCGTGCGCCACTTTCAAACTTACTTACTAAAGCTTGATCAATACCCATTAATTGCGCTAATTCTCTTGTTTTTAGCGCTTTTTTCTCTCTTCCGTTTTTTAGTAAGGTTTTCATAAAATGAAAATGTTTTTTATTGTCTTGACAAATTTAGTCATTTTTTTAAATAAAAATACTATTTTAAATCGATTCTTTTTGGATAAAATTGGGGATAGGTTTCTAGAAAGCCTTCTTAATTCGATCTAAATCACGTTTAGTATCTTGTTCTTTCAAAGACTCACGCTTGTCATAGGTTTTCTTACCACGACAAAGACCAATTTCGAGTTTGGCCATTCCTTTTTCGTTGGTAAATAATTTTAAAGGGACTATCGTAAGTCCTTTCGCTTGTACTGATCTTGATAAGCTTTTAAGTTCACGCTTATTTAATAAAAGTTTGCGTTCACTTCTTGCTTTATGATTGAATTGGTTTCCAAAAGTATATTCCTCGATATAAGTATTTATTGCAAAAAGCTCTGTACCACTAAATTCACAAAAACTTTCGGTGATATTCGCTTTTCCAAGACGTATTGATTTAATTTCAGTACCAGCCAAGACAATTCCAGCAGTGAATTTTTCGATTATTTCGTAATCAAATCGAGCTCTTTTATTAAGTATGTTGATAGTTTTTAGCATAGGATGACAAATGTAGCAACAAATGTATGAATCAGCAATTTTTTTTATAAAATTGGCATAAATTTGCAATATGGAAAAGCAACAATCAAAAGACCCGCTTCACGGAATTACTCTAAAAACTATTTTAGAAAAACTGGTTAATCATTATGGATTTGATACTTTGGGAGAATTAATTAAAATTAAATGTTTTAATGAGAACCCCAGTATAAAATCGAGTCTTACTTTTTTACGAAAAACCGATTGGGCTCGAAAACAAGTGGAAGAATTGTATGTTAAAAATGAGTCTAAATTTTCAAAATTAATTTAATTTATAAGAAATCATCACGCCACCTCTATAAGGAAGCCATTCTCCGCTCTTATTGTAATGTTGGGCAGTTTCGTATCGTTCGCCAGTTGCGGCAAAATATCCTTTATAGAACCCTTGATGCCAACCACCTCCCACAAAGAAATCTAACATAAATTTATCATTAATTTTAGTTTCATATCCTACAGTTGCTCCCATAAAATACCCAAAACCTTTTTCATATTGTCCAAGTCCCATATGTACTCCTTTTGATAATTTATAGACAGTGCCACCTACATTCGCTCCTGCATAAAATCCATTATATTTTTCTTTAAAATGATACCGATATTCAGGTGTTAAAGTAAAAATTTGATATGGTAAACCATTTATAGACTTCCAGAATGAAGCTAATGCGTCAATTTGCAGTGTTGATTTTTTACCGATGCTTGTTTCTACACCCACATTTGGGACAGCAATTAGTGCGGTCAATGCATTAGCTTTAATATACGTTTGACTTTGAGATTGAATTGAAAAAAATAGAATTATAAAAAAAAAGATTCTTTTCATAAGATGAAATGTATTGTGTATTATTATTAATGGCATTGAGTTTAAGTACAAAAATAAAATATTGTAACCAATTTACTATATTTATTACAATTAAAAATTGATTTACTTATGATTTATTTAAAAGTGAATAGATGACAGTATCTAAAAAACGACCTTCATAAAATTGATTTTCTATAAAATGAGCTTCTTTCTTAAAACCACTTTTTAGGAGGACTTTTTCAGAGGCAGCATTATTTGGATCAATTACAGCTTCAATAGTGTGTAGTTTCATTTCGTTAAAACCATATTCTAAAATTTTTTTTAATGCTTCTGGAATAAAACCTTTTCCATGATGATCAGGATGTAAAATATAACCCACTTCAGCTCGATAATTTTGAGGTTGGATTCTATAGTGACCAATAATTCCAATAAGCTTGGAGCTATTCTTTAAAGTAATTGCCCAGTTAATCCCTTCATTTTTATCAATGGTTGCATCTATAGTAGCTATATGTTCTAAAGCATCTTCATTTGTTTTTGCTAGAGGTCTCGGGATGTATTTCATTATTTCTTTATCAGAACGTAAGTAAAAAATTTCTTTGACATCACTTTTTACTACTCGTCTTAAAATTAAACGTTCTGTTTCAAGATTTGGAAATGGATTGAAATTTATAGTTAACATATTGTTTTATAGTATTTATTTAAAGAATTTCGATGCTGAATTGGGAATTAAATATTGCTTTAGGCTCTAGAATTTGGATTCCCTCTTTTTCCATTATATTACCAGTACTTTCAGTAGAATCAGAATACCCAAACCAAGGCTCAATACAAAGAAAAGGGGCATTGTTTTTTGTCCAAATTCCTAAATGTGGAAAATCTTTATAGTGCATTCGTATCAAAGGTTTTTGATGTTCAAAAATGGTCAAATAATTTGATTTTAAAGTTTTGAAAATTAAGGCATCATTTTCGAATAGTGGATAGTTTAATGTCACTTTATTTTCAATTGTCGAAAGTGTTTTTGTATTATTCGAAATCAAATCATTTTCCAATAAGTTATACACTAATGGTTCTTCAATTTCAAATTCCATACTATAGTTTTCAAATGCTCCTGGCAAGGCTAAAGCAGGGTGCGCACCTATTGAAAATGGCATTAGTACATTTCCTTTATTGATTACTTTGTATTGGATATGTAAATTATTATCTTCTAAAGTATAAATTATTTGAAGTTCGAAATTAAATGGATATACTTTTAATGTTTCTTCATTAGATTGTATAGAAAAAATAGCGCTACTCTCTTTTTTATCTATTAATTTAAATTCAGTATCTCTTGCAAAACCATGACGTGATAGTTGGTATGAAATAGTATTATAAGTGTACGTATTATTTTTTAATGTTCCAACAATTGGAAATAGAACAGGGGAGTGCTTACCCCAGAATGCTGGATTTCCTTCCCAGATATATTCTTTCCCATTCGATACTAGTGAAAATAATTCAGCTCCAATAGTATTAATTTTAGCAGTTAAATTTGAATTAAGAAGTGTTACAGTCAAAATTTTCTTTTTTACGTGATTTAATAATTACTGTAAATATATTTTATAATTTTATTTTAAACTAGGATTTGAGCTAATTGTAATTTTAATAAAATTTTCATAATTTTTGATTAAAGCGTTGAATTTAATTTACTCATAAGTTTTTTTTTCATTAATTTGCTTTATAAACAGTCAAAAACATGAAAAATATTCGGTTCAAAGCCATCTTCCAATTGGCTTTATTATTTGGAATTTCGTCCTTATCGGCACAACAAGTTCCAGCAACTACATCAGCTGCTCCAATTTCAAATTACAATTATCATGATGCTTTTGCACCATTTTTTTATTCGAAAAATGGAACAACGACCCGTTCTGCTAGTGGTCAGCCAGGAGCTGAGTATTGGCAAAATAGAGCAGATTATGTTTTGACTGCTAAATTGAATGAAAACAAAAACGAGATTGTAGGTACAGATATTATTACTTATACAAATAATAGTCCAGACAAAATGTCTTTTGTGTGGATGAATGTGGATCAAAATTTATTTAAAGCTGATTCACGTGGTAATTCAGTTGTACCACTTACTGGAAGTCGTAACGGAGCTCAAGGTGAGGTTTTTGACGGAGGTCATAAAATTAAATTAGTAACGATTGTAAATGCTGTAAAAGGAAAAGTTACAGAAGTAGAAGCTAAGTTTTTAATTACGGATACAAGAATGCAAGTTTTTCTTCCGCAGGAATTAAAAGCAAAAGGTGGGTCAGTAAAAATTAAAATAGATTTCTCTTATATCTCTCCTAAAGAAGGATCGGATAGAACAGGCGTTTTGGAAACTAAAAATGGTAAGATTTTTACAATTGCACAATGGTATCCACGTATGTGCGTGTATGATGATGTAAGAGGATGGAATACGAATCCTTATTTAGGCGCATCAGAGTTTTACTTGGAATATGGAGATTTTGATGTAAATATTACAGCTCCAGCAAATCACATTGTAGTTTGTTCTGGGGAATTAGTAAATCCAACGGCAGTTTATTCAGCTACAGAGCAATCGAGATTAGCACAAGCAAAGCAAAGCGATAAAACCGTTTTTATTCGTACTGCTGATGAAGTTGCTACAACATCAAGTGCTACCGGAACTGCAACGAAAACATGGCATTATAAATTAAAAAATGCTAGAGATATGTCTTGGGCATCATCGGCAGCATTTATTTTAGATGGAGCCAAAATTAATTTACCAAGCGGTAAAAAATCTTTAGCATTATCTGCTTATCCTGTTGAAAGCGCAGGAAATGATGCGTATGGTCGTTCAACTGAATTTGTAAAAGGATCTATAGAAAACTATTCTAAAAGATGGTTCGAGTATTCATATCCTGTAGCAACTAACGTTGCTGGAAATGAAGGAGGAATGGAATATCCAGGAATTGTTTTTTGTGGATGGGAATCAAAAGGAGAAGATTTATGGGGCGTTACTGATCATGAATTTGGTCACAACTGGTTTCCAATGATTGTAGGATCAAATGAGCGTTTATTTGGATGGATGGATGAAGGGTTTAACACTTTTATCAATTCATTGAGCTCTGTTGATTTCAATAATGGAGAGTATAAAACGGAAGATTCTGATATGCATAAATTAGCCAATAGATATACGGATTCTAATTTAGAAGTAATTATGAGTTCTCCTGATAATATGAAAGAGGCTAATATTGGTCTTTTATGTTATTCAAAACCTAGCTCTGGTTTAGTTATTTTAAGAGAGCAGGTATTAGGGGAAGCTCGATTTGATTTAGCGTTCCGTACTTATGTAGAACGTTGGGCTTTTAAACACCCTACACCAGATGATTTCTTTAGAACAATGGAGAATGTTGCTGGTGAGGATTTAAGTTGGTTTTGGAGAGGTTGGTTTGTGAATAACTGGAAATTTGATCAAGGAATTAATTCTATTAAATACGTAAAAAATGACCCAAAACAAGGGGTTGTTATTACAGTGGAGAATTTTGAAAAAATGCCAATGCCAATCGTTTTGGATATAAAAACTAAAAGTGGTAAAGTGGATAGAGTAAAATTGCCTGTAGAAGTTTGGCAGAAAAATACCACTTGGTCATTTAAACATAATTCTACTGAAGAAATCGAAAGCATCACTTTGGATCCAGATCATGTTTTTCCTGATAATAATGAAGGAAATAATATGTGGAAATCAGGTTCAGGAGTTGTTGAAAAAGATGTTATTTTAGATGGTTATTTAGGAACATACTCTAATACAAAAGCACCAATTAAAATTACTTTTACAGAAAAGAATTCGGTTCTTAGTGCGTTAATTACTAATTATCCTCAGTTCTCTGTAGAGCCTATTGGTAAAGATTTATTTGAATCTAAAAGAGCAGGTCTTAAATTCCAGTTTAATGAAGATAAAACAGGATTCGATATGATTATCAGTGAAACTCAAAAAATTCCTTTTACAAAGGATAAATAGAAGCTTACGAATTTTATCATACTAAAACACCAGCAAACTTGCTGGTGTTTTTTATTATAAGAATAATCAAATGATATTTTAAGTTGGAATTTGTTGACTTAAACAATGTAAAGTTCCAAACCCCCATATAAAGTCTATGGCACTAATCCCAATAATTTCTCTATCAGGGAAACATTCCGCTAGAATATTTAAGGCTTTACGATCGTTAGGATCATTAAATGTTGGAACTAAAACGCATTTGTTCAAAATTAAGAAATTAGCGTAACTAGCAGGTAATCTTAAATCTTCAAAATCAATGCGTTTAGGCATTGGTAAAGCAACAATAACAGGTGATTTTCCATTTTCAAGCTTAGCATTTTGCAAACGTTTCAAGTTATCTTGTAATGGTCGGTAGTTATTATCTTTTTGATCTGTTTCTACAATGGTCACGATTGTATCTTCGTTAATAAAACGACATAAATCATCAATATGACCATGAGTGTCATCGCCTTCAATACCATCTCCAAGCCAAATCACGTTAGTAATTCCAAGGTATTCCTTGAAAACAGCTTCGTAATCGACTTTAGTAAAACCAGGGTTCCGAACTTGAATATCAGGGTGCATCAAGCATTCCTCTGAAGTCAATAATGTTCCTTTTCCATTACTGTCAATTGCACCTCCTTCAACGATAACTGGTTTTCCTTTGTACATCACTTGCGTAAGTGGCATATCTAGAAAATTTGCTACCCTTTCAGGAACGTGTTTATCTAATTGGTAGTTTTTATATTTTGCCCAACCGTTAAAGTTGAAATTCAATGCTTCTCTTTGATAGCCATTATAAACAACAATAGGTCCAGAATCACGCATCCAGCTTCTATTCGTTTTTTGAATAATAAAAGAAACCTGATTAAGATTTACTCTTGCCATTTCTAGCATTTCGGTCACTTTGTCTTTTAGCTTTTCATCTATGACTACTAAGAAAACCGTTTCATAAGTAGCTACTTTTTTAATGAATTCAACAAAAGCCCATTGAACGGCTTCGTATTTTCCTGGCCAATCTTTTCCGTTATGAGGAAAACAAAGTAATATGCCTTGTTGATTTTCCCATTCTGCAGGAAATCTTCTATTATTTGTAGTATTCATATTTAGTCGATTGCTCTTTTAGTAATATCTCCAAAAGCGTCAATGCGTCTGTCTCTAAAAAATGGCCAGTTCTGACGTACATTTTCTTGTAAGTCAAGATCTACTTCGGCAATTAAGATTTCTTCTTTATCATGTGAGGCTTGCGCCAAAATTTCTCCTTGTGGTCCGGCAATAAATGAAGATCCCCAAAATTGAATTCCTGCTGTATCTGGCAAGTATTGTTCTAGTCCGATTCTATTTGCAGCAGCTACATAAACGCCATTTGCAACAGCATGTCCTTTCATCACGCTCATCCAAGCACCGTGTTGGTTGACACCATATTCGTCTTTTTCGGCTGGATGCCATCCAATAGCGGTAGGATAAAATAAAACCTCAGCACCTTGAAGCGCCGTTAAACGAGCGGCTTCTGGATACCATTGATCCCAACAAATTAGTGTTCCAATTTTTCCTTTTTTAGTAGGAATTGTTTTGAAACCTAAATCACCTGGCGTAAAGTAGAATTTTTCATAAAAATGAGGATCATCTGGAATATGCATTTTGCGATACAATCCTGCTTCTGATCCGTCTGTGTCAATGATGTAAGCGCTATTGTGGTATATGCCAGCCATTCTTTTTTCGAAGAAAGGAACAATGATTACAACACCTAACTCTTTTGCCAAAGCACTAAAAGCAATAAATGAAGTACTATACAATGGTTCTGCTAAAGCAAAATTATCAACATCTTCACTTTGACAGAAATAATGACTGCTGTATAATTCTGGTAACGAAATTACTTCCGCACCTTGACTTGCCGCATCACGAACCCAGCTTAAACATTTTTTCAAGTTGTTTTCGGCAACATCGTTAAGGTTCAATTGGATTACGGCTATTTTGTATTTTTTATTTGGCATCAGATAAATTTTAGAGTACAAAAATAGGAATTTATGTGACTATTAAAAAGACGTTTGTTAAAATAGTAATAACAATGTATGGAGAAAGGAAATGTATTTTATATTTGTATTACTAATTAAAACCCTATTAAAATAGCATTGCCAATAAATTAAAACTACTGATTAATAAAAACCCCAATAATTATGACTAGTGATTTTGAAACCATCGAAAAAGAAAGCATCCATTCTTTAAAATTCCCTCATATTGAAGTATTAGAAGACGATGTTGCAATCAAGCAACGAAAAAATGATTTGGAACGTGCGCTTTCTTTAGGGAATTTAGAACATTCAAAAATCCAAATTTACTTCGAAGACAGCAACTCTAAAAAAATGGTAGAAACAACAGTTTGGGCACTAACTGATGAAAGTGTCGTTTTAAAGCAAGGTGTTGAAATTCCCATTAATAGAATTTTTAGGATATTATAATAAGCATAAATAAAATAAAGTACGATTATTATGAATCAACACTTTGATTAATCTTAACCGTGGAATCGCATTTTTGGTTTGCTTGAGGAGTATTATCTAATTGTTTCGATATCCTTTCTTAGTACATATTTCTCTACGACAATAACGATAATTAAACCTATCAAATAGGTTAATAAATCAATCCAAGAGAAGGAAGTTCCTATTACTGTTCGTGCTATTTTAGAATTTTCTAAATGTAAGGTCTTGACAATATTTAGATATTGAAGAAACTCTATTGAAAAAGAGAAAATCAATACAAATAGCACGGCTGGTAAAACGCCTAATTTTAAAAATGATTTAATAAAACAATAGATTAAAATTACTACCAAAACATCCCCAAGATAAGGTCTTACAAAATTGTCATGTACAAAAACAGCAATTATAACTTCGATTACAAAAAGTAGAATAGTAACTCCAAAGTAGTTTTTATTGAAGGTTAACATGATTTATTTTTTAATGTATTATGTTTTTTAAAATCTAGATTTTGTTTGTTTCTTACGTTCAAACGGTAACGCTAGATGGTATTTTTATAAAAATAATTTGTGCTTTTAAAACGAAGCCCACACCAAATAATTCATGGTAGCGATGATTTAATCGTGTGTTTTTGACGTTATTCTGTTTTTAGTCCTTGAATGTTATTGTGAATTTTGCTCCTTCGTTTATTTGACTTTCTACTTCAATCCGACCACCTAAATTAGTGATGTGATTGTATATTAAGTAAAGTCCGATACCATTACTATCAATATGATTGTGGAATTTTTGATGCAATCCAAATATTTTATCACGGACTAAATCCATGTCAAAACCCAATCCATTATCGGAATAAATTAACTGACTTTTTCCATTTTCTTTTGTAGAAGTAATAGAAATAGAAGGGAAAGTATCTGGTTTTGAATATTTTATTGAATTTGTGATTAAGTTTAAGAATATGCTTTTGAGGTATTCTTTATTGAAATTAATAGTAGGAACTGCTTCAAAATCAATAGCTATTTTAATTTTCGACTCTTTTATTAAAGAGTCTATAGAAAGTAATACTTCTTTTAAATTTTCTTTTAAACTTAATTCTTCAATTGAAGCATTTAACTCATCTTTTTGAATTAATTCATCTACGGATTTTTTTAAAGTTTGGCTTAAACGTTCTGTTGTTGTTTTTAAGATCGTTATAAATTCAAGGGTCTCTTCATCATTAATTTTAGAAATATCAATAAGATCAAATACCGATAGTAAATTATTTACGGGAGATTTCAAGTCATGCGAGGTGGTATAGGATAAATGTTTAAGGTCTTTATTAATTTTTGTCAAATTTGCAAGGAGTATATTTCGCTCTTCTTCAATTCTTTTTTTATGAGTAATGTTTTTAGCTATGGCATATACTAATTTTTCATCTTCAACTGGCATCGAAGTCCAAGATAACCATACCAGCTCCCCAGTTTTGGTTAAGTATCTATTTTCGAAATTTAACAGCGCTTTATTTTTATACACTTGTTCTCTCGTTTCGATTGTCATTTTAAGATCTGGTGCATAAACAAATGTATGTATGGGTCTAGCATACAATTCCTCATCGGTGTACCCTAATAATTCTGAGACAGCGGGATTTATTCTTTTAAAATACCCATCAAATCCGGCAATACAAATTAGATCAGCTGAGATATTAAAAAAATTATCAAAATGATATTCTATAACTGAAGTAGGACTTTTATTTATTGTCATTGCGTTTGAAAATTTAGACTAACTGGGATTTTAGACCAATATTTATTAAATGAATTGGTTTTATAGAGTAAACGGTGCTTTTTCAAATTTAGCAAATAATTATTTACAATATAAAGTATACTATAATTTAAATTAACAAAATGAGGTTTCGCTTATAAGTTTCGCTTTTGTTAGCCACATTCAAAATGCTACTACTCATTTTCTAATTTAGGCAAGTACTCGTAGGAAACAAGTTCCAGATAATTGAGACAAACGTGAACCAGTGGGGTTATTTTTTTTGTGGTCACGAGCGGAACGCTCCGGTAAGCACATTAATATATATAATTTACTTCAAATTATGAAAATAGCTCGTTCTTTCTAGCCCTGATGGAGGCGGCATCCTCGTAGTGCAACGGAGAGATACAGCCGACAGCAGGAGAGAGGGTTTTTATGGAAAACACTAGTTCTGCTCCTTAAAAATAAGGTATAAAAAAACACCAGCTTCATGACTGGTGTTTTCTTACTACAAAAAAACTATAAATAATTATTCTACTAATTCGGATTGATTTCTAAAAACCAATTCTCCGTCAAATGCATCCAACAGTATGATACTATCAGTAGCTATTTTACCAGCCAAAATTTCTTTGGACAAGGTGTTCAATACATCTCTTTGAATCACACGTTTTACGGGGCGGGCACCAAATTGTGGGTCGAAACCTTTCTCGGCTAAATATTCTATGGCTTCTGGTGTGGCGTCCATGGTAATGCCTTGTAGGGCAAGCATTTTGGTCACTGATTTCAATTGTAGACTCACAATTCTTGTGATATTGGCACTTGTTAAAGGGGTAAACATCACGATTTCGTCAATACGGTTAATGAATTCAGGGCGTACCGTTTGTTTTAATAAACCAAGAACTTCTACTTTGGCAGCCTCAGTAGCGGCTTCCATACTTCCTTTTAGATTTTCGAATTTTTCCTGTATGATCTGACTACCCATATTAGAAGTCATGATAATAATGGTGTTTTTGAAATCGGCCAAACGTCCTTTGTTATCTGTTAAACGTCCTTCATCCAGTACTTGTAGCAAGATGTTGAACGTGTCAGGATGTGCTTTTTCAATCTCATCCAATAGAATCACAGAATACGGTTTTCTACGCACGGCTTCGGTCAATTGACCGCCTTCATCATAACCTACATATCCTGGAGGCGCACCTACTAAACGGCTCACACTGTGGCGTTCTTGGTATTCACTCATATCAATGCGCGTCATGGCGTTTTCATCATCAAACAAGTATTCAGCTAAGGCTTTCGCCAATTCGGTTTTTCCTACACCAGTTGTTCCCAAGAATAGAAAAGTTCCTACTGGTTTTTTCATGTCTTGCAATCCAGCACGAGAACGACGTACGGCATCACTCACGGCTTCAATCGCTTCTTCTTGTCCTACCACACGACGGTGTAGCTCTTCTTCTAGATGCAATAGTTTTTCGCGTTCTCCTTGTAGCATTTTCATCACTGGAATTCCAGTCCATTTAGCCACTACTTCGGCAATATCTTCACGAGTAACTTCTTCTTTGATTAGAGAGCTTCCACCGGCTTGATTTTCGACTAATTCTTTATGTAAGACATCGAGACGCTCTTGGGCTTCTTTGATTTTTCCGTAACGAATTTCGGCTACTTTACCGTAATCACCATCACGCTCAGCACGTTCTGCTTCGTATTTGTAATCTTCAATTTCCGTTTTGATTGCCTGCACATTATCAACTACATCTTTCTCTGATTTCCATTTGGCATAGATTTTATTGCGTTCTTCTTTTAGGTTGGCTAAATCCATTCCTAAGGTTTTGAGCTTGGTCTCGTCTTTTTCTCTTTTGATGGCTTCGATTTCGATTTCGAGTTGCATCACTTTTCGATCTAAAACATCCAGTTCTTCTGGTTTTGAATTGATTTCCATTCGGATTTTAGAAGCGGCCTCATCCATTAAATCAATCGCTTTGTCTGGAAGAAAACGATTGGTAATATAACGTTGTGATAATTCGACCGCAGCAATAATAGCCTCGTCTTTTATCTGTACTTTATGATGTGTTTCGTATTTTTCCTTTATACCACGAAGGATAGAAATCGCACTTTCGGTATCGGGTTCTTCGATGATAATTTTCTGGAAACGACGTTCTAAGGCTTTGTCTTTTTCAAAATATTTTTGGTATTCGTCTAATGTCGTTGCACCAATGGCTCTTAATTCTCCACGAGCCAAAGCTGGTTTCAAAATATTAGCAGCATCCATAGCACCTTCGCCACCACCTGCACCTACAAGAGTATGTATCTCATCAATAAAAAGCACAATGTCACCTTCGGCAGCAGTGACTTCTTTCACTACCGCTTTGAGGCGTTCCTCAAATTCTCCTTTGAATTTGGCTCCCGCAATCAGCGCTCCCATATCTAGTGAGAAAACTATCTTGTCTTTCAGATTATCAGGAACATCGCCATCCACAATACGGTGTGCTAAACCTTCGGCAATTGCAGTTTTACCAACTCCAGGTTCCCCAACCAACATGGGGTTATTTTTAGTTCGACGCGTAAGAATTTGTAATACACGTCTAATTTCTTCGTCCCGACCAATAACTGGATCTAGTTTACCTGCTTTGGCTAATTCATTTAGGTTTTTAGCGTATTTATTCAATGAGTTATACGTTTCTTCCGCTGATGCTGAAGTAACTCTTTCTCCTTTACGTAGTTCGTCAATGGCTGCTTTCAATCCTTTTTCGGTTACACCTTGATCTTTTAAGATTTGGGAAACTTTGCTTCTAGAACCAAAAATAGCCAAAATTAAATGCTCAATAGAAACGAATTCATCGTTCATTTTCTTAGCAATAATCTCCGCTTCGTTTAGTGCCGTATTTGCATCTCTCGAAAGCATCACTTCACCGCCCGAAACTTTAGGGAAGCTCTGGATTGTACTATCTAATATTTGTATGAATAATGGAACATTTACATTTAGTTTTTTCAAAATAAAAGGTGCTACATTTTCATCGACTTCAAAGATGGCTTTGAAAATGTGTTCGTTCTCTATTTGTTGCTGTCCAAAGCTTTGAGCCAATTGTTGCGATTGCTGTATGGCTTCTTGCGATTTTATGGTAAATTTATTTATGTTCATGATTTTATTGTTTTTGTAGTTATATAATTATAGTTAATTGATAACTTTGCAGACAGATCTTCAATTTATATTCCATTACAATATTATAGACAAAATGGCGTATAAAATATGATTTTTATCATAAAAACCAGTCAAAATGACTGCATTAACGACAAATTATGAGTTTTTTTAAAAATATTTTTAGTGGTTCAGAGAACCAAAATGATTCTAGTAGCAAAATGGACTGGAATAACTTAACTGATTTGGGGCAGTTGAACGAAATAATGACACTTTCAAATGAAAAGCCAGTGGCTATTTTTAAACACAGTACACGTTGTAGTGTAAGCAGAATGGCATTGAAACAGTTTGAAAATGAGTTTGATAGCTCAGATAAAGTTACGCCATATTTTTTAGATTTAATAGCGTATCGTGAAGTTTCTAATGAAATTGCAAATCGTTTTGGAGTACAACATCAATCTCCTCAGTTGCTACTTATAAAAGATGGAAAAGCGATTTATAATGCTTCTCACAGTGATATTGACGCTACAGTTTTGAAGACTAAAGTATAATCCTGAAAGTTTAAAATAAGGCCGCTAATTCACGAATTAAAATCATTATAATTCGTGAATTCGTGGCTTTATTTTTTGTTTTTAAAAGTTGCCTGACGATCCACCACCACTAAAACCACCACCACCAAATTCTATATTGGATTCTTGATTAATTTCGGGTTTTAATCCCAGTTGAGAAGTAATTAAAGCTTCAGCATTCATAAATGCATTTTTTGTACTAAAACGATCTGGTTTGAATGTGATTCCTGTAGTATTATTTTTTAATTTTTTTATCGAAAAATAAGTAAAGGCAAACAATACTAATCCGCCTATGGTTAAGACTGTTTCAATAGGCAAAATAGCGTAATAGAAGCGTATAGTGTAAAAAGAAAAGCATAGTGCTACTAATCCAATCCAAAGCATGATTCGGTCCTTAATTAACAAAGAGTACACCACATAGCCAATAGGAACAATAAACGTAAAAGCATAAAACAAAAAAGCAAAAGGGATATCACTATTTGGAGCAATACCCGCACCAAGTAATGCTACTGAAAGTTCCCTAACTACTAGATAATTTCCCGATAGGTAAAATAAAATAAGACTAAAGCTATAGGCTAATTGAATTCCTTTGTAGTAGTAAAACGTTTTTAAATTTTCCAAAACCTTTTTGCTATAAAGATAAATGCCTGCAGAAAAAAGCATAATTACAAATGGTAAAATCGTTTTACCCATGGCGCCAAACTCAAATAGGGTATACACCAATGTCGAAGTTCCTGATATACAAAACAGAAATGCCATTGATAAATGAAGATAACGAAGGTAACTCAATAATGAAGTAATAGTAAGAATCGAGGCAATTACTAATCCGTTTCCATTTGTTGAAATTCCTATGGCTATTGCCAAAGTTAATTGGGAGCCAATCAAAAAGGCATCGTCAAGACCATGTCCATAATATTTTTGCTTGGTTAAAATTTCCGTTCCTACAAAACCTATAATAGTATAGATAAAAAGAAGAACTTTATAATTTTCAGTAAGTGCTTGAAGGAGAATTAAAGAAATAAATCCACAAATAGAAGAATATAAAAAACTGCCAAGTATAAAAAAACCAATGCGTACAAGGATGTTAGTATTACTTTTTAATATAATTAATTCTTTTACTATCAAGTTGTATTGTTCTTTGCTTATAAAGCCAGCATTTTTCAAAGAATGTGCTTCTTCAACTAAAGATACATTCTCTAATTCGGTTTTATCGTATTGTATCATCATTGCTATTTTTATTGAATTTTTTAATAAGTCGGATAAATAAAATTATAGAACCAATGAAATAAAAGGGAGCTAGATATAATAGCGGGATTAGAAAATCAGAGATATTTGCTATATCAATAAGTTTAAAAATAAAAATATTGATACCTACGTAAGCATATATAATGGTGAAGACGAATAAAGAAACAGATTTAACTTCATAGCTTGATTTATAAAAATAATAAGATGAGGCTAGTAATAGAAATCCAAATATTCCCCAATACGGATTGAATAAATTATTGATGCAGGAAAAACTGATTAGGTGTAAGGCAAATGTTAAATAGATTAAAGTGAAATGGGTTTTTAATGCAATCTTATTACTGTAAATGGACCATAGAACTAATATAACTCCTAAACCTATTGCCGAATAACTTAATGTAGTTGTTTCGTAAAAACTATTGTTTAGTAATGATTGTGGACTTACAGATAAACCGATATATGCAGCTAATCCTGTAATAGCAATAGATAAGATGCTTTTATTATCAAAATAATAAGCGCAAAAGAGTCCGATTGCTGTGGGAATTAATGTTGCTAATCCATAATGAGTACCAAAAGCAGTGTACTGAAATTGTAGATATCCTATGAAAATACAACTCAATAGTACAGCAGTAAGAATTAAGTAGTCAAATAGTGGATTTTCAAAATTAGTTTCTTGTTTTTTAAATCCAACCGTGTTTTTAAAACTAAAATAAAAACAAATTGTTGTTACTATCAATAATAAGGAGAGAATTGCGATATGGCCAATGGTATCAATGTTTTCATAAATTAAAATACCAATTCCCGAAGTAAATAGTAAAACAGATAAGTATAAGGAGAATTTTAATTCTGAATGCAATGAAAATATATTTAAATCTCGGTGAACAGTAATTTCTTTGAATTGCTCCTCTGGTATTAAATTTTTTTCAAAAAGTCTATTTGTGGCGTTTTCTTCAAATTTTCCCATACGAATCGTTTAAAATTACTTTTATAAATATATAGTTATTTTTTTAACATTTAGCATTATGATATTTTGAGGTTTAAAATAGGGAATAAAAAAACGCACTGTGATTTACAGTGCGTAGTATTTTTTAAATTGATTTCCAGTTTTTAGAAAGCCTGATTCATTTTTTCTTTTATTTCAGCCAAACATAAGTTGTTTATACTTCCTTCGTGCGTGTGTTTGGTTTCTTTTGGAGAAGTGTAAGTTCCATTTTCCAGTTGCTCTGCAACCGCTTTATAAGCATCTCTAAATGGCATTCCAGCAACCACCATTTCGTTTAAAGTATCTACAGTAAACAAGTAGTTGTATTTTGGATCTGCTAGAATGTTGTCTTTTACTTTGATATCTTTGATAGAGAAAATCGCAATATCAAGACAAGCTTGTAAATTTTGAATGGCAGGGAACAATCCCTCTTTTAATAACTGTAAATCACGGTGGTAACCACTAGGTAGATTATTTGTAATTAAAGTGATTTCATAAGGTAAGGCTTGAATTTTATTGCATTTTCCACGAATCAACTCAAATACATCAGGGTTTTTCTTGTGAGGCATAATGCTCGAACCTGTAGTTAAATGTGCTGGTAAACCAATGAAATCAAAGTTTTGACTCATGTACAAACATACATCCATCGAAAACTTAGCCAATGTTGCTGCCACGCTGCTCATGGCAAAAGCCAATGTTTTTTCTGATTTTCCACGGCTCATTTGAGCGGCAACCGAATTGTATTTTAAGGTTTCGAATCCTAGTTCTTTGGTTGTGAATGTTCTATTGATAGGGAAGGAGCTTCCATAACCTGCAGCGGAACCTAATGGATTTTGGTCTACCACTTTCAAAGCGGCATTCAACATGGTGATATCATCAATCAAAGTTTCGGCATAAGCGGAAAACCACATCCCAAATGACGATGGCATAGCAATTTGTAAATGCGTATAGCCTGGTAACAATACGCTTTGATATTTCTCAGCCGATTCCATTAGTAAATCAAAAAGTGATTTTACTTGCTGTTTTAGTTCGATTACAACATCTTTTAAATACAAGTTGACATCAACCAAAACTTGATCGTTACGAGAACGAGCTGTATGGATTTTTTTACCAGCATCACCTAGTTTTGCTGTCAGTAAATATTCAATTTTGGAATGTACATCTTCAAATGAATCTTCGATAACGAAATTTCCTTGAGCTACATCTGCAATGATTTCGTTTAAAGCAGAGACTAAAGCATCAGTTTCATTGGTAGTTAATAAACCAATGTTTCCTAACATTTTAGCATGAGCAATAGATCCTAAAGCATCGTATTTTGCCAAAACTAAATCCAGTTCTCTGTCGTTACCAACAGTGAATTGTTCTATTTGTTTATCAGTTGGTATTCCTTTTTCCCAAAGTTTCATATTGTTTTTTTGTTTCAGGTTCAATGTGTCAAGTTTATGGTTAAAACTTAAATAGTATTTTTGTTGTTTATTAAGATCTTCTAGCCCTGATAGTAGCGACATCCTTTTCCTGCTTTTTTTAAGCAGGGAAAGATATAGTGGATAGCAGGAAATAGCTCCTAATTATTTTATTGCTTTAAAAAATCACTAAGTATTTTAATATACAATTCGATTCCTTCTTCTATTTCATTTAAATAGATAAATTCATCAGCAGAGTGTGAACGCAGGGTATCACCAGGTCCTAATTTTAAGGATTTACAGCTCAAAACGGACTGGTCTGAAAGGGTAGGTGAGCCGTAGGTGGTTCTTCCTAAAGCAATTCCTGCCTGTACTAACCCATGTGATTCTGGGATTGATGACGAACTCAAATTCATAGAACGTGGTGTAACTTCTGCAGGGACGTTTTCTTTTACGATAGCTAAAATCTCGTGATTGGTGTAGCAATCGTTGACACGAATGTCCACAACTAAATCACACTCAGATGGTACAACATTGTGTTGTTTTCCAGCATTTATTTGGGTAACAGTCATTTTTACTGGTCCTAATTGGGCTGATATTTTTTCGAAAGTATAGTTTTTAAACCATTCCATCACAGGAATTGATTTGTAGAGTGCATTATCATCATTTTGATGTGCGGCATGACTTGGCGTTCCTTTTACCTTAACATCAAGAACTAATAAACCTTTTTCGGCTATGGCCAATTGCATTAAAGTAGGCTCTCCAACGATGGCACACTCTAGTTCAGGTAAACTTTTAAGCACGCTATTTAGCCCTTTTTTTCCACTGCTTTCTTCTTCTGCCGATGCTACCATTACAATGTTGTAAGGAAGATTTTCAGCAGGATAAAAATGTACAAATGTTGCCAAAAGTGAAACCAAGCATCCACCAGCATCATTGCTCCCTAAACCGTATAATTTTCCATTCTCAACAATTGCTTTCAAAGGATCTTTGGTATACGCCTGATTGGGTCTTACCGTATCGTGATGCGAATTCAATAAAAGTGTTGGTTTACTCTTGTCGAAAGTCTTGTTGTATGCCCAAATATTGTTATTTTCTCTCTCAAATGGAATTTCGTTTACTATAAACCATTTTTCGATTAAAGCCGCTGTATGCTCTTCTTCGCTTGAAAAAGATTGGGTTTCAATGAGGTTTTTTAATAAGGTGATCGCTTCTTGAGTAAGTGTTTCTTTGTTTTTCATATTTTATTATGTTTTGCCACAATTCTTTTTTTAAGGGTGTGACTAACTTTTATTATAATTCAATTTGTGTGCAAACTGCATTAGCGTCTTTCAGCATTTTATGATGACCAATTTTTATGCTATGCACTCCTTTGGATAAGCTATTGAAGCAGTTGTCTAATTTAGGAATCATTCCGGAATGTATGGCTTTCTCGGCTTTTAATTTGGCGTACAATTCGTAATTCATTTTTTCAATTACTGATGAATCATCTTCGGCATCGTATAAAACACCAGGTTTTTCAAAGCAGTAACTCAATGTTACCTCAAAAACATCCGATAAAGCAATCGCTAATTCGCTGGCAATTGTATCTGCATTAGTATTTAGTAATTGTCCTTTTTTATCATGCGTAATGGCACAAAATACAGGAACAATGGCGCTATTTATTAAAGTTGAAAGTAGGGAAGTGTTGACTTTTTTGACATCACCCACATAACCATAATCTATGGTAGGATGGTTTCTTTTTTCGGATTGGATTAAATTCCCGTCAGCTCCTGAAAATCCGATTGCATTAGTGTTATTGGCTTGCAATTGAGCCACAATATCTTTGTTGATTTGTCCTGCATAAATCATGACCACAACTTCAAGCATGGCCGCATCAGTAATGCGACGTCCATCAATCATTTGAGGAACTAGGCCAATGCTTTTTGCCATTTTGGTAGCCGATTTTCCTCCACCGTGAACCAATACTTTATGCCCCTCTATTTTTGAAAAGTCAGCTAGGAATTGTTTAAGTTCTGCGGCATCATCAATAATATTTCCACCAATTTTAACTACTGTAATGGGTTTTTTATTGTGCATTTTCTAATATTTTTTGTAATATTAATTGCGCTGCATAAGTCCTGTTGTTGGCTTGTTCAATCACGATTGAATTTTCGCTGTCTATCACTTCATCTGTAACAATTACATTTCGTCTCACAGGTAAACAGTGCATGAATTTGGCATTGTTCGTTAATGCCATTTTCTCAGCAGTCACAGTCCAGTTTGGGTCTGAATTTGTTATTTTTCCGTAATCAATATAATTACTCCAGTTTTTAGTATAAATAAAATCGGCATTCTCAAACGCTTTGTTTTGATCGTATTCAATGATTGAATTTTTTGTAATTTCTGGATTCAATTCGTAGCCTTCAGGATGAGTAATTACAAAGTCGGCATCTTGTAACTGCATCATTTCCACAAAAGAATTGGCTACAGCTTGAGGTAAAGCTCTAGGGTGTGGCGCCCAAGACAAAACTACTTTTGGACGGTGTGCCGTTTTGTGTTCTTCCATGGTTATGGCGTCAGCCAATGCTTGTAATGGATGTCCTGTACAACCTTCCATGTTGACAACGGGTACAGTTGCAAATTTTAAGAATCCAGCCAAAACTGTTTCGGCATTGTCTTTTTCTTTGTCAACTAAGCCAGCAAATGCTCTTACCGCAATAATATCACAGTATTGAGAAACTACTTCGGCAGCTTCTCTAATATGTTCTGAAGCGCCTTGATTCATCACTGCGCCATCTTCAAACTCTAGTGTCCAACCTTCATTGGTAAAATTCATTACCATCACATTCATTCCTAAATTTAAAGCTGCTTTTTGAGTACTCAAACGCGTTCTTAAACTCGGGTTGAAAAACAACATTCCTAAGGTTTTGTTTTTACCTAGCTTTTTGTTTTTAAGAGGCTTCTTTTTAATTTTTAAAGCTTGTTTCACCCATGTGTCGAGTGAATCTATATTTTTTACTGATATGTAGTTCATTGTTTTATTGTTTAATCGGTTTTTGTTTAATCAGTTAATCGTTTAACCGATTAAACACATAAACATTTATATAATTTTCGTAAACGGAATACTGTTGTTTATCGCATTCAAAATAAAATCATCTTTTAATCCATTGACAACCCAAGTTTCAATATTGGCGGCTTTTGCAATTGCTGCCGCTTCAATTTTAGATTGCATTCCACCAGTACCATGCGATGATTTAGAATCGCCAACTTCTTGTTGCATTAAAGCTAAATCAGTTACTAATGTAATGGTTTCTGGAATATCGTTATGAATTGAAGCTTTTGTATAGATTCCGTTTGTGTTTGTTGCGATTATTAAAATATCAACTTTTAAAAGTACCGCTGTTAAAGCTGCTAATTTATCATTGTCTCCAAATTGGATTTCGTCTGTAGCAACTGTATCATTTTCATTAATTATTGGGATATAATTATTCTCAATCAATACATTGATGGTGTTAACGATATTCACTTTGGATTGTTCTTTTTCAAAATCTGAATATGACAATAAACACTGTGAAGTCAATAATCCTAAATCACTAAAGTTTTCATGGAAAATCCGCATTAAATGGGGTTGTCCAATAGATGCTAATGCTTGTTTAACGAAAATTTCTTTTCCTTTACTTTCTAACTTTACAAATTGTTTTGCAGCTGCAATAGCACCAGAACTTACAATTACAAATTCGTATTGATCGTTTAAAGCAGCTATTTGCATTCCAATATCTTCAATCTTTCCTCTCGAAATATGATTGGTTTCCTTGGTTAAGGTATTGCTTCCTATTTTTAGTAATATTCTTTTTTTAGCCATTATTTCTAATTTAAAAATTGAAAGATTTAAGAATTTAAAAATTTCTTTATCCCAATCTTTTAATACATGAATCTTTTAATCTTTAAATCCCTATCTAATCTGTCCTTCACCGTAAATATACCATTTATTAGTAACTAGGTGCTGTAAACCAATAGGACCTCTTTGATGTAATTTATCAGTGCTTATTGCTAATTCTCCTCCTAGGCCAAACTGACCACCGTCTGTAAATCGAGTAGAGGCATTTTGATAAACTGCGGCAGTATCTACATTGTCCATGAATACCTGCGCTGTTTCATTATTTGTTGTAATTATCGAAGCTGAATGCCCGCCACAATATTTATTTATTTTATCAATGGCGCCTTGATCAGAATTGGTTGTACCAATTACAATTTTATAATCTAGAAACTCTTCATACCAAATTAAATCGGATTCGATTGCAGGAACGTTTGTAGCTGCAGCTACAGTTGAATCTCCTAAAACAATTACATTGAACTCTTTTAATTTTGCCACAACTCTATTTGCAAATACTTCCCAATTAGGAAGATTAGTATCAATTAATAATTTATCTAAAGCATTACAAACAGATATGTTTGAGGTTTTTCCGTTTACAATGATAGAAAGTGCTTGGTCTAAATTGGCCTCTGCATTTACGTAAACAAAATTGTTTCCTCTACCACTTACAATAACGGGGCAAGTAGCATGTTTTTTTGTAAAGGCAATTAATTTTTCTCCACCACGCGGAACAATTAAGTCAACTTTTTGTGTTGGTTTTTCTAAGAAAGCTTGGGTTTCAGTTCTATCATAATTTAGGTATTCTACCCAAGAAGTGGCAACGTCATTATCAGTCAATGCTTGATGCCATAGACTCACGATTTTTTGATTCGAAAGTAACGATTCTTTACCGCCTTTCAATAAAATTTTATTTCCCGATTTGAAAGCAATTCCGCCTGCTTCAACAGTTACGTCTGGACGTGATTCGTAGATGATTAGAATTGTTCCAAATGCAGCAGTTTTATTACTGATTTTTAATCCGTTATCATGAGTGAAGTTAAAACGAACTTTACCTACTGGATCTTCCTGACTAGCCAATTGTTGCAACGATAAAATCATTCCATCAATCTTAGTATCATCAACTAATAAACGTTTTTCCATAGCCAAATCATCCCCAGAATAATTGTTTAAATCCTGTTGATTGATTGCTTTAAGAGGGGCTCTCTCTTGTTCAAGAAGTACAGCCATTCTACTTAAAACAGCATTTCGTTTTTCTATGGATAATAAGGTATTCATCGTTTTTAGTTTAATAGTATAGAAGAAATTAAACATATAAGTCATATAAGTTTGAGGGCTTATTAGACTTATATGTTTAAAATATTATTTCAATTCGGCCAATGATTCTTGTAAAGCAACGATAAATGTGTCAATTGCTTCGGTTGTAATAGTCAATGGAGGAAGGATTCTCAATAAGTTTTTATTGTTGGCTCCACCTGTAAATATATGTTTTTCAATAATCATTTTCTTTCTCAAAGCACTCACGTCAAAGTCAAATTCAACTCCAAGCATTAATCCTCTTCCTTTTACTTTGATGATTTCTGGAATTACTTTAATTGCTTCAAAAAAGTATTCGGATACTTTATTCGTGTTTTCAAGTAAGTTCTTGCTTTCCATCACGTCTAGAACTGCGATACCAGCAGCGCAAGCCAAATGACTTCCACCAAACGTAGTTCCTAGTAATCCGTAGCTTGCTTTGAATTTTGGAGAAATTAAAACACCTCCAATTGGGAAACCATTCCCCATTCCCTTAGCAGTGGTTACAATATCAGGATTGATTCCGTGATGTTGGTGTGCAAAAAACTTTCCGCTTCTTCCGTAACCCGATTGTACTTCGTCTAAAATTAATACGACTTCATTAGCAGCACAAACTTTTTCCAACCCTTGAAAGAATTCCGTTGTTCCTTGGTCTAAACCACCAACCCCTTGAATAGGCTCAATGATTACGGCACAAACATCTCCTTTTTTCAATTCTGTTTCAACCAGTTCGATTTGGTTCAATGGCAAGAAAGTAACTGCTTGTTGTGCGTTTAATGGCGCTACAATTTTTTTGTTATCGGTTACTGCAACAGCAGCAGATGTTCTTCCGTGAAACGAGTTGTCAAAAGCAATCACTCTTGATTTATTGGTATGAAAAGAAGCTACTTTTAAAGCGTTTTCATTGGCTTCAGCTCCAGAGCTACATAAGAACAAACTAAAATCAGTCAAGCCAGACGCTTTTCCTAATTTATCAGCTAGTTCTACTTGCAATGGATTTTGGATAGCATTCGAGTAAAAACTCAAATTATCCAATTGTGCTTTTACTTTAGCCACATAATCTGGCTGAGTGTGACCTATTGAAATTACTCCGTGACCAGAGTATAAATCTAAATATTCAATTCCTTTATCGTCTGTAATAGTGCAATCTAATGCTTTTACAGGCGTGATAGGGTATAATGGGTAAACGTCAAATAAGTTCATTTTGATTTTTTGTTTAATTGTTTAATCGCTTATTCGGCTAATCGATTAAACGATTCACCGATTAAACTTTTTTAGAATCCAGATGGTTTCAAATGCAATCCTGTAGTTTCTTCCAATCCAAACATTAAATTCATGTTTTGAACGGCTTGACCTGAGGCGCCTTTGAGTAAATTATCAATAACAGAGGTTATTAATATCCGGTTCCCTTTTTTCAATAAACTAATAATACATTTGTTTGTTTGTACTACTTGCTTCATGTTAATGTTAGTTGTAGTAACGGTTACAAACGGTTGGTCAACATAAAATGCTTCATATTTAGCAACTAAATCTTCTAAACTTTCCTCAGATTTTGTGTATAAAGTTGCAAAAATACCTCTTGGAAAATCACCTCTGTTTGGAACAAAAATTAATTCGTCACTGTAGGAAGCTTGCAATTGATTGATGCTTTGATTGATTTCGCCCAAATGTTGGTGCTCAAAAGCTTTGTAGTGTGAGAAATTGTTGTTTCTCCAACTAAAATGCGATGTAGGGGATAAACCAACACCAGCACCAGTACTACCCGTAGTAGCGTTGATGTGAACATCTTCGGTTAATAATCCGTCAGCGGCCAATGGCAATAAAGCCAGTTGGATAGCTGTTGCAAAACAACCAGGATTTGCGATATAATTAGCTTTTTGAATGTCTATTTTATTCAATTCAGGTAAACCGTAAACAAAAGATTTTCCTTCAAAATCTTTGTCTTTCGTTAAACGGAAATCATTTCCTAGATCGATGATTTTGGTTTTATCAGAGAATGTGTTGTTTTCTAAAAACGAAATTGATTTTCCGTGTCCTAAGCACAAGAAAAGAACATCAACATTAGGATTGATAGTGTCCGTAAAATTCATTTCGATATCGCCCATTAAATCTTGATGCGCTATAGAAAGTGGTTTTCCTGCGTTAGTTGTACTGTAAACAAAATCTAATTTTGCATTAGGGTGAAACATTAGAATTCTAATTAATTCTCCTGCTGTATATCCTGAACCACCTATTATTCCAATAGTAATCATAATCTATGTTTTTTTAGTAGAAAGTCAAATGTCTTAAAGTTTATAAAGTCAATTGCTTCATCACATGGGATTATTTTATAATACCAAGTAATTTCGACTTTATGACTTTTGACTTTCGACTGTTAAATTTTTACTCGTAAGTTTCATTGTTTACCGATGAAAATATGTTTTGAGCATTACCTAGAATTTTAATAAATCCTTTCGCATCGTCAGATGTCCAAGCATTGTTCATTTCCCCATATTGACCAAAACCAGTATTCATTAAATCATTAGCAGATTCTATTCCGTCCAATGAGAAATGGTATGGTTTTAAAGAAACTGTAACTGTTCCGTTAACTGTTTTTTGAGTATCTTCAAGGAAAGCCTCGATGTTACGCATTACAGGATCAAGAAATTGACCTTCGTGAAATAACATTCCGTACCAGTTTCCTAGTTGCTCTTTCCAGTATTGCTGCCATTTTCCTAGAGTGTGTTTCTCTAATAAATGGTGTGCTTTAATTATGATCAGCGGAGCAGCTGCTTCAAAACCAACTCTTCCTTTTATTCCAATAATGGTATCGCCTACATGAGTGTCTCTACCAATTGCGAAAGCGTTTGCTAATTTCTCTAAAACAACAATATTATTGGATGGCTTATCTGCTTTTCCATTTACGGCAACCAATTCCCCTTTTTTAAATTCTAGAGTTACTTTTTCTTCGCCTTCTTTTGTTAATTGAGAAGGGTAGGCTTCACTTGGTAAAGCTTGGTGTGAAGTAAGTGTTTCTTTACCACCAACACTAGTTCCCCAAAGTCCTTTGTTGATAGAGTATTGTGCTTTCTCCCAAGAATAGTGTACACCATTTTTTGATAAATAGTCTACTTCTTCTTGTCTTGATAATTTTAAATCACGAATAGGAGTGATGATTTCGATTTCAGGAGCGATGGTTTGAAAAATCAAGTCAAAACGAATTTGATCATTTCCTGCACCAGTACTTCCATGAGCGATAGCTTCGGCACCTACAGATTTCGCATATTTTATGGCTTCAATTGCTTGAAAAACTCTTTCGGCACTTACAGATAAAGGGTAGGTATTGTTTTTAAGTACATTACCATAAATTAAATACTTGATAGCTTTATCGTAATATTTGTCTACAATAGTCAGGTTTGCGTGTTGTGCACTTCCTAATTCATATGCTCTTTCTTCAATTGCTGTTAATTCTTCATCATCAAATCCTCCTGTATTAATTAATACAGTGTGAACTTCATATCCTTTTTCGTTTTTTAAATATTTAAGACAATATGAAGTATCTAAACCTCCGCTATATGCTAATACTACTTTTTTCATTTTTGAGCTTTTATGGGCTAAATGTGTTAGTTTCATTTAGCTAATTTTATTTTAATTTTAATTTCCTTTTTAGTCTTCCAAAAAAAGGGCCTGCTTAATTTTTTTTAAACGGTTCCAAATCCGGACATTAAAAGGATGCTTTGGTGGGATCTTTTGTTTTTCTTTCGGGTCATAAAGCATTCCTGTACACAAACACATTTTATTGTCTTTGCTTTTTAGAATCTCATAATTCGTACAAGTTTGACAACCTTTCCAAAAACTTGGATCGGTAGTTAGTTCAGAAAAAGGCACGGGTTTGTATCCTAATTCTGAATTTATTTTCATAACGGCCAAACCTGTTGTGATTCCGAATACTTTAGCATTTGGATATTTCTTTAAAGAGTATTCAAAAACTTTAGATTTAATTTTTTTGGCTAAACCTAAATTTCTATAATCAGGGTGTACAATTAATCCAGAATGTGCAACATAGTTACTGTCTTGCCAACTTTCGATATAACAAAAGCCTGCAAATACACCATTGTCTAAAGCAATTACGGCATCCTTATTTTCCATCTTTTTTTGGATGTATTCAGGAGTACGTTTTGCAATTCCAGTTCCTCTCAATAAGGCAGATGATTCTATGGTATCGCATATAATTTGTGCGTACTTAAAATGTTCTTCCTGGGCTATAATAATAGAGATATTCATTTCAGAAGATGAATTTTTTGGTTAAAAAATAAGCTATAAATTAAATTTGAGAAGCAAAAGTTAAAGAATTTATATGTAAAAACAAAGTAATAAAGTATTGAATAACAATTAGATATAAATGTTATTGAATGTTGTTTTTTATTGTTTTTAGGATATGATAATCCAATGTTTAACAGTTGGGATTTCAAAACGGTAAAATGAAAAATGAATACTATATAACTAAACTTGTTTTGGCTACTATAAAGATAGTATCCGTACTTCGGGCGAAGTACTAGCTGGTTTTATCCGTGAGATAGATGTTATATGTAATCTTGTATAATTCATTGGTGCAAAAGTACACTTATTTTTGACATGTAATCTTTATTTTATATTTTCTAACAATTTTTTAGCAAAATGTTAGTAAAACTCGATATTTTAATATTTCATTGCTAAAATGTACTATTCAAATTGAAGATTATTTATTTTCTGAATTTATTTTGTGTAATTATAGCTTTTAGTTTTTCTTTCAAGTCTTCACCAGTATGATATACCATTTGTTCATTGGAAGGAAATGGTAATGGTCTTCGGTCAAAATAGTTATAGTAATCAATATCAGCAGCTCTTTTGTCTCCTTTGTAAGTTGCATATCTATTTTCAAATATAAACTCAGATGCAATTGGAAATGATTCTAATAATTGATTGGTTTTTAGATTTACATAATCAACTTTAGCGGTTATTTGACACGCTTTAAATTGATTGAATTCGTAAATTCTAATTTTGATTGCTTTAAAATTATCAACTTTTATTGGATTTCCAAGACTGTCTTTTACTATTTTTCCGTTTCTATCTATAACTGTTTTAAACCCGTCTTTTATCTGTTTTTCGTTGAAAAATTCTTTCTCTTTAATTTGCTCAGGGGAGATGTTAATTTCTCTAAAATTCATGATTAAGCCATAATCATAGTTAATTCCGTTCTGTTTATTGTTGTGATAAACGGTCCATTTGTCATTCATGCCATAAGTGCTAAAGTCTAACAGCTCATTTTGTAAAATAATTGGAATAACCATATTGGTTTCATTTCTCAAAAATACATGTACAAAATCAGTTCCTTTGAATTGGGCATCTTCTATTAATTTTAAAACATCCTTGAAATTGGGGTTTATTTGATTGAGGTAAACCAAATCGTCGTAAGCTTGTCGGAAATCTATTTTTGAATTAGACGCTAATAATTTTTTACTATTACCATATAAATATTGTGATAAAGCATTTTTACTTTCTATAATTTGTGTGTTGTAATTATCAAATGGAAATCGAGCATTTTTTCCTTGTGGTATAAATTTTAAGGGGAGTAATGGTTTTATTTTTTCTTGACGAATATTTAGTCCTATGTAGGTAGTGTAAATTTTTTCTAAATTCGATGAGTTTGCATCTTGGTTCAACAAATTAAGAGTGTTTAAATCGCGTTCTTTTGCTTTTGCAAATGCCTCTTCAAGAATGTAAATATAGTCTTGCTTCCCTTTTTTGTCTTTATTGGACCTTAGATTAGAAATTGAATTATCAATAGCATCATCATAGTTTCCTGAAGTTAATAAATTGCGAGTTTGCTTAACGCCACAAGCCGAAAAAATAATTATAAATGCAAGGAGGAGTAAAGATTTTCTCATAAGGAATAGTTTAAACAAATGTATTTATTTGATTATCTAAAATCAATTTTAATGCCAAAAAAAAACCACCAAAATTAAATTTTGATGGTTCTATTATTTTGAATTAAAAATTGAAACGCTATTATATTAAAATAGTTTTTTCTTGAAAAAGGAATTAATGCGCTCCACCAACTTCAATGTCATGTCCAATACCTTGTTTTTCTAATATAGCAATTACTTTCCAACCGTAGAATGCAATGAAAGCAAAACATAAAACGGGAATGAAATAAGAGGCATGGATACCAATAATATCAGCTAACTTTCCTTGTAATGGAGGGATGATACCACCACCTAAAATCATCATTACTAAGAATGAAGAACCTTGAGAAGTGTATTTTCCTAATCCAGCAATAGCAAGAGAGAATATAGAAGGCCACATGATACTTAAAAACAAACCACCACTCATAAAAGCAAAAATAGCAATTGTACCAGTAGTTGATAATCCAATTAACATTGCTATCATACCCATTAAACCAAAAATCATTAATGTTCTTGAAGGTTGATCTTTTCCTAAAAAGAAACCTACAATTTGAAATGCAATTACAAAAGCATAAGCATACAATGGCGTAACATCTTGTCCAGAAATTGCATTTGCTGCTAAAACTACTCCAAAAGCAACATAAGGAATAACGATTAACAATATTTTTTTAAGTTGATTTGAAGGGTTGAAAACTGAAATTGCTCCAGCCCAACGTCCAATCATTAAACTTCCCCAGTACATTGACATATATGGTGCTAATGAAGGACCTGTAATAGAACCAAAATCAGCAGTTTTTAATAATTCACCAAGATTACTACCGATCGTTACTTCTACACCTACATAAGTGAAAAGAGCTAGCATCCCTAAAACTAATTGAGGGTATTTCATTGCTCCCCATCCTTCTGATTTTTTTTGTGCCGTAACGTTTGCAAATAATAGTCCAAATACAACAATTACTAATGTAGAAACAGTTAAACCTAAACCTAAATAATCTTTTTCTTTATTCTCAATAAAACGAGTGATAAATTCAGGATCTTCGTAACGAGAGAATATATAGGCGAATACAACAATCAAAATTAGTGTAATACCAATTAAAGTTTTCATTGCTTTACTAGCTGGTTCAAAAGTAGAATCACTTTTTCCATCAGGTAATTTTTTTGAGAAAAAGAATAAAGCTGCAGCCAATAAAAATAGACCACCAACAAATACGTATAAAATTCTCATAGAATCCAAAGAATTAGCTTTTTGTGCAAATTCTTCAATATCTACTCCAGATATCACACCAAACAAAGCGATAGAAACAACTATCGGTCCTATTGTAGTTCCAAAGGAATTGACTCCTCCAGCAAGATTCAATCTACTGGATGCAGTATGTGCTTCTCCAAGTGAAGCAGCAAATGGTTGTGCTGATGTTTGTTGTAATGAGAAACCCAAAGCAACTATAAATAAAGCTCCAAGAATAAACAAATAACTTCCTTCCGTTACTGCTAATATCATCAATGCAGCTCCAAAAGTACTTACAAGTAAACCATAAATAATTCCTTTTTTGAACCCCCAAGCGTTTAAGATATCTTTTTTTGATATGCTACTAAATATAAAAAGTAAAATTGCACCTATGTAATAAGCACCATAAAAAGCAAAATCAATAAGTTGACTTTGAAATTGATCTAAGCCAAATTTGGCTTTACAAAAAGGGATGAAAACACCATTAGATGCGCCAATAAATCCCCAAAAGAAAAACACTGTAATAAGTGTATAAAGCGCGGAATTATTAGACTTTGTTTGTTCTGTATTCATAATTGTTCAAGAATTAGTTTTTTATGGTTAATTAATTTTTAGTTTTCAAGAGCGTAAATATATTTGTTAAGCAAATTAAAAAAAAACAATTTTGTATAAATATTATTTAAATTGTGTAATAATCACTTTTTATTAAAAAAAGATGATTATTTTTCAAGGAAAAGCAAGTTTTTTTAATAACCTACCTATTGTATTTATTCCAAAATTCTACTCTTAACTTCTTTATTGTAATTTCTTCCTATTGGTAAAGTGAAAGAATGAATTTGTATTCTATTCCCTTCAATAAATTTTATTTTGTTGAGAGCAATCGTGTACGATTTATGGATTCTTACAAACTGGTCGATAGGTAATTCTTCTGTTAATGACGTTAATGATTTATGAGTAATATAAGTCTTGTCAAGGGAAACGATCTTGATGTATTCTTTCATTCCTTCTATAAATAAAATTTCATCAATAATTAGTTTCACCATTTTTTTATCCACTTTAATAAATAAATGTGGCTCTACACGAAAGGGCTCAATTTTTATATTGTTTTTTAAGTTAATTTCGGTCGAAATTTTATTAATACACTTAATAAATCGAGTTATAGGTAATGGTTTTATCAAATAATCTAATACTTCTAAGTCGTAACTTTCGGCGGCAAATTCTCGATATGCAGTTGTAATGATTATTTTAGGTTTGGGTTCCTTTTTTATTAACCTTATTAATTCAAAACCTGTCATAATAGGCATTTGGATGTCTAAAAAAACAACATCAAGAGCAGTCGTATTTATAAAATTTAATGCTTCTAACGTATTTGTGAAGGTTGCAACTATTTCAAAATCGGGAAAGTTTTTAAAATAATTCTGCAATACCTTTATCGCAAATGGTTCGTCATCAACTATAACACATTTAATCTTCATTATTGATAGGTATTTGTAAACTTATTATATAATAATTAAACTTTATTTTATGGTCTAAAGTATATTTATTCTTGAAAATTAATTCCAATCGCTTTTTAGTATTTTTTAAGCCAATGCCTATTTTGGGATTAAAGTTTTGTGAAAGTACAAAATTATTTAGGATTTCAAAACGCAATATTGATCCATTAATAATTTTACAATTGACTTTTATTTTAAGGTTTTGATTGTTAATGCCTCCATGCTTAAAAGCATTTTCAAGAAGTGTAATTAATAATAATGGGGGCACCATAACATCATCAATATTAGATTCGATATTAATAGATACTTCAATTTTTTCAAATCGAAGTTTTTCAATTTCAATATAATTTTGAATATAATTAATTTCTTTAATTAATGGAACAACTGTGTTTTCTTCAATATCATATAAAACATATTCCATCAACTGGGAAAGCTTAATAATTACATCTGGCACTTTATCTGATGACTCAAGAGATAAAGCGTAGAGATTATTTAAAGTATTAAAAAAAAAATGGGGTTGAATCTGGTTCTTTAAATATTTCAATTTTATTTTAAATTGCTCTTCTATCAAAGTTTTGTTTCTATCTCTTTCTTTCAACCAAGTTAAAGTGAGGTAAACTGAAGACGCCATTGCTAGAACATATAATTCACCAATACATACTGCTATTATATGGTTTATTTCAAATGGTTTGTATTCTCTATTTGCTTCTGGCCAAATATTTTCGGAAATAATATAATAGGTAAGTCCCGTTTTTAATAAATAGACCATGGTAAGACTGAATAGTAAAGCTATGGTATATTTCATGTACTTCGATTTGACTACATATTTTGGTATTAGTACAAATAAATTAAAATATACTAATGGAATATGAAGTGCAAATTCAATAATATTTGATTTAAAAGAGTACTCATAATCATTAAAATAAGCACCCCAACGCAAAAAATTTAATAAAAAGTATATACCCCAAAACCATAAGTGGTTTTTCAGTTTTATATCGAATTTTAGTTCTTTTAATTCACTCACTTAGTTCATCTTTAATTTAAATACAGAAAGTCCAGATTAATAACAAAAGTACAACTTTAGTCATTTTTTTTAATATAAATCAGTTTTTGTTACATAAAAATATGTTTTTTAATAAAATCCTTATTGAAAAATCATTTATGGTGTTTTACTAAAAAACCTGTTATAGACAAAATAATGTCGTTGGTTTAAAATAATGTACTGTTGGTTTAATTTTTTTTTTTGAGAATGTTCTTACTGATACATTTACGAAATAACTAACATAAACTTTTAATTATGAAACAAATTATTTTAATCTTTATGATGGTTTTTACTGCACAAGTTACGCTTGCACAGTCTAAAATCATCAAAGGTTCAGTTGCTGATGCATCTGGGATGCCGTTACCAGGGGCTTCCATTGTTGTAAAAGGCGAGTCCAAAGGAAGTGTTACCGATTTAGATGGTAATTTTTCTATTGAAGCTCAAAAAGGGAAAACTTTAGTAGTTTCCTATTTAGGATTTGAAACACAAAATATTGCTATTGGCGACTCTAGTACTATTACTGTTCAATTGAAAGATGCTTCTTCTAACGCACTTAATGAAGTGGTTGTAACTTCATTGGGTATTAAGAAAACGAGAAAGTCATTAACCTATTCTGCTCAAGAGTTAAAAGGAGAAGAATTAACTAGAGTAAAAGATGCTAACATTATTAATACGATTGCTGGTAAAATATCAGGAGTTGCGGTAACTAAAAGTGCTGGAGGAACTGGTGGATCTACTAAAGTTGTAATTCGTGGAAATTCATCAGTGAGTAACAATCAACCGTTATATGTTATCGATGGTATTCCATTGTTTAATGGAACTTCAGGTCAACCAAATAATGCTTTTGGTGATACTGCAGGTGGAAACCGTGACGGAGGAGATGTTGTTTCTCTTATTAATCCAGACGATTACGAAGGGATGACAGTACTTAAAGGGGCAGCTGCTTCTGTATTGTATGGAAGTCAAGGTGCAAATGGAGTTATTTTACTTTCTACAAAAAAAGTTAAAGAAGGAAAATCAAATTTTAAAGTTTCCTCTGTTACCACTTTTGAAAGTGCTGCTTATTTACCGAAATTTCAAAATGATTATGTAGCAGTTGAAGGCGGTGAAGAAACCTGGGGAGCAAAAGGAGCTTCAAATGACCATGTGAAAGGTTTTTTTGATACAGGAAGTACTCAAATTACTTCAATGGCTTTTTCTTCTGCGACTGAAGCATCATCAACAAGTTTATCGTATGCTAACACAAGTGCTGCAGGAATAATTCCAGGAAACAATTTGAAAAAAAATAATTTTGGAATCCGTCAGACAGCTAAATTTTTCAATGATAAATTAAATGTTGCCGCAAATGCTAATTATACAACTCAAACAATCATTAATAAGCCAGTTAACGGACTTTACTTTAATCCTTTGACAGGTGTTTATTTAATGCCTAGAGGAAATGATTTCAATGAATATAAAAACAATTTTGAAGTTTATGATCCCACAAGAAATCTAATGGCACAAAACTGGATGACGGATAGAGATATACTTCAAAATCCGTACTGGGGAATTAATAGAAATAAGTCTGAGGATACGAATCAGTTTTTTAATGGTTCTATTGCTTTGGATTATAAAGTGAATAATTGGTTATCACTTGCTTCAAGATACAGTTATAACCGTTCCGAAAGTGGTTTTGATAAAAAGATATATGCTACAACACAGGGTACATTGTCGCATGCAAATGGGAGGTATATCAACGTAAATACATTAAGTACACAACGATATGCTGACTTTATTGCTACAATCAATACAGATTTGAATACAGATATTAGTTTTAACGCAAATGCTGGTACAAGTATAACTAATACAATAGGGAATCAAAGAACTACTTTAGATTCTGGTATTGGTGGAGGATTACAAATTGCAAACTGGTTTACATTAGGGAATTTTGTTAATAATGCGGGTAATCTACAAACATTAGATGCTGCCAAAGAAGTGCAATCAGTTTTTGCGGCAACTACTTTTGGTTACAAAGACATGTTATTTTTAGATTTAGCTGCAAGAAACGATTGGTCTTCTACATTAGTAAATACCAATAATTCAGGATTCTTTTATCCTTCAGTGGGTGTTACTGGAATTATTAGTGAAATGACA
Source organism: Flavobacterium sp. WC2421 (assembly GCF_040822115.1). Classification (NCBI taxonomy): domain Bacteria; kingdom Pseudomonadati; phylum Bacteroidota; class Flavobacteriia; order Flavobacteriales; family Flavobacteriaceae; genus Flavobacterium; species Flavobacterium sp. WC2421. The sequence goes on along the minus strand of NZ_CP162004.1, from coordinate 2,993,678 downwards.
ACTTTGCCAGAATTTATTAACTACGGAAAAGTTAGAGCTACCTATGCACAAGTAGGAAATGATATATTTTCATTTGTTACTTCGCCAACCTATGGATATACTGCTGAGGGTAATAAACCGCCAGTAGTTGCGCCAAGACCAGGAGGTTCATTGCAACCAGAATTAAAATCAGAAATAGAGATAGGTACAGAATGGAGAATGTTTGATAATAGATTGGGTTTCGAGTTTTCTTATTATAACTCAGAGACTAAACATCAATACTTACAAATACTTGCACCACCTACAAATCCTTTGGGAGTAAAATACTATGGTATTAACGCTGGAAGTATCAAAAATCAAGGTTTTGAAGCCGTTGTAACTGGAAAAATAATTAAATCAGATAAATTCTCTTGGGATACTGCTTTGAACTATTCCATTAATAAAAACACAGTTAAGGAGATCCCAACTGAACTAGGAGGGAAAGTAATCTTGACCGAAGCAGGTGTTAACAATTACAGATATGTATTGGAACAAGGAAAACCGTTTGGGGTTATTGAAGGAGTAAACATTAAAAGAGATGAACAAGGAAGAGTGTTATTGAATTCAGATGGAACAATTCAAAAAACGGGTTTTGAAGAAGTAGGAAATTCCAATCCTGACTTTATGTTAGGTTTTTCAAACTCTTTTAAATTTGGTTCTTTCTTTGCAAACGTTTTAATCGACGCAAGATTTGGTGGTGATGTAATGAGTTTAACAGAGGCTATAAATGATGAGTTTGGTGTTTCTAAAATAACAGGTGACGCGAGAAATGCTGGCGGAGTTACAATCAATGCAGTTTATCCTGATGGAACAGCGTATGCGGGAAAATACCCAACAGAGAGTTATTATAAACAAACTGGAGGTAGAGCAGGTGCTACTGGTGAATATGTATATAGTGCTACCAATGTAAGTTTAAGAGAAGTTTCAATAGGATATACATTTAATACCAATAAGCTACCTTTTTTACAAGCTGCAAGTTTATCGCTAATAGCAAGAAATTTGGGATTTATCTATAAAGACGCTCCTTTTGACCCAAATATTTCATTAAGTACTGGTGAGGGTTTACAAGGTATTGATGTTTATGGAATGCCATCTACAAGAAGTATTGGTCTTAATTTAAATGTAACTTTCTAATTAAAAAATCATGAAATTAAATACTATAAAAAAAGCAGCTATTTGCGCTACTTTACTCGCAGCAGTAAGTTGTACAGATAATTTTGAAGAAATAAATACAAATCCAAACGGTATTACCCAACAATTACTAGAGCAAGATTTTAATCATATTAAAGGTTCTTTTAGCCCTATGTTTAATAATATCTTAGTTCTTACTCCAGAGTGGAAATACCAAGTGCAACAAGGTTTGCAGGGAGATATTTGGTCAGGATATATGGCAACACCTACCGGTTTTGCAGGAGGGTCAAATAATACTACATATGATTTAGTAGACGGTTGGAATGGTTTCTCCTGGGGGGCTGCATACAGTGATGTTATGTACAATGCCTATTCAGTAGAACAGAAAGCAAAAGGCAAATACGATCAATTTTATGCATTGTCTTTGATTTTGAAAGTGGAAGGGATGCATAGAGTAACAGATACTTATGGACCAATTGTATATTCAAAATTTGGAACTACTGACCCAGTTATTGAATATGATTCTCAAGAAGAGGTTTATAATTTAATGTTTAAAGAATTGGATTTTGCAGTATCTGATTTAACAACAAGAGTAGATGCAAATGAAGTTTCTACATTTGTCACTACAGATTTGTCGGGTTACAAAGGAGATTATAAAAAATGGGTTGTATTTGCTAATTCATTGCGATTAAGATTGGCGATGCGAATTGTAAAAGTAAATCCGACATTAGCCAAAACTGAAGCAGAAAAAGCAATTTCGCAAAAATTTGGTGTAATGACAACTAATGATGATTTATTCAAAGTGGTATCGCCAGTTTATAATAATCCAATTGCTACAATAAGCAATGCTTGGGGTGACATTCGTATGTCAGCTGATATGGAGTCCATTATGGGCGGTTATGCTGATCCTAGGTTAGCCGTTTTCTTTAAAACAGCAGTACAATTCCCAGGACAATACAAAGGAGTTCGCACAGGAATTGAAATTGCAGCCAAAGCGGATCATGTTGATTTTTCAGGTATTGGACCAATTGTAAATTCAAAAGAAATTGTTTTAATGACAACAGCCGAGGTTTATTTTTTAAGAGCTGAAGGGGCACTAAGAGGTTGGAATATGGCTGGTGACGCACAAGGTTTATATGAATCAGGTATATCAAGTTCGTTTAGTCAGCTGGGAGCTTCTGGTGCAGCGGCTTATATTGCTGATAACATAAAAACAGCTAAGGCTTATGTGGATCCCAATTTTCCCGTAAATAATGGAGCTGCTTTAAACAATGTTACAGTTGCTTGGAATGCTGCTGGAACCAATGAAGTTAAATTGCAAAAAATTATTACACAAAAATGGATTGCAGGTTTTCCTGAAGGGCAAGAAGCTTGGTCAGACTATAGAAGAACTGGATATCCAAAATTATTGCCCGTACTTAAAAACACAAGTGGTGGTAAAATTGATACTAATCTTGGAGTACGAAGGTTAAATTTTGTTCAAGCTGAAAAAGACGGTAATGCAGGTGGAGTAGCTACAGGAGTTGCCAAACTTGGAGGACTTGACAATGGTGGAACAAGACTTTGGTGGGATAAAGTAGGAGGAAACTTCTAGAAAAAAAAAGATTAAATTTAAAAGGTATAAGTATTTGATTTGCTTATACCTTTTTATAAAATTCATATCTTTATAAATTTAAGTTAGATAAAATAGTATAAAAATGAAAAGTGCTTTAGAAATGAAACCTGATATTAGTTACAAAAGTGTAGGTAAGTTTGAAGAAACCAGATTTGAAAAAATTCATAATGAAATTTTTAAAAACTCTGCAGAAGCTTCTGTAGTTGTTGCACAAGAAATTGCGCAATTAATTAGATTCAAACAAGAAAAAAATGAAATTTGTGTTCTTGGTTTAGCAACAGGATCTTCTCCAATAAAAGTATATGACGAGTTGGTACGAATGCATAAAGAAGAAGACCTTAGCTTTTTTAATGTTGTTACTTTCAATTTGGATGAATATTATCCAATGAAAAAAGAAAACAATCAGAGTTATCATTATTTTATGCATCAACATCTTTTTGATCATATAGATATCAAACCAGAGAATATTAATATTCCTGATGGAACAGTTGCTATAAATGAATTAAATCAATATTGTATTGATTATGAAATGAACATCAAAAATGCTGGAGGTTTAGATTTTCAATTATTGGGAATTGGACGTACTGGACATGTAGGGTTTAATGAACCTGGTTCACATATTAATTCAGGTACAAGGATAATTACATTGGACCATATTACTAAGGTTGATGCATCATCTGATTTTAATGGTATTGATAATGTTCCTAAAAGAGCTATTACCATGGGAGTTTCTACAATTCTTAGGTCAAAACGAATTGTATTAATGGCATGGGGTCAAAATAAAGCGGACATTATAAAACGTACTATTCAAGGCGATATAAGTTCTGAAATTCCAGCTACTTTTTTGCAACATCATACTAATGCCACTTTTGTATTAGATCAATCGGCAGCATCAGAATTAACTCGTTTCAAAACACCATGGTTGGTTGGAGAGTGTATTTGGACTCAAGAATTGCAAAGCAAAGCTATTGTATGGTTGTGTCAAAAAACAAAACAGTCGATACTTAAATTAACAGATAGAGATTATAATAACAATGGGATGTCAGATCTTTTGGCATTGGAGGGTTCTGCTTATGATTTGAATATAAATATGTTCAATATTTTGCAGCACACTATAACAGGGTGGCCAGGTGGAAAACCAAATACGGATGATACCAATAGACCAGAACGTGCTAATCCAGCACAAAAAAGGGTAATCCTTTTTAGCCCACATCCAGATGATGACGTAATTTCTATGGGAGGAACATTTTCTAAATTGATAAAACAAGGACATGATGTTCATGTTGTATATCAAACTTCGGGAAACATTGCAGTTACGGATGATGAAGCATTGAAATTTGCTGAGGTATGTAATGATTTTGTTGGAGTAGAGGAATCAAAAATTAATTTTAAATCAATTATTAATTTTATAAATAATAAAAAAGAAAATCAAGCCGATTCTTTAGAAGTTCGAAAATTAAAAGGACTAATTAGAAGACGTGAATCTTATGCAGCTACAAGATATATTGGTTTAAAAGATGAAAATACTCATTTCCTAGATATGCCATTTTATGAAACGGGTCATATAAAGAAAAAGCCATTGGGTGCTGAAGATATTGCAATAGTAAAAAATAGTATTGCGACAATTAAACCACATCAAGTTTTTGCAGCTGGTGATCTAGCAGATCCACATGGAACACATGAAGTATGTTTGAATGCTATTTTTGCAGCGATGGGAGAATTGAAACAGGAGCCCTACATGAAGGATTGTTGGCTGTGGTTGTATCGTGGTGCTTGGCATGAATGGGATATTCATGAAATTGATATGGCGGTACCATTAAGTCCTGATGAGGTAATGTTAAAAAGACATGCTATTTTATTTCATCAATCTCAAAAAGACCGCGTCATGTTTCAAGGAAATGATTCCAGAGAGTTTTGGGTTAGGGCCGAAGACCGTAATAAAAGTACAGCTAAATTATATGATGATTTAGGTCTAGCTGAATATGAAGCGATTGAAGCGTTTAAGCGTTTTGATTATTAAATAATTGTTACATTTTATTATTTAAATTTATGAAATACATTTTGTTTTTATTGTTATCTGTTTTTATTTCCAATGCTCAAATTAAAAAAGAGCAATTAGATTTAATGCCTTGGCCACAAAAAGTTGATTTAACCGCTGGAACTTTTGCTTTAAGCAAAAACTTTAAAGTGAATATTACAGGGAATCCTGATGCAAGAATTTTTATTGGAGCGACCCGATTTTTGCGACGATTAGACGGAAGAACTGGTTTATTCTTTGAACAAGATTTTTTGACTAAAATCAATGAGGTTCCCGAAGCACAATTACAAATCAATTGTACTCGATCTGGAAAAATAGAAATAAATGAGAATGAAAGTTACCAACTTTCGATAGATTCAAATAAAATAGTAATCAATGCCGAAACTGATCTAGGGGCTTTACATGGTTTAGAAACCCTATTGCAATTGCTTCAAAATGATGGAACAGCATTTTATTTTCCATCAGTAAATATTACAGATTCGCCGCGTTTTACATGGCGAGGTTTAATGATTGATGCGGCAAGGCATTTTCAACCAGTTGATGTTATTAAAAGAAATTTAGATGCCATGGCTGCTATGAAAATGAATGTTTTTCATTGGCATTTAGTAGATGATCAAGGATGGAGAATTGAAATGAAAAACTTCCCCAAGTTGCATGAATTAGCTTCTGATGGAAATTATTATACACAAGAAGAAATTAAAGGGATTGTAAAATATGCTGATGATAGAGGAATATTGATTATTCCTGAAATTGATGTTCCAGGACACGCATCGGCCATTTTATCTGTTTTTCCAGAAATAGGAAGTAAAATTGATAACGGAGTTGGATCATATGCTGTAGAAAGGAGATCAGGTATTTTTAATGCTGCATTAGACCCTACGAATCCTAAGACTTATGAAGTATTAAGTGCCATTTTTGATGCCGTTTGCCCTTTATTTCCCTCTAACTATTTCCATATAGGTGGCGATGAGAACAATGGAAAAGAATGGAATGCTAATCCTAAAATACAAGAGTTTAAGAAAAAACACAATCTGGCTAATAATCATGATTTGCAAACATATTTTAATATGCAGTTGGTTCCAATGTTGAAAAAACATGGGAAAAATGTGATGGGTTGGGAAGAAATAATGACCAAAGACATGACCAAAGACGCCATTATTCATGCCTGGAGAGGAACTAACGAAGGTTTAGCTTCTGGGGGTTCCCTAATTGCAGCGGCAAAAAATGGCTACAAAACAGTTTTGTCAAACGGATATTATATTGATTTAATGCTCAGCCTTGAAAGTCATTATAAAAACGACCCAATTTCTAAAACAGTTTTATTAACTCCAGAAGAAAAAGCTAGGATATTAGGTGGAGAAGCTGCAATGTGGAGTGAACTTGTAACTCCCTTAAATATTGATTCCAGAATTTGGCCAAGAACTGCTGCAATTGCTGAACGTTTATGGTCGGATGAAAGTGTGACTGATATGGTTAGCTTACGCAAAAGATTAAAAACCGTTTCTTTTAGACTAGAGGAATTGGGAATTACTCACATTAGAAACAAAGAAGTGATATTAAGAAATATTAGCAATAACCAAAATACTATAGCTTTAAATGACTTTACTAATGTATGCGAGCCACTTAAAAACTATACACGAAATGGTGGTGGAAAAAAATACTTTATGTTTTCTCCTCTAAGTTTATTTGCCGATGCTTGCTCTTCAGATGCATCAGATGCTATTGATTTTGATACCGCAGTAAATAAATATTTGAAAGATAAAAACATTGAAAATCAAAAAGAAGTTACTCATTTTTTTGAAAAATGGATCACTATGAATACTGATTTAGTACGGTTAAGTACAAATGCACCGCTTATTCAACCCTTATTGCCATTGTCTAAAAGTTTAAGTGACATATCAAAACAGTTTTTATTGCGTTTCGATAATCAACAAACTCTTAATCCAATTGTTTTGAATGTTTTATTGGAAGAATGCAATTCTAAAAAACAGGCTGATGTTGAATTAGCAGTTTATAGTAGTTTAAAAAAATTATTATAAGTAAATATTAGTTTCTTTTAATTTGGTTATGGTTTAGTTTAAAGAGATTATATTGTAATCCTGGCAATTTTTTGTCAGGATTTTTTTTTGATAAATACGATTCGTTTTTGTTTAATTCAATTCAGCAAATTGTCTTTGTATAAATAAAAAAATCATTAATTTTTTGTACTTTTGCAAAAATTTTTATAAAAAACATTTATGTTAACAGTTAATAATTTATCAGTTCAATTTGGCAAACGAATTTTATTCGACGAAGTAAATACCACCTTTACACATGGTAATATTTATGGAGTTATCGGAGCTAATGGTGCTGGAAAATCAACCTTTCTTAAAATAATTTCTGGAGAAATGGATCCTACATCTGGACATATCCATTTAGAACCAGGAAAGCGTATGTCGGTTTTAAATCAAAACCACAATATGTTTGATGAACATACCGTATTGGAAACCGTAATAATGGGGAACAAGGTTTTGTATTCAGTTAAGAAAGAAATGGACGAACTCTATCTGGATTATAATGATAAAAATGCAGATAGAATAGGGGAGTTACAAGTTCAATTTGAAGAAATGAACGGTTGGAACGCTGATTCAGATGCTGCATCTATGTTATCCAATCTTGGAATTACTGAGGAGCATCACTATACCTTAATGGGTGATCTAGAAGGAAAAATAAAAGTTCGTGTGCTTTTGGCGCAGGCTCTTTTTGGTAATCCTGACTTGCTTATTATGGATGAGCCTACCAATGACTTGGATTTTGAAACTATTGCTTGGTTAGAAAATTTCTTGGCCAATTATGAAAATACAGTAATTGTAGTTTCTCACGATAGACACTTCTTAGACTCAGTTTGTACTCATATATCTGATATTGATTTTAGTAAAATAAATCATTATTCAGGAAATTATACGTTTTGGTATGAGTCTAGCCAATTAGCGGCAAAACAACGTGCACAACAAAACAAAAAAGCCGAAGAAAAGAAACAAGAATTAGAAGAATTTATACGTCGTTTCTCTGCGAATGTAGCCAAATCAAAGCAAGCTACTTCTCGTAAAAAGATGATTTCTAAATTGAATATTTCTGAAATTAAACCTTCGAGTCGTCGTTATCCTGCAATTATATTTGATCAAGAGCGTGAAGCAGGAGATCAAATATTAAATGTTCAAGGTTTAAGTGCTTCAATTGATGGCGAAGTATTGTTTAAAGGAGTTGATTTGAATATGGCCAAAGGAGATAAAATTGTTCTTTTTTCAAAAGATTCTCGTGCTACAACAGCCTTTTACGAAATATTGAATGGGAATAAAAAAGCAGACACAGGTAATTTTGATTGGGGAGTGACTACAAACCAAGCTTATTTGCCAGTAGAAAATCATTCTTTTTTTGAAAGTGATTTATCATTAGTTGACTGGTTGCGTCAATGGGTAAAAACAGAGGAAGAACGCGATGAGGTTAATATTCGAAGTTTTCTAGGTAAAATGATTTTCTCTGGAGAGGAAGCATTGAAAACCTGTAGAGTATTATCAGGAGGAGAAAAAGTACGTTGTATGTTGTCTCGAATGATGATGGAAAGAGGAAATGTATTGATGATAGATGAACCTACCAATCACCTGGATTTAGAGTCGATTACGGCATTCAACAACTCTTTGAAAAACTTTAAAGGTTCTGTTATTTTTACTACACATGATCATGAGTTTGCACAAACGGTGGGAAATAGAGTAGTGGAGTTAACGCCAAAAGGAGCTATTGATAGTTATATGACTTTTGATGAGTATCTTGACGATGAAAAAATACAAGAATTGAGAGTTAAGATGTATTCTTAATACTAAATAATACTATTATTTTTAGCCATCATAAAATCATTTTTTATGATGGCTATCTTTTTAAAGTAAAATGAGATTTGAATTCAGTGAGTTCCCCATTTTCTTTATAGATTGCTTTAAACCAATAATCATTTGAAGGTAATGGAACTCCTTGATAGTTTCCATCCCATCCAATATCATTTGGTTTAATTATCGCTAATGATTTGCCATATCGATCATAAATATAAATTAAGGCCTCGTTTTCTTTTACAAATTCAGGAATATTCCAAAAATCATTTTCTCCATCTCCATTTGGTGTGAAAAAATGGGGATATTCAAATGCATATGGAACTGGATAAATAGTTACAGTGATTTTTTTTCGTTGATTATCTTCGCATCCATTTATAGTCTGACTTACAAAATAATCAGTAGAACCTAATATAGATGTTTGTGGAATTGGAGTTTCAGTTGAGCCTGTACCTCCCGTTTCAGTAGTATACCATAAGTGATTTGTTCCGCCAGCAGTTAATTCTTTAGCCACTGCAAATTGCACATAGGATATTGGGGTTGTAGCATAAATTTCTGGGAAATTGAGCAAATTATTTATCACAACAATTTTTGAAGCTTCACAATTTAAAACATTTCTAGTTTTTATAAAATATGTTTTTGACACTAAATTTGTAGCTACATTATTTGTTGTCCAGGTTTTTCCTCTGTCAAAACTATACTCTTTTGCAGGAGATGTTATCGTGATTGTTCCTGTATTTACGGAGCAAGTGGGTTGCGTAATTAAAACTGTTGGTTCTGGAATAGTATTGTTAAGGTTATAAGGTGAACTTAGAATACAACCAGTATTATCAGTGATTTTTACAATATAATTCCCATAATTTTTAGTCTCATATGGTATGCTGAAATCTTTATTTGTAGCTCCTGCTATTGCAATTCCTTCTTTATACCATTGATACTTAATACTTGGTGTTATTAGTATAGTTGGGTTTGCAGTCAAAACTAAATTATTCTCGCAAAAGGCACCATTCCTTAAAATATTCACTCCAAATAGGGATGATTTATTTAAAATTAAATCATCATATAAAAAAAAAGGGGCTTCATAAGGGCCTCTAAAAGGGGCATAAGGGTAACTTTCTGGCAGTTTTTGAGGACTACCAAGTATTATTGCTTCAATGTCGACTGTTGGTGTAAAAGTGATTGTTATTTTTTCCCATTTTGAAACTGGAGTATATGTTACGCTTCCTATTTCAATCCATTTTGGACCATAAGTAGGAGGACTTTGGTAAATGTTGACATAGACATCTGAGGTAAGTGGGAGATTTTCGCAATTACTAGTTCCGTATAAAGTAATATTTATGGGCTCTAATTCAGAAACTCTCAATTGTTTAAAATTTTCTTTAGAAACTTTGTTTGAAGTTCCTAAAGCTGCATCACCGCCAACGATTAATGTTGCAATATCGAGTGTCAACTGGTATTCTTCGCCAGCTAACATTGGCGATATTAAACAAGTACCAATATACCCTTTTTTATTTCCTGTATACATGGCTCCATAAATACCAAATCCGTCTGGATAATTAGAAAGCCCATTTTTCAATATTTCTTGACCATCCAAATCTAATCCACAATTGATATATTCAGTTCTAGAATTATTAGCGGGGACCCAAATTTTGGCTTCTTTGCAAAAAGAATACTCTTCAAAAGAATGGTTTGGAATAATAGAACGCACCGCTGTTTGATTACAGATACAATCTAAATCATTTAAGTCGATCTTTCCATCACCATCATCATCAATTCCATTATTACAATTTTCTTGACAATATGAAATTGATGAAAATAAAAAAAGAGTAATATAAAATATAGTTAATTTCATAATCGAATAATTGTAAATTTTATATTAAAATTACTATTAAAATTATTGAAAAACTATAAAAATGAAGTGTAAAAATATTTTTTATTTAGAAATTTAACAATTAGTTCTATTTTTTACCTGATATTTTACTAATTACAAATAAAATAATTGCTACAATAGCGACTACAATAATAATACCTACGCCCATACCTGCTTTGAAGATACCGCCAATTACGGAACAGCTTGTAAATGAAATTAGGATTGTGAAAAGTAAAAGTGTTTTTGTTATTTTGGTCATCATAATAAATGGATTTAAAATTGAATTATAAAATTACCAATTGCCAAAAGAAATTTGTTATATAATTCAAATGGATTGTTATAAAATAACTTTCTATAGAATTATATTTAAGCTAATTGTTTTTTCTAGACTTAATTATCTTTAATCATTTTATAAATAAGATAAAGAACACCTAAATAAGTATTATTACAATATCTTTGGCTTATTGTAAATTGGTTTTCTTTATTAAAAAAAAATATCAAAAACATATTCTAGAGATATAATTATTAAATCATAAATTTGAATTTGTATATTTGCAAAACCAAACACAATACTTTACTATGACTCAAAAAGTTTTGCTCAATTCCAAAGAAGTCAATATCATTCTCCATCGTTTGGCTTGTCAGCTAATTGAAAAACATCTCGATTTTAAAGATACTATTCTAGTAGGTATTCAGCCTAGAGGTACATTTCTTGCTGAGCGTTTAAAAACCATGTTAGAAGATGAATACAATACTCCTGAAATTCAGTTAGGATATTTAGATATTACTTTTTTTAGAGATGATTTCCGTAGAACTGATAAACCATTAGAAGCCAATAAAACAAAAATCAATTTTATTGTCGAAAATAAAAAAGTTATTTTCATTGATGATGTTTTGTTTACTGGAAGAAGTATTCGATCTGCATTAACTGCTATTCAATCTTTTGGAAGACCATCAGAAATTGAATTACTGGTACTTATTGATAGACGTTTTAGCCGAAATTTACCTATACAACCGGATTATAGAGGGAGACAAGTTGATGCAATTAATGGGGAAAAAGTAAAGGTTAATTGGAAAGAAAATGACGGTGAAGATGTGGTCTATTTAATTACCAACTAATCAGTAAAACAAATCGTTCAAAAAGCTAAGCTGATAAAATAATAATAATCGTAAAAGAATGAAAGAATTAAGCGTAAATCATTTACTAGGTATAAAATACATTAACAAGAATGATATTGACCTTATTTTTGAAACTGCCGATCATTTTAAAGAAGTAATTAATCGTCCAATAAAAAAAGTACCTTCTTTACGAGACATTACTATCGCTAATATTTTTTTCGAAAACAGTACCCGTACTAAACTTTCATTTGAATTAGCACAAAAAAGATTATCAGCTGATGTGATTAGTTTTTCGGCAGCTCAATCATCTGTTAAAAAAGGAGAAACCTTAATTGACACTGTAAATAATATACTTTCTATGAAAGTAGATATGGTAGTAATGAGGCATGCTAATCCTGGAGCTGCTTACTTTTTATCAAAAAATGTTAAAGCAAGTATTGTAAATGCAGGTGATGGAGCGCATGAACATCCAACTCAAGCTTTATTGGATAGTTATTCTATTAGAGAAAAATTAGGAGAAGTAGCTGGAAAAAAAGTGGTTATAGTGGGAGATATTTTACATTCTAGAGTAGCACTTTCTAATATATATGCCTTGCAAATGCAAGGTGCCGAAGTTAAAGTTTGTGGGCCAAAAACATTAATTCCTAGACATATTGAGTCTCTTGGGGTAACTGTAGAACCTAATCTTCGAAAAGCGCTAGAATGGTGTGATGTAGCAAATATGTTACGAGTGCAAAATGAACGTATGGATGTTAATTTTTTCCCGTCTACGCGAGAATATGCACAACAATACGGATTAGACAAAACCTTATTGGATTCTTTAAATAAGGAAATTGTAATTATGCATCCAGGTCCTATAAATAGAGGAGTAGAGATAACGTCAGAAGTTGCTGATTCACAACAATCGGTTATTTTAAACCAAGTTGAAAACGGTGTAGCAATCAGAATGGCTGTAATCTATCTTTTAGCATCAAAAATTCAGTAATTTAAAAAAACGGTAGTAACTTAGCTACTTCCTAATTTTGAAAATCAAAAGCAATGAAAGTAGATCAAAAAAAACACTCCGTAATAATAAAAGATACTCAAGGTGATTTTACTTCTTTTTTGATGAAAGTGACGCACCAATATAAAACATTTGAAAAAGATAATATTGTTATAGATCTTTTGTTTCATGACGATCTGTCTATTAATGAGATCAAACAGTTTATGCCTTTGTCTAAACAGCATAAAAAAGCAAAAAAATCTTTCGTTATTGTTGTTGCCGATTTTGATTATAATGCAATACCTGAAGAACTTCTTGTTGTTCCTTCATTATTAGAAGCACATGATATTATTGAAATGGAAGAGATTGAAAGAGATTTAGGGTTTTAAACCTTAAACTTTATTGACTTATTTAACCTTTTGCATTTAACCGAAAATTATAAAATTGAAACTAACAATTCTTGGTTGCTATGCAGCAACTCCACGAACATTTACCAATCCAACTTCTCAAATTTTAGAAATTAAAAACAGACTATTTCTTATAGACTGTGGTGAAGGAACTCAGGTACAACTTCGTAAAAACAAAATTAAATTTTCAAAAATCAACCACATTTTTATTTCCCATTTACATGGTGATCATTTTTTTGGTTTAATAGGTATAGTTTCAACGTTTACTTTGTTGGGTCGTACCACAGATCTTCATATTTATGGTCCCAAAGGGATTAAAGAAATTATTTTATTGCAATTGAGATTAGCTAATTCATGGACAAATTATAATTTATATTTTCATGAATTAGAATCAAATGAAAGCGAAGTGATTTTTGAAGATGAAAAAGTAATTGTTAAAACAATACCTCTAAAACACCGGATTTATACTAATGGTTTTTTATTTCAAGAGAAACCTGATAAAAGGAAGTTGAATATTGATACAGTTAAAAGTTTTGAAATTGAAGAATGTTATTACCAAAACATTAAAAATGGGAAAGATATCGTTTTAGATGATGGAAGAATAATTGAAAATAATAAATTAACATTTGATCCATTACCAACAAAAAATTATGCATTTTGTTCCGATACGGTTTATGATGAATCGATTGTTTCATTGATAAAGAATGTTGATGTTTTATACCATGAATCCACTTTTTTAGAATCGGAAGATACATTAGCAAGGAAAACAATGCACTCAACCGCAAAAGAAGCAGCAAGTATAGCGCTGAAAGCAAATGTAAAACAGTTAGTTTTGGGTCATTATTCAACCCGATACGAAAATATAAAGCTGTTTAAAGAAGAAGCGGAAACAATTTTCCCTGAAGTAGCATTAGCGGATGATGGAGTTGTTTTTAATTTCTAAAAATAAGTAGATCCTTTAATTAATAGTGTAATTGTAAAAGATGTTTTTGCAAAATTAAAATCTTAAAATTAAAAAAGATGAATGATTTAAGTAATTATAGAAAATCGTATGAAAAGAGTGAGTTATTGGAATCAAATATCCCTGAAGATCCAATAAATTTATTTAACAGATGGTTTCACGAAGTAGAAGAATTTGATAGTGGGGAAGAGGTTAATGCAATGACAATTGCTACAATTGGCTTAGATGGGTTTCCAAAATCAAGAGTAGTACTGCTTAAAAAATTTTCTGAAGAAGGTTTTGTGTTTTATACCAATTACAATTCAGAGAAAGGGAAAGCAATTGCCAATAACCCTAATATTTGTCTTTCTTTTTTTTGGCATGGTTTAGAACGCCAAGTAATTATTAAAGGAATTGCTCAAAAGACATCAGCAATTGTGTCCGATAATTATTTTGATTCAAGACCTGACGGAAGTAAACTAGGAGCTATAGTTTCGAATCAAAGTGAAGTTGTTCCTTCTCGAGTTTTCTTAGAAGACAATTTGAAAGATTTGGAAAAAGAATATGAAAGTATGGTTATCCCAAGACCAGAACATTGGGGTGGTTTTTTAGTTGTTCCTTTAGAAGTTGAATTTTGGCAGGGGAGGGCTAATAGATTGCATGATAGGATCAGGTACAAATACCAAGATGATTATACTTGGAAAATTGAAAGGTTATCTCCATAATGTAAGAAAAAGATTAAAATAAAAATAAAAACATGTAGTTCATCGATATTATTGGTAGTTTAACTTAAAAAGTATGTAAGTTTGAAAAGAATTAGAACACATACGAAATTATCTTAAAGAAGTTTGCCCCACAATCTACTTTAAACTTAAACTACTATATTATGAAAAGAAATCTACTTAGTCTATTATTGTTATTAGCTGTAATATTCACAATGAACTCTTGTTCCTCTAATGCATCTGAAGCTACTCCTGTTGAAGCTAAATCTGAAGTAGTAGTTAATTATACTTACACCGCATCAGAAATTGAAGCAATGGATTTAATAAACGAATACCGTGTAAGTGTTGGTTTAAATCCTTTAGAAAAAATTAATCATATTTCTTATAAATCTGAGGAACATGATAAATACATGATAACAAATAATGTTGTAAATCATGATGATTTTGTAGCTCGTTCAGAAAATATCATAAAAGTATTAGGTGCTAAAACTGTAGGTGAAAATATTGCATATAATTATAATAGCCCACAAGCCGCCGTTACTGCTTGGTTAAATAGTCCTTCGCATAAAGAAAATATAGAAGGAAACTTTACTCATTTTGGAATATCAATTAGAGAAAATCCTACAACTGGAAAAAAATATTACACTAATATTTTTGCAAAAATATAATTTAAGTTAGTTTTGTTTTACATTAAAGAAAGGTGTCTTGTTAAAGGCACCTTTCTTTGTGTTTTAAATGTTTCCTTTTCCTTTTTAAATAGATTATATTATTCTAGGACATAAAATACATTTATAGTTCATTTTAATCATATATAATGATTTTCTATAAGAGTTTATAAAGTCATTAATTTTCTTCAATATTAATTCTATTTATTTTTATTAATGTCTATATTTAGTTTTTAGAGCGTAATTTTTCAATAAATTTTGGTGTATTATGTTGCTGTTTATTTTAGTTTTTATTAACTAAAATAATTTAATTGTAGGAAAAAGATTAATATTAAAAACAAAAGATGTAGTTCATCGATAAAAATTGGTAGTTTAACGTAAATGTATCTATATTTGAAAAAGAATTAGAACGCATACAAAATTGTCTTAAAGAAGTTTGCCCCACAATCTACTTTAAACTTAAACTACTAAATTATGAAAAGAAATTTACTTCACGTATTAATGTTAATAACAGTAATATTTACTTTGAACTCTTGTTCTTCTAATAGTTCTGAAGCTAATCCAGTTGAAGCTAAATCAGAAGTAGTAGTTAATTATACTTACACCGCATCAGAAATTGAAGCAATGGATTTAATAAACGAATACCGTGTAAGTGTTGGTTTAAATCCTTTAGAAAAAATCAACCATATTTCTTATAAATCTGAAGAGCATGATAAATACATGATAACAAATAATGTAGTAAATCATGATGATTTTGTAGCTCGTTCAGAAAATATCATAAAGGTATTAGGTGCTAAAACTGTAGGTGAAAATATTGCATATAATTATAATAGCCCACAAGCCGCTGTTACTGCATGGTTAAATAGTCCAGCACATAAAGATAATATTGAAGGTAATTTTACTCATTTTGGAATATCAATTAGAGAAAACCCTACAACTGGAAAAAAATATTACACTAATATATTTGCAAAAATTTAAATCGAGTTAGTTTTTTTTTATTAAAAAAGAGTGTCTATTAAAGACACTCTTTTTTAAGTTTATAGATTTTTATAATTCAGTGACAATAAATTCACTACGTCTATTAAGTTGATGTTCTTCTTCCGTACAATCTACACCATCTGAACATTGATTAACAAGTTGGTTTTCACCATATCCTTTCCCAATTAATCGATTTTTATTGACACCATTTTTAATTAGCCAGTTTATTGTAGATTTTGCTCTTCGATCCGATAAAGCTTCGTTGTATTTGGATGATCCACGACTATCAGTATGTGAACGGATATCTAATTTCATTTTTGGATATTGGTCCATTACATCTAATATTTTTTCTAAATCTAGCGCTGCTTCTATTCGAATGTCGGATTTGTCAAAATCGAAATAAATCATTTTTATACCAAAACATTTTCCTAAATCATCACCAACAGCCACTTTGCAAGTTGCTTTTTCTAATGCAAATGGGAGATGTGTTTTTCCATTTTCTTTAAGAATTGTAATTATTTGTTCTTTTGTGGTATAGTCTTCTTTTGCAGCTCTTACACTATATCTTTTACCACATTCTACTGGTATCGAATAGTTCCCTTTTTCGTCAGATGTAGTTGTACCAATAGTATTTAACTTGTCATCTAATATGGTTATTGTTGTATTTTCGAGCATTTCCCCAGTAGAAATATCAGTTATTTCGCCGTATAATAATTGTTCACAAGTTAATCTTCTTGTTTCTAAAAATTTATAAATGTCATCATATCCTTGTCCTCCGTCTCTATTAGAGGAAAAAAAGCCTCTTCTTGATTTAGTATCAATTAAATATGCAAAATCATCTTTTGAGGAATTGACATCAGCACCAACATTTTGTACTTCGTTGAAAGTACCATCGTCATTCATTTTAGATACAAACACATCCAAACCTCCTAGCCCTGGATGCCCATTTGAAGCGAAATAGAGCTCATTTTCATCAGTAAAGAAAGGAAATGTCTCTTTACCTTCGGTATTAATTGTGCTACCTAAATTTACCGGATTTCCAAAGGTTCCGTCCTCTTTAATAGCTACTTTAAATAAATCAGATTGTCCTAAGGTTCCAGGCATATCAGATGCAAAATATAATGTTTTCTCGTCAGGACTTAATGCAGGATGTGCTGTACTGTAGTTATTGCTATCGAAAGGCAGTTCAGTTATGTTAATCCATTGATCATTCTCGAAATTTGCTTTGTATATTTTAATTAAAGTAATGTTATTGCCATCTTTTCCTTTTTTTCCATCAAGAAAATTATTTCTTGTAAAATACATGGTTTTTCCATCTTTTGTAAATGTAGGGGTGGACTCATGAAATCTGGATTTTAAGCTTTTATTGAATTTCTCAACTCCACCAGGTGCCATATCATCTCCTAGGTTTGACGCATATAAGTTGGTAAAAAATTGATCGGTCCATGAATGTTTTCTATGTCCTAAACTTCCTGTATCTCTAGCTGAAGCAAATACAATTTTATTTAGATAAATAGCAGTTCCATAATCAGAATATTGAGAATTGATACCTGCATCTTCTACTTTAAATCTTCCTGAATTTTCTTTTATTTTATCTAAAAAATTCTCGTTGTTTTTAAAAATCTGCCCTCGAGTATCATTAGCAGAAAGTTGATTGAATTTTTCAAACATTTCATTGGCCTTGTCGTTTGCACCGATGGATCTTAGTGACTGTGAATAGCGAAAATAATATTCAGGTTCAACATCAGAAGTCATGGCAAATAATTCTCCATACCATTTTGCAGCCTCATCGTACTGGGCATTATAGTAGTAGGAGTTTCCTAATTTCTGAAACATATCAGCCGACTTGTATCCCTTTTCCGCAACCCTTTTATAGGTTTTTATAGCATCAATATAGGCATAGCTATCATATTTTTTTTCGGCTGAGGAAACCCTTGCCTTCTGAGCAAAACAGTTAGATGAAAAAACACTTACTATTGTTATAAAAAGGAGTATACTATTTTTCATAATGATTGTTTTTAGAGTAATCTTGGTGTTAACTTTTTTTGATCGATTTTTAAATACTATTATCTGGTGTTTTTTTCAGATAATTCATTGAATTTTTCAAGCATCTCATTGGCTTTATCATTTTTGCCGATGGACCTCAGTGACTGGGAGTAACGGTAATAGTACTCAGGTTCTAAATCAGATGTTAAAGTCAATAAATCACTATAACACTGTGCTGCCTTTTCCATTTCTGAATTATAGTAATAAGCATTTCCTAGTTTACTACATATTTCTATAGATTTGTACCCTTTATCCGCTACCCTTTGATATGTTTTTATCATATATACGTATGCAAAGTCATTGTGTTTATCAGTTGATTTTGGTTTTATAATAGGATCAGTAGTAATAACAGGCTTAGTCGTTTCAATTACTTTATTTTTTGGATAAGTAATTTCAGTTATTTTTTTTTCAGGTTGGGTTATTTCAATTGTCTTTTTTTCATATTTTGGTGTTACAACTCTAGTATTGTTCGGTCCTAAATCATAGCTGTTTACTAAACTCGAGTCGGATACATTATAAGTAGTTGTATAACCTCCAAATTTCATATTAATATTTTCCTCAACATGATATAATTTTACATTTTTAGTTATCTTATTTTGCATTTTTGTATTTGTAGTATCCATAATTTTATCTGTTACATTAGCTTTATTTGCTTGGGCTAAACAGTTAAATAAAAACACACTTCCAATTACTATATATAGAGTGGTATAAATTTTCATAATAATTGGCTTTAGAGGGTCATTGATTAACTTTCATTTGTTTGTTATATTCAAGCATCATTTCGGGTTTTTGACATAATTTATCTAAGATTTCATTCGCTTTATCATTTTGTCCTATAAAATTTAAAGATTGAGCATAATGGTAATAATATTCAGGTTCTAAGTCTGATGTCATAATAAATAATTCGCCATAGTATTTAGCTGCTTTTTCGAGCTCATTATTAGAATAATAAGAGTTTCCTAGTTTTTGAAATAGATCTATCGATTTATAACCTTTTTGAGCAACTCTTTCATATGTTTTTATAACATTTACATATACATATTCCACTTTTATTATTTTCGTATTTGCAATTATTTTCTTTTGTGAATAAGTATTGAATGAAAAAATACTTATAATTAAGATATAGAATTTAATTTGTTTTTTCATTTTTTTGGATTTTTAGAAAAATCTTGGAGTTGTCATTTTTTTATTGTTTTTAAATAACTCATATCTCAAGAATACTTCATGTGAGCCCGAATTATAATTGTCTAAATTTGTTGTTTCCCAATCGTATCCATAACCTATATATAAACCTTCGGATACTTGAAATCCTGCCATAGCACTTAAAGCTGCACTCCATCTATAGGCTATACCTAGAACAAACTTTTCATTTATCATAAAATTCCCTGATAAATCTACTTGTAACGGAGCTCCTTTTACCATTTTAGTCATAAATGCAGGTTTAAATTTTAGATCACTAGTTAGATCGAATACATATCCACCTATCAAGTAATAATTAATTTGCTCTTTGAATATAGCAACTTCATTATCATCATAACGATTGGTTTCTATGAAATTAGGAACCGATAGCCCCAAATAGGCTCTATCAGAATGGAGATAAATACCGGCACCAATATTTGGAGAAAATTTATTATTATAATCGTGCAAGCTAGGGTCATCATCTACAGGGTTTAAACGAGATACATCTAGATCAAATAAATTTGCGGTAGCTTTTATACCAAAAGAGAGTTTTACTGATTCAGTTGTTGGAATGGTATACGATAAATCAGCAGAAATTGTGTTTTCATGTGTAGGTCCAATTTTATCATTAATTATAGATATACCTAAACCTAACTTACTATTATTTATAGGTGTATTTATAGATATTGCATTTGTAACTGGTGCACCATCAAGCCCTACCCATTGTGCCCGATGTAAACCAAAAATACTCAGAGCACCCCTTGATCCAGCATAAGCAGGATTAATGTTGATTGTGTTATACATATATTGAGTAAATTGTGCATCTTGTTGTGCAAAACTTACAACTCCAGTAAACAGCAAAGCGAATAATAGTACTAATGTCTTCATTTGATTTAGTGTTTTATACCTGAGGGATGCTAGCCCTCAGGAGTTATATATTTGAGTTATATTTATCTGGTAAGGTATAGATACCCATCTTTTTTATTGACTTGAACACCACCATTACCATCAATAGAAGAGTAGCTCAGGATGTAATAATAAGTTCCTGTAGGTAATCCTGATGACTGGCTAATTGTTGTACGACCTTCTGAAAAACCTTTAAAGACTCTATTCACATTGTCATAATTTCTTGTTTCAAAAACTAAGATTCCCCAACGATTATAGATTTCTACCGTATTATCAGGATAACAAAGAGTATCATCAATATTGTCGATGATAAAGAGTTCATTTATACCATCACCATTAGGAGAAAACGCATTATGAACAGTGATACTTCCACAACCTAAGACTATTGCAGCCTCCACAACTACAGTATCTGACGCACTTATTGAAGACTCATTTGGAGTGAAACCAGTTGCATTAGCTACATTGGTAACTGATCCAGTTTCTCTGTCATTTTGTGTTACTGTATAATTTTGATTAAATTCTTGAGTTTCACCAGGACCTAATAATTCAATAATTGTATCCAAACTAGTTAGTGGATCTGTGACAGTTATTTGATGAAGTGTTACATTTCCAGTGTTTTTTACTTGAATAGTATAATTGATTATATCACCAACCGAACTATAAAATTCAGTATTTGACGTTTTTATAACTGTTAAACTAGGATTTTGAATTAAAGTTGTAATGGTTGGAGTATCATTCTCTATAGTTGTCCCAGAGATATCCCTCACATCATTTCCTTTAGGATCTTGACCCACAGCTAAAGCGGAATTAGTTACATGTCCTAAATTAATATCAGTTTGTGTAATAATATACGTTCCAGTTATTGTACTATTAGTAACTCCAGGTGCAAGTGCACTTATTATACTATTTGTAAATGTTAATCCAATTAATGGTTCTGTAATATCCGTGATAATAATATTTGTTATCGTTGCATTACCAGTATTTGTAACTGCGAATGTATAAGTAATAACATCACCAACAGCACCAGCGCCTCCTATAACTGCAGTTTTGACTAAAGCAATACTATTTGTAGAACAAATTGGAATTACATTTGGTTCATCATTAGTAGCTAAATCACCAGATTGGTCAGTTATTATTGTTGCATTAGGTGCAGTACCGTTTACAGAAGCCTGATTAGTGATACTACCCGTATCAATATCAGTTTGGGTTACAGTATAAGTTGCTTTATAAATCCAATTCTCAGTAACTTCTAATATATTGTTATTATTACTATCACCACTTTGCAAAACAATAGCTGATATGCCTGAATGCAAATCAATAACGCCTATATCATGTAAACTTACATTACCAAAATTTGTCACGCTAAAGGTATAAGTAACCACATCACCAACTTTTAGAGTAGCACATCCATTTGGTCCCACTTCAACATCATTACTTTTTACTATTGCAATTTTAGCTGTAGTACAAATAGGAATTACATTTGGTTCATCATTAGTAGTAGAATCACCAGATTGGTCCATTACTACTGTGGCATTAGGTGCAGTACCATTAACGGAAGCTTGATTAGTTATACTACCAGTATCGATATCGCTTTGATCAACAGTATAGGTAGCTGTATAAATCCAATTTTCATTAACTTCTAAAATACTGTTACTATTGCTATCACCACTTTGCAATACAATTGTTGATAGATCAATATGAGGGTCAAGAACAGCCACATCATGTAAACTTACATTACCAAGATTAGTCACGGTAAAAGTATAAGTTACAACATCACCAACTTTTAAATCGGCACATCCATTAGGTCCAACTTCAATATTGTTGGATTTTACAATGACAATTTTAGCAGTTGTGCAAATAGGAATGACATTTGGTTCATCATTAGTTGTTGAATTCCCAGATTGGTCAGTTACTTCTGTTTCTTTAGGTGTAGTACCATTAACAAAAGCTTGATTAGTAATACTACCAGTATCGATATCGGTTTGAGTAACGGTATAGGTTGCTTTATAAATCCAATTTTCTGTAACTTCTAAAATACTGTTATTATTACTATCACCACTTTGTAGCGCAATTGTTGATAAACCGGCATGATTGTCAAGAACTACTATGTCATGTAAACTTACATTACCAAGATTAACTACGCTAAAAGTATAAGTTACCACATCACCAACTTTTAAATCAGCACATCCATTAGGGCCAACTTCAATATCATTTGTTTTTACTAAGGCAATTTTAGCTGTTGTACAAATAGGAATGACATTTGGCTCATCATTAGTTGTTGAATTCCCGGATGGATCAGATACCAATGTAGAATCAGATGCAGTTGCATTAACTGTAGCTTGATTAGTAATACTGCCATTATCAATATCAATCTGCGTTACGGTATATGTTGCTTCATAAATCCAATTCTCACTAACTTCTAATATACTATTATTATTACTATCACCACTTTGTAGTGTAATAGTTGATAAACCTATATGAGAGTCAATAACAACTACATCATGTAAACTTGAATTACCAAGATTAGTGACGGTAAAAGTATAAGTTACAACATCACCAACTTTTAAATCAGCGCATCCATTAGGACCAACTGTAATATCATTTGTTTTCACTAAAGCGATTGAACAAGAGTTTATAGTCAATACAACGGCAGTACGAGTCAAGCTAGAACAAGTTCCGTTAGAAGCTTCTGCATAATAAGTTACTGTTCCTAAACCTATTTGAGTAGGAGTTGTCACCACATTTCCTGCAATGGCTGCATCGTACCAAGTAATGGTACCTCCAGTAGCTGTAGCAGTTAAAGTTTGAGTTTGTGAACCATCGCTACAAACTGTTTGATTGTTTGCAGCTGGTGCATTAGGTGCAGCATTAATTGTTAATACAACGGGAGTACGAGTCAAACTTGAGCAAGTTCCGTTAGAAGCTTCTGCATAATAAGTTATTGTTCCTATACCTACTTGGGTAGGAGTTGTTACCACATTTCCAGCGGTTGCTGCATCATACCAAGTAATAGTTCCACCAGTTGCCGTAGCTGTCAAAGTTTGAGTTGTTGAACCATTGGTACAAATCGTTTGATTACTTGCAATAGGAGCACTAGGCGCAGCATTAATTTTTAATACAACGGGAGTACGAGTCAAACTGGAACAAGTTCCATTTGAAGCTTCTGCATAATAAGTTATTGTTCCTATACCTACTTGGGTAGGAGTTGTTACCTCATTTCCAGCGGTTGCTGCATCATACCAAGTAATAGTTCCACCAGTTGCCGTAGCGGTTAAAGTTTGAGATGGAGATCCATCAGTACAAACGGTTTGATTACTTGCAACCGGAGCGGTTGGTGCAGGATTAATAGTTAATATAACAGGGGTACGAGTTAAACTTGAACAGGTACCATTTGATGCTTCGGCATAATAGGTTTTAGTTCCTACACCCATTTGGATAGGAGTGGTTACAACATTTCCAGCAGTAGCAGCATCATACCAAGTTATAGTTCCTCCAGTGGCTGTAGCTGTCAAAGTTTGAGTTTGTAAGCCATTGGTACAAACGGTTTGATTTCTTGCAACTGGTGCATTTGGTGCAGGATTAATAGTTAATACAACTGCAGTGCGAGTTAAACTAGAACACGTACCGTTTGAAGCCTGTGCATAATATGTACTTGTACCTACACCGACCTGAGTAGGAGAGTTAACAACATTACCAGCAGTGGCTGCGTCATACCAAGTTATAATTCCTCCAGATGCTGTAGCTGTTAATGTCTGAGTTGGAGAGCCATTAGTACAAATAGTTTGATTAGTTGCGGATGGTGGAATTGACCCATCATTAATTGTTAAAATAACAGCAGTACGAGTCAAACTAGAACAAGTACCATTTGAAGCTTCGGCATAATATGTACTTGTACCTATACCCACTTGAATAGGAGAAGGTACTACATTTCCAGCAGTAACTGCATCATACCAAGTAATAGTTCCTCCAGATGCTGTAGCAGTTAAAGTTTGTGTTAGAGATCCATTGGTACAAACAGTTTGGTTACTTGCAACTGGGGCATTTGGCGCAGGGTTGATTGTTAATACAACGGGAGTACGAGTTAGGCTAGAACAAGTTCCATTTGAAGCTTCGGCGTAATAGGTTGTAGTTCCTATACCCACTTGAGTAGGAGAAGGTACTACATTTCCAGCAGTAGCTGCATCATACCAAGTTACAGTTCCACCAGTTGCTGTAGCAGTTAAAGTTTGTGTTAGAGATCCATTGGTACAAACAGTTTGGTTACTTGTAACTGGCGCATTTGGCGCAGGATTAATAGTTAATATAACAGGGGTACGAGTCAAACTAGAACAAGTACCATTTGACGCTTGCGCGTAATAGGTTTTAGTTCCTATACCTATTTGAGTAGGAGAGGCTACAATATTTCCAGCTGTTGCCGCATCATACCAAGTGATAATTCCCCCAGTTGCTGTAGCGGTTAAAGTTTGAGTTGGTGATCCATTGGTACAAACGGTTTGGTTGCTGGAAATAGGTGCATTTGGTGCAGAATTAATAGTTAAAATAACGGTAGTACGAGTCAAACTAGAACAAGTACCGTTTGAAGCCTGTGCATAATATGTACTTGTACCTACACCAACCTGAGTAGGAGAGGCCATTATATTTCCAGCAGTCGCTGCATCATACCAAGTAATAGTTCCTCCAGTTGCTGTAGCAGTTAAAGTTTGAGTGGGAGATCCATTGGTACAAACGGTTTGATTGCTCGCTTCTGGTGCATTTGGTGCAGGATTAATAGTTAATATAACCGCAGTACGAGTCAAACTGGAGCAGGTACCATTTGAAGCTTCGGCGTAATAAGTTTTTGTTCCTACACCTATTTGAGTAGGTGAGGGTACTATATTTCCAGCTGTAGCTGCATCATACCAAGTTATAGTTCCACCAGTTGCTGTAGCAGTCAAAGTTTGAGTTGGAGATCCATTTGTACAAACAGTTTGGTTGCTTGCAACTGGTGCATTTGGTGCAGGATTAATAGTTAATATGACCTGAGTACGAGTTAGGCTAGAACAAGTTCCGTTAGAAGCTTCGGCATAATAAGTTTTCGTTCCTACACCTACTTGAGTTGGAGTAGTTATACTATTTCCAGCAGTTGCTGCATCATACCAAGTTATAGTTCCACCTGTAGCTGTGGCAGTTAATGTTTGAGTTGGAGATCCATTGGTACAAACGGTTTGATTACTTGCAATTGGAGTACTAGGTGCAGGATTAATAGTCAAAATAACAGCAGTACGAGTCAAACTGGAACAAGTCCCATTAGAAGATTCTGCGTAATAGGTTGTAGTACCTACACCTATTTGAGTAGGAGAGGACACTATATTTCCAGCAGTAGCTGCATCATACCAAGTGATAGTTCCACCTGTAGCTGTAGCAGTTAAAGTTTGTGTTGGTGATCCATTGGTACAAACGGTTTGGTTGCTTGCAACTGGTGCACTTGGTGCGGGATTAATAGTTAATATGACCAGAGTTCGAGTTAGACTAGAACAAATTCCGTTTGAAGCTTCGGCGTAATAGGTTTTAGTTCCTACACCCACTTGTGTTGGAGTAGTTATAATATTACCAGCGGTAGCTGCATCGTACCAAGTAATAGTTCCACCAGTTGCTGTAGCAGTTAAAGTTTGTGTAGGAGATCCATTGGTACAAACGGTTTGATTGCTTGCAATTGGTGCATTTGGTGCAGGATTAATAGTTAAAATAACAGCAGTACGAGTCAAACTGGAACAAGTCCCATTAGAAGATTCTGCGTAATAGGTTTTAGTTCCCACACCTACTTGAGTAGGAGAGGCAACTACATTTCCGGCAGTAGCTGCATCATACCAGGTAATAGTTCCACCAGTTGCTGTAGCAGTTAAAGTTTGAGATGGAGATCCATTGGTACATACAGTTTGATTGCTTGCAGCTGGCGAGTTAGGTGCTACATTAATAGTTAAAACAACAGCAGTGCGAGTCAAACTAGAACAAGTTCCGTCTGAAGCTTCTGCATAATAGGTTTTAGTTCCCACACCCACTTGAGTAGGAGAGGCGACCACATTTCCAGTAGTAGCAGCATCGTACCAAGTAATAGTTCCCCCAGTTGCTGTAGCAGTTAAAGTTTGTGTAGGAGATCCATTGGTACATACAGTCTGGTTACTTGCGGATGGTGCATTTTGTGCAGGATTAATAGTTAAAATAACAATAGTACGAGTCAAACTAGAACATGTTCCATTAGAAGCTTCTGCATAATAGGTTTTAGATCCCACACCTACTTGAGTAGGAGAGGCGACTACATTACCACCAGTAGCAGCATCATACCAGGTGATAGTTCCACCCGTTGCAGTAGCGGTTAATGTTTGAGTTGGTGATCCATTTGTACATACCGTTTGATTACTTGCAGATGGTGCACTTGGTATAGTATTTATAGTTAATACAACTGGAGTGCGGGTTAAACTAGGACAAGTTCCGTTAGAAGCTTGTGCATAATAGGTTTTAGTTCCTACACCTACCTGAGTAGGCGTTGCTACGACATTTCCAGCAGTTGCCGCATCATACCAAGTGATGGTCCCTCCAGTTGCTGTTGCGGTTAAAGTTTGAGTCGGTGATCCATTGGAACAAACAGTTTGATTGCTTGCGGTTGGTGCGTTAGGAGAAGGATTAACCGTTATTGTAGCTTCACTTGTAGTGATATCATTTCCAGCACATAAGCCTGTATTAGAAAAAAGTGCTCTAAATTTTGTTGTTGCAGTTAAATTAGTTGCAGTATAGGTTAATGATGTATTTGCTATGTCAGTCCAAGTAGTAAAAGGACTAACTGATGATTGCCATTTAGTAATAGTAGAACTACCAGTAATCCCTGTAACATTTAAAAGACTACTATTTATTCCTGAACAAACAGTTGAACTTGGTTCAACGGAACCTTTCAATGGTATACCAAATGTAAGAGCAGTGTTAATACATCTACTTGAAGAAGGAGAGTTCCCGCTAACAGAAGCTAATTTAGTAATTTTAATAAAACCGGGATTTAATGGATCACAGATATTAATACCAATACTTCCAAATGGAATATTAAATTCTAAAAATTCACCACCACCAGCACTACAACCCACTGCACTCCCATTTTTAGCAGCAAGGCCATTATTAACTAAAAGGGGAGTTAATGTACTTCCATTGCCAGAATATAAATTAAATGTAGAAGCATTGGAATTTATTTCAATAATATACTCGGCACCAGCTACAGATAATGCTCCACCAAAAGTGTCTGATGTTAACCCTGTAATAGGATTGTTATCTGTATCTAAATACATTCGAAAAAGTGCAGCTCCACCATTACCAATATTCATTCCTAATCTTAATACTTGAGTTATAGTATTAACTTTTGCGTGAATAGTTCCAATTTGACAAGTTGAGGATGCATTAACCGATAATTGTTGGCTAAAAAAGATTCCAGTTGCATACTCATCTCCAGGAGTGTTAGGAGCTGGGCAATAGTCACCATCAAATGTGTCTTGAGCATAAATATTTGTAATTGATGCAAATAAACTTAATAAAATAATGATAAATAATTTTGTCGAAAGTGTAAAGTTAGTTTTCATATTGATTTGTTTTAAATCGTTAGAAAGTGTGAGTATTTTAAATATTGAAACTCATATTTTT
Source organism: Flavobacterium sp. WC2421 (assembly GCF_040822115.1). Taxonomy (NCBI): domain Bacteria; kingdom Pseudomonadati; phylum Bacteroidota; class Flavobacteriia; order Flavobacteriales; family Flavobacteriaceae; genus Flavobacterium; species Flavobacterium sp. WC2421. The sequence continues at coordinate 2,965,543 of NZ_CP162004.1, read as the reverse complement.
TTATGAATTATTGCGTATTCAAAGTTTATATTTATTAAAAATGACTATTTTGAATAAATTAACGAAAGTGGGTATTATGCTTTTTGTATAAAAACGATAGGAATTATAAAAATTGAGTTTTATTTATGATAAATTATCAATTGATGCTCAGTTTTAAGTATTACTAATTAATTGATTTCTACTTTTTCAAGTATTTTAATCATTAAATTAATTTACTATTTTTAAAAAAGAGTAAATTGTATAAGGTGGTATTTTTAAGATATTTCAATTTTTTTTAAATTTTAAAACCTAAGTAAAATAAATTTTTAAAAATTGAGATAAATTCAAATTTTTAAAATAAAAAATTTCTTATTGGGGATTAAGAATTTTTTAAAAGGATTATTATTTAATTAAAAGTTTTAATAGAATAATGTTTAATATTTTAAAGTTCACTTTTTGAATCAACAATAATTCAAAACTTCAAGTTCAAATGCATTTTGCATTAATTTAAATCTAAAGGAATTTCTTTTTTGGGGTTAAAAAATCCTTCATGACAGTTTACCTTTCTCATTTTTACTTATTAAAAATGAAAACCTTTTTATTTATAATTAAAGTTATAAATAATTTGTGGTATTGTTTAATTTTTTCCGTAAAAAACCTAATTAGTCGTTGAAATGTGTTTTTTGATGTAAATCTATCAAAAAATTAATTGATAATATTTAATTTTTTAGGTTAGTTTTAGTAATATAAGTATTTATATTTCAAGTAATTAACATTTTTTTTACATTATAATTCTTTCAATTCAATGCATTTTGGGTTAAAATTTAAATAATGGTAAGAATTAAATTATTGCTTGGTATAAAAACGAAAAAACCTCGAAGCTATAACTTTCGAGGTTCGGTTTTATTTTTTTTTGTGTATTATAATGCAGTAATAATGAATTCACTACGTCTATTCATTTGGTGTTCTTCTTCGGTACATTTTACTCCATCGGAACATTTGTTTACCAATTGAGTTTCTCCATATCCTTTACCAGTAAGTCTACTAGAATCAATTCCATTTTTTATTAACCAATTTATAGTAGATTTTGATCTCCTATCTGATAAGGCTTCGTTATATTTAAAAGTTTGTCTACTATCAGTATGGGAACGAATGTCTAATTTCATTGTAGGGTTTTGTCTAAGTACATCTAGAATTTTTTCTAAATCTAAAGCTGCCTCAACTCTAATATTGGATTTATCTAAGTCAAAATAAATCATTTTTATGCCAAAACATTTTCCTAAATCATCACCTATAGTTACTTTACATTCTGCTTTTTCTAAAGGGATTGGTAAGTTTGTTCTACCGTTTTCATTAGAAATTTTAATTTTCAACTCATTAGTTGCATATTCTTCTTTTTGTGCTCTTACATTATAGGTTTTATCACAATCAACAGAAAATAAATAGTCCCCTTTTTCATCAGAAATAACTTCGCTAATTAGATTAAATTGATTGTCAAATAAACTGACTTTTGAATTAGGAAGGGCTTCAGAAGTTACTAAATCAGTAATTTTTCCATATAATTCTTGGGTACATGCTAATTTTCTTAATTCTAAGAACTTATAAATATCGTCATATCCTGGACCTCCATCTCTATTTGAAGAAAAGTAACCTTTTCTTGAATTAGTATCAATCCAATAAGCAAAATCATCCTTTGAAGAGTTTACATCTGACCCTACATTTTGTACTTCAGTAAATGAGCCATCTAAATTTATTTTTGAAACAAAAATATCTAATCCTCCTAATCCTGGATGACCGTCTGATGCAAAATAAATTTCATTTTCATCATTTATAAAAGGAAAGGTTTCACGGCCCTCAGTGTTTATTGTTTTTCCTAAGTTTTCTGGAGTAGAATAAGTTCCATCTTCATTAATTTCTACTTTAAATAAATCAGACTGACCAATCGTTCCTGGCATATCAGAAGCAAAATATAACGTTTTTTCATCTGGGCTTAATGCAGGGTGTGCAGTACTGTAACTATCACTATTAAATGGTAATTCGATTATATTGGACCATTTGTTATTATCTAATACCGCTTTATATATTTTTATGAGTGTAATTTGTTTACCATCTTTTCCTTTTTTTCCATCTAGAAAATTATTTCTAGTGAAATACATCGTTTTTCCATCTTTAGTAAATGCAGGAGTGGATTCATTAAATTTTGAATTTACATTTTCATCAAATTTACTTGGAATTCCAGGGTTCATGTCTTTATCAACATCTGTAGCATACAGATTTGTAAAATATTGATTAGTCCAAGTATGTTTACGTTTACTTATACTTCCAGTATCTCTAGCCGAAGTGAAAATAATTTTGTCTAGATATTTTGTTGTACCGTAATCTGAATATTGAGAATTTATTCCAGCATCTTCCACTTTATATCTTCCTGAATTTGCCTTAATAGCGTCAAGATAATTTTCGTTTTTTACAAATAACTTACCTCTTGAATCATTCCCTGAAATCTGATTAAATTTTTCTAAAATTTCATTTGCTTTATCATTCTCACCAATTGATCTTAATGATTGAGAATAGCGGTAATAATATTTTGGTTCTAAATCAGATGTCATCGCAAATAGTTCGGTATACCATTTAGCAGCATTACTTAGTTCTCCATTAAAGTAATAAGCATTTCCTAACTTTTGAAACATATCAATAGATTTGTATCCTTTTTCAGCTACTCTTTCATATGTTTTTATAGCATCTATGTAGGCAAAGTTTTCATATTTTTTATCTGCGGCTTTTAATTCCACTTTTTGTGAATAACCGTTGAAAGAAAAAATACTTATTAATGATAGGTAAAGGATTATATAGTTTTTCATAATATAAATATATTAAAAGAATCTTGGAGTCGTAATTTTGTCATTATTTTTAAATAATTCATATCGCAAGAATATTTCATGAGAGCCGGAATTATAATTATCCAATTTAGTGTTGTCAAGGTCATAACCATAGCCAATATATAATCCATCAGATATTTGCATTCCAACCATTGCACTTATAGCAGCACTCCATCTATATGCTAATCCAACCATAAACTTATCATTAAACATAAAGTTTCCAGAAACATCAACTTGAAGAGGGGCACCCTTTACCATTTTAGTAAGTAAGGCAGGTTTAAATTTAATGTTGCTATTAAGATCAAATACATAACCAGCAATTAAATAATAGTTTATTTTTTCTTTAAAAATGGCAACTTCATTACTATCGTAACGATTAGATTCTATAAAATTTGGAACCGAAAAACCTACATAAGCTTTACTGGAATGAAGGTATAGACCTACACCTATATTTGGTGAAAATTTATTATTATAATCATGTAAACTTGGGTCATCATCAACAGGATTTAATTTTGACACATCTAAATCAAATAAATTAGCAGTTGCTTTAACTCCAAAGGACAACTTAAAAGTTTCAGATGTTGGAACTGTATATGATAAATCTGCAGAAATAGTGTTTTCATGAATTGGACCAATTTTATCATTTATTACTGACACCCCTAAACCTAATTTGCTGGAATTTAAAGGAGTGTTTATTGAGACAGCATTTGTAGTAGGTGCGCCATCTAATCCTACCCATTGTGTACGATGTAAAGCAAATATACTCATAACTCCTCTTGACCCAGCATAAGCAGGATTGACATTGACTGTGTTATACATGTACTGTGTGAACTGGGAATCTTGTTGCGCATAACTTACAATTCCCGCAAATAGTAAAACTGATAATATGATTTTTCTCTTCATTTTGTTCTATTTTTTTAATCTAAGAGTTTTTAATTCTTAGAATCAGATTTGAGTTTGTTTTATCTTGTAAGGTATAAATAACCATTCTTTTTATTGGTTTGAATATTTCCATTTCCATCAACTGATGTATAATTTAATATATAAAAATACGTTCCAGAAGGTAATCCAGAAGACTGGCTAATTGTCGTTCTACCTTGTGATATACCCGTAAAAACTTTACTAGTATTATTATATCCTTGAGTTTCATAAACTAATATTCCCCAACGGTTATAGATTTCAACAGTATTTTCGGGATAACATATTGTGTCTTCTATATTATCAATTATAAATTGCTCATTAATTCCATCACCATTAGGAGAAAAAGCATTGTGTACTTCAACGACACCACAACCTAAAACAATACCACAATCCGCATCAGAAACATTCATTTTTATGATATATGTTATTGGACAACCATCAGTTTCAATTTCATATTGAATATTATAAATACCTTGAGATACGCCAAAAGGAGTGAATATATTTCCTATTAGAACTCCGGTATTATCATCAATCCAAATACCATTTAATGGAGTACCTTGAGGTAAGAGAGTTACTAAATCAATAGTTAATGTATTATCAGTATTACATGCAGTACTTTCAATTATTATAGGTTCAATTTTTTCTGGTTGAGTAATAGTAACGGAAGTTGTAGCATTACAGAATGCTCTTTCATCATTAGCTGTAAGAGTATAAGTTCCAGCAGGCAAGTTGGTATTAGATAAAACCTCGTTAGCTGCATTGGTTATTACAACAATAGAACCTGTACTACTAGTTACTGCGATTGAGCCATTGGCTAGACCAAAACAAGTAACATTGGTAGCAATTCCGCTAACGGTTACTGCAATTTCAGGTTGTGTGATGATTACTTGAGCAGTAGCTGAACAAGAATTTCCTTCATTACCACCATTTGCTGTAGCGGTAAGAGTATAAGTTCCAGCAGGTAAGTTTATATTAGATACCACTTGATTAGTAGCATTCGTTATTACCACAGTAGAACCAGTACTATTAGTTACAGTAATCGAACCATTAGCTTGACCAAAACAAGAAACATTAGTAGCAATTCCGCTAACAGATACTGCGATTTCTGGTTGAGTAATGGTTACATTAACTGTAGTTTGACATCCTTTAGCATCCGTTACGGTAAAAGTTTTTAAACCAGCAGTCAATCCTGTTTGAGCAGGTGTGATGGTATATCCAGCCGTTCCTCCAGCAGGAGTAATGACAACAGACCCATCGTTACCACCAAAACAAGACACATTTACTTGTGTTCCGGCTGTTGCACTTAAAGCTACAGCAGGCTCAGTAATGGTTACATCAACTGTAGTTTGACATCCTTTAGCATCGGTTACGGTGAAGGTATGTAAACCAGCTGTCAATCCTGTTTGAGCAGGTGTGATGGTGTATCCAGCCGTTCCTCCAGCAGGAGTAATGACAACAGACCCATCGTTACCACCAAAACAAGAGACATTTATTTGTGTTCCGGCTGTTGCACTTAAAGCTACAGCAGGTTCAGTAATAGTAACCTGAACAGTAGTTTGACATCCTTTAGCATCCGTTACGGTAAAAGTTTTTAAACCAGCAGTCAATCCTGTTTGAGCAGGTGTGATGGTGTATCCAGCCGTTCCTCCAGCAGGAGTAATGACAACAGACCCATCGTTACCACCAAAACAAGACACATTTACTTGTGTTCCGGCCGTTGCACTTAAAGCTACAGCAGGCTCAGTAATCGTTACATCAATTGTAGTTTGACATCCTTTAGCATCGGTTACGGTAAAAGTTTTCAAACCAGCAGTCAATCCTGTTTGAGCAGGTGTGATGGTATATCCAGCCGTTCCTCCAGCAGGAGTAATGACAACAGACCCATCGTTACCACCAAAACAAGACACATTTATTTGTGTTCCGGCCGTTGCACTTAAAGCTACAGCAGGTTCAGTAATAGTAACCTGAACAGTAGTTTGACATCCTTTAGCATCCGTTACGGTAAAAGTTTTTAAACCAGCAGTCAATCCTGTTTGAGCAGGTGTGATGGTGTATCCAGCCGTTCCTCCAGCAGGAGTAATGACAACAGACCCATCGTTACCACCAAAACAAGACACATTTACTTGTGTTCCGGCTGTTGCACTTAAAGCTAGAGCAGGCTCAGTAATCGTTACATCAATTGTAGTTTGACATCCTTTAGCATCGGTTACGGTAAAAGTTTTTAAACCAGCAGTCAATCCTGTTTGAGCGGGCGTGATGGTGTATCCAGCCGTTCCTCCAGCAGGAGTAATGACAACAGACCCATCGTTACCACCAAAACAAGACACATTTACTTGTGTTCCGGCTGTTGCGCTTAAAGCTAGAGCAGGCTCAGTAATAGTAACCTGAACAGTAGTTTGACATCCTTTAGCATCCGTTACGGTAAAAGTTTTTAAACCAGCAGTCAATCCTGTTTGAGCAGGCGTGATAGTGTATCCAGCCGTTCCCCCAGCAGGAGTAATGACAACAGACCCATCGTTACCACCAAAACAAGACACATTTACTTGTGTTCCGGCTGTTGCACTTAAAGCTACAGCAGGCTCAGTAATCGTTACATCAATTGTAGTTTGACATCCTTTAGCATCGGTTACGGTAAAAGTTTTCAAACCAGCAGTCAATCCTGTTTGAGCAGGTGTGATGGTGTATCCAGCCGTTCCTCCAGCAGGAGTAATGACAACAGACCCATCGTTACCACCAAAACAAGAGACATTTATTTGTGTTCCGGCCGTTGCACTTAAAGCTACAGCAGGTTCAGTAATAGTAACCTGAACAGTAGTTTGACATCCTTTAGCATCCGTTACGGTAAAAGTTTTTAAACCAGCAGTCAATCCTGTTTGAGCAGGTGTGATGGTGTATCCAGCCGTTCCTCCAGCAGGAGTAATGACAACAGACCCATCGTTACCACCAAAACAAGACACATTTACTTGTGTTCCGGCTGTTGCACTTAAAGCTAGAGCAGGCTCAGTAATCGTTACATCAATTGTAGTTTGACATCCTTTAGCATCGGTTACGGTAAAAGTTTTTAAACCAGCAGTCAATCCTGTTTGAGCGGGCGTGATGGTGTATCCAGCCGTTCCTCCAGCAGGAGTAATGACAACAGACCCATCGTTACCACCAAAACAAGACACATTTACTTGTGTTCCGGCTGTTGCGCTTAAAGCTAGAGCAGGCTCAGTAATAGTAACCTGAACAGTAGTTTGACATCCTTTAGCATCCGTTACGGTAAAAGTTTTTAAACCAGCAGTCAATCCTGTTTGAGCAGGCGTGATAGTGTATCCAGCCGTTCCCCCAGCAGGAGTAATGACAACAGACCCATCGTTACCACCAAAACAAGAGACATTTATTTGTGTTCCGGCTGTTGCACTTAAAGCTACAGCAGGCTCAGTAATGGTTACATCAATTGTAGTTTGACATCCTTTAGCATCGGTTACGGTAAAAGTTTTTAAACCAGCAGTCAATCCTGTTTGAGCAGGTGTGATGGTATATCCAGCCGTTCCTCCAGCAGGAGTAATGACAACAGACCCATCGTTACCACCAAAACAAGAGACATTTATTTGTGTTCCGGCCGTTGCACTTAAAGCTACAGCAGGTTCAGTAATAGTAACCTGAACAGTAGTTTGACATCCTTTAGCATCCGTTACGGTAAAAGTTTTTAAACCAGCAGTCAATCCTGTTTGAGCAGGTGTGATGGTGTATCCAGCCGTTCCTCCAGCAGGAGTAATGACAACAGACCCATCGTTACCACCAAAACAAGACACATTTACTTGTGTTCCGGCTGTTGCACTTAAAGCTAGAGCAGGCTCAGTAATCGTTACATCAATTGTAGTTTGACATCCTTTAGCATCGGTTACGGTAAAAGTTTTTAAACCAGCAGTCAATCCTGTTTGAGCGGGCGTGATGGTGTATCCAGCCGTTCCTCCAGCAGGAGTAATGACAACAGACCCATCGTTACCACCAAAACAAGACACATTTACTTGTGTTCCGGCTGTTGCGCTTAAAGCTAGAGCAGGCTCAGTAATAGTAACCTGAACAGTAGTTTGACATCCTTTAGCATCCGTTACGGTAAAAGTTTTTAAACCAGCAGTCAATCCTGTTTGAGCAGGCGTGATAGTGTATCCAGCCGTTCCCCCAGCAGGAGTAATGACAACAGACCCATCGTTACCACCAAAACAAGACACATTTACTTGTGTTCCGGCTGTTGCACTTAAAGCTACAGCAGGCTCAGTAATGGTTACATCAATTGTAGTTTGACATCCTTTAGCATCGGTTACGGTAAAAGTTTTTAAACCAGCAGTCAATCCTGTTTGAGCAGGTGTGATGGTATATCCAGCCGTTCCTCCAGCAGGAGTAATGACAACAGAACCATCGTTACCACCAAAACAAGAGACATTTACTTGTGTTCCGGCTGTTGCGCTTAAAGCTACAGCAGGTTCAGTAATAGTAACCTGAACAGTAGTTTGACATCCTTTAGCATCGGTTACGGTAAAAGTTTTTAAACCAGCAGTCAATCCTGTTTGAGCAGGTGTGATGGTATATCCAGCCGTTCCCCCAGCAGGAGTAATGACAACAGACCCATCGTTACCACCAAAACAAGAGACATTTATTTGTGTTCCGGCCGTTGCACTTAAAGCTACAGCAGGTTCAGTAATAGTAACCTGAACAGTAGTTTGACATCCTTTAGCATCCGTTACGGTAAAAGTTTTTAAACCAGCAGTCAATCCTGTTTGAGCGGGCGTGATGGTGTATCCAGCCGTTCCTCCAGCAGGAGTAATGACAACAGACCCATCGTTACCACCAAAACAAGACACATTTACTTGTGTTCCGGCCGTTGCGCTTAAAGCTAGAGCAGGCTCAGTAATCGTTACATCAATTGTAGTTTGACATCCTTTAGCATCCGTTACGGTAAAAGTTTTTAAACCAGCAGTCAATCCTGTTTGAGCAGGCGTGATAGTGTATCCAGCCGTTCCCCCAGCAGGAGTAATGACAACAGACCCATCGTTACCACCAAAACAAGACACATTTACTTGTGTTCCGGCTGTTGCACTTAAAGCTAGAGCAGGCTCAGTAATGGTTACATCAACTGTAGTTTGACATCCTTTAGCATCGGTTACGGTGAACGTATGTAAACCAGCAGTCAATCCTGTTTGAGCAGGCGTGATAGTGTATCCAGCCGTTCCCCCAGCAGGAGTAATGACAACAGACCCATCGTTACCACCAAAACAAGACACATTTACTTGTGTTCCGGCTGTTGCACTTAAAGCTAGAGCAGGCTCAGTAATGGTTACATCAATTGTAGTTTGACATCCTTTAGCATCGGTTACGGTAAAAGTTTTTAAACCAGCAGTCAATCCTGTTTGAGCAGGTGTGATGGTGTATCCAGCCGTTCCTCCAGCAGGAGTAATGACAACAGACCCATCGTTACCACCAAAACAAGACACATTTACTTGTGTTCCGGCTGTTGCACTTAAAGCTAGAGCAGGCTCAGTAATCGTTACATCAATTGTAGTTTGACATCCTTTAGCATCGGTTACGGTAAAAGTTTTTAAACCAGCAGTCAATCCTGTTTGAGCAGGTGTGATGGTGTATCCAGCCGTTCCTCCAGCAGGAGTAATGACAACAGACCCATCGTTACCACCAAAACAAGACACATTTATTTGCGTTCCGGCTGTTGCACTTAAAGCTACAGCAGGCTCAGTAATCGTTACATCAATTGTAGTTTGACATCCTTTAGCATCGGTTACGGTAAAAGTTTTCAAACCAGCAGTCAATCCTGTTTGAGCAGGTGTGATGGTATATCCAGCCGTTCCTCCAGCAGGAGTAATGACAACAGACCCATCGTTACCACCAAAACAAGACACATTTACTTGTGTTCCGGCTGTTGCACTTAAAGCTACAGCAGGCTCAGTAATCGTTACATCAATTGTAGTTTGACATCCTTTAGCATCGGTTACGGTAAAAGTTTTTAAACCAGCAGTCAATCCTGTTTGAGCGGGCGTGATGGTGTATCCAGCCGTTCCTCCAGCAGGAGTAATGACAACAGACCCATCGTTACCACCAAAACAAGACACATTTACTTGTGTTCCGGCTGTTGCGCTTAAAGCTAGAGCAGGCTCAGTAATCGTTACATCAATTGTAGTTTGACATCCTTTAGCATCGGTTACGGTAAAAGTTTTTAAACCAGCAGTCAATCCTGTTTGAGCAGGCGTGATAGTGTATCCAGCCGTTCCCCCAGCAGGAGTAATGACAACAGACCCATCGTTACCACCAAAACAAGACACATTTACTTGTGTTCCGGCTGTTGCACTTAAAGCTACAGCAGGCTCAGTAATGGTTACATCAATTGTAGTTTGACATCCTTTAGCATCCGTTACGGTAAAAGTTTTCAAACCAGCAGTCAATCCTGTTTGAGCAGGTGTGATGGTATATCCAGCCGTTCCTCCAGCAGGAGTAATGACAACAGACCCATCGTTACCACCAAAACAAGAGACATTTATTTGTGTTCCGGCCGTTGCACTTAAAGCTACAGCAGGTTCAGTAATAGTAACCTGAACAGTAGTTTGACATCCTTTAGCATCGGTTACGGTAAAAGTTTTTAAACCAGCAGTCAATCCTGTTTGAGCAGGTGTGATGGTGTATCCAGCCGTTCCTCCAGCAGGAGTAATGACAACAGACCCATCGTTACCACCAAAACAAGACACATTTACTTGTGTTCCGGCTGTTGCGCTTAAAGCTACAGCAGGCTCAGTAATGGTTACATCAACTGTAGTTTGACATCCTTTAGCATCGGTTACGGTAAAAGTTTTTAAACCAGCAGTCAATCCTGTTTGAGCGGGCGTGATGGTGTATCCAGCCGTTCCTCCAGCAGGAGTAATGACAACAGACCCATCGTTACCACCAAAACAAGACACATTTACTTGTGTTCCGGCTGTTGCACTTAAAGCTAGAGCAGGCTCAGTAATGGTTACATCAACTGTAGTTTGACATCCTTTAGCATCGGTTACGGTGAACGTATGTAAACCAGCAGTCAATCCTGTTTGAGCAGGTGTGATGGTGTATCCAGCCGTTCCTCCAGCAGGAGTAATGACAACAGACCCATCGTTACCACCAAAACAAGACACATTTACTTGTGTTCCGGCTGTTGCACTTAAAGCTAGAGCAGGCTCAGTAATGGTTACATCAACTGTAGTTTGACATCCTTTAGCATCCGTTACGGTAAAAGTTTTTAAACCAGCAGTCAATCCTGTTTGAGCAGGTGTGATGGTGTATCCAGCCGTTCCTCCAGCAGGAGTAATGACAACAGACCCATCGTTACCACCAAAACAAGACACATTTACTTGTGTTCCGGCTGTTGCACTTAAAGCTAGAGCAGGCTCAGTAATCGTTACATCAATTGTAGTTTGACATCCTTTAGCATCGGTTACGGTAAAAGTTTTTAAACCAGCAGTCAATCCTGTTTGAGCGGGTGTGATGGTGTATCCAGCCGTTCCTCCAGCAGGAGTAATGACAACAGACCCATCGTTACCACCAAAACAAGACACATTTATTTGCGTTCCGGCTGTTGCACTTAAAGCTACAGCAGGCTCAGTAATCGTTACATCAATTGTAGTTTGACATCCTTTAGCATCGGTTACGGTAAAAGTTTTCAAACCAGCAGTCAATCCTGTTTGAGCAGGTGTGATGGTATATCCAGCCGTTCCTCCAGCAGGAGTAATGACAACAGACCCATCGTTACCACCAAAACAAGACACATTTACTTGTGTTCCGGCTGTTGCACTTAAAGCTAGAGCAGGCTCAGTAATCGTTACATCAATTGTAGTTTGACATCCTTTAGCATCCGTTACGGTAAAAGTTTTTAAACCAGCAGTCAATCCTGTTTGAGCAGGTGTGATGGTGTATCCAGCCGTTCCTCCAGCAGGAGTAATGACAACAGACCCATCGTTACCACCAAAACAAGACACATTTACTTGTGTTCCGGCTGTTGCACTTAAAGCTAGAGCAGGCTCAGTAATCGTTACATCAATTGTAGTTTGACATCCTTTAGCATCGGTTACGGTAAAAGTTTTTAAACCAGCAGTCAATCCTGTTTGAGCAGGCGTGATAGTGTATCCAGCCGTTCCTCCAGCAGGAGTAATGACAACAGACCCATCGTTACCACCAAAACAAGACACATTTACTTGTGTTCCGGCTGTTGCACTTAAAGCTAGAGCAGGCTCAGTAATGGTTACATCAACTGTAGTTTGACATCCTTTAGCATCGGTTACGGTGAACGTATGTAAACCAGCAGTCAATCCTGTTTGAGCAGGTGTGATGGTGTATCCAGCCGTTCCTCCAGCAGGAGTAATGACAACAGACCCATCGTTACCACCAAAACAAGACACATTTACTTGTGTTCCGGCTGTTGCACTTAAAGCTAGAGCAGGCTCAGTAATCGTTACATCAATTGTAGTTTGACATCCTTTAGCATCCGTTACGGTAAAAGTTTTTAAACCAGCAGTCAATCCTGTTTGAGCAGGTGTGATGGTGTATCCAGCCGTTCCTCCAGCAGGAGTAATGACAACAGACCCATCGTTACCACCAAAACAAGACACATTTACTTGTGTTCCGGCTGTTGCACTTAAAGCTAGAGCAGGCTCAGTAATCGTTACATCAATTGTAGTTTGACATCCTTTAGCATCGGTTACGGTAAAAGTTTTCAAACCAGCAGTCAATCCTGTTTGAGCAGGTGTGATGGTATATCCAGCCGTTCCTCCAGCAGGAGTAATGACAACAGACCCATCGTTACCACCAAAACAAGACACATTTACTTGTGTTCCGGCTGTTGCACTTAAAGCTACAGCAGGCTCAGTAATCGTTACATCAATTGTAGTTTGACATCCTTTAGCATCGGTTACGGTAAAAGTTTTTAAACCAGCAGTCAATCCTGTTTGAGCGGGCGTGATGGTGTATCCAGCCGTTCCTCCAGCAGGAGTAATGACAACAGACCCATCGTTACCACCAAAACAAGACACATTTACTTGTGTTCCGGCTGTTGCGCTTAAAGCTAGAGCAGGCTCAGTAATCGTTACATCAATTGTAGTTTGACATCCTTTAGCATCGGTTACGGTAAAAGTTTTTAAACCAGCAGTCAATCCTGTTTGAGCAGGCGTGATAGTGTATCCAGCCGTTCCCCCAGCAGGAGTAATGACAACAGACCCATCGTTACCACCAAAACAAGACACATTTACTTGTGTTCCGGCTGTTGCACTTAAAGCTACAGCAGGCTCAGTAATGGTTACATCAATTGTAGTTTGACATCCTTTAGCATCCGTTACGGTAAAAGTTTTCAAACCAGCAGTCAATCCTGTTTGAGCAGGTGTGATGGTATATCCAGCCGTTCCTCCAGCAGGAGTAATGACAACAGACCCATCGTTACCACCAAAACAAGAGACATTTATTTGTGTTCCGGCTGTTGCGCTTAAAGCTACAGCAGGCTCAGTAATCGTTACATCAATTGTAGTTTGACATCCTTTAGCATCGGTTACGGTAAAAGTTTTTAAACCAGCAGTCAATCCTGTTTGAGCAGGTGTGATGGTATATCCAGCCGTTCCCCCAGCAGGAGTAATGACAACAGACCCATCGTTACCACCAAAACAAGAGACATTTATTTGTGTTCCGGCCGTTGCACTTAAAGCTACAGCAGGTTCAGTAATAGTAACCTGAACAGTAGTTTGACATCCTTTAGCATCCGTTACGGTAAAAGTTTTTAAACCAGCAGTCAATCCTGTTTGAGCAGGTGTGATGGTGTATCCAGCCGTTCCTCCAGCAGGAGTAATGACAACAGACCCATCGTTACCACCAAAACAAGACACATTTACTTGTGTTCCGGCTGTTGCGCTTAAAGCTACAGCAGGCTCAGTAATGGTTACATCAACTGTAGTTTGACATCCTTTAGCATCGGTTACGGTAAAAGTTTTTAAACCAGCAGTCAATCCTGTTTGAGCAGGTGTGATGGTGTATCCAGCCGTTCCTCCAGCAGGAGTAATGACAACAGACCCATCGTTACCACCAAAACAAGACACATTTACTTGCGTTCCGGCTGTTGCACTTAAAGCTACAGCAGGCTCAGTAATCGTTACATCAATTGTAGTTTGACATCCTTTAGCATCCGTCACAGTGAAGGTATGTAAACCAGCAGTCAATCCTGTTTGAGCGGGCGTGATGGTGTATCCAGCCGTTCCTCCAGCAGGAGTAATGACAACAGAACCATCGTTACCACCAAAACAAGAGACATTTACTTGAGAACTGAGAGTTGCAACTATGGCAGGGCGAACTGTTACAGTTGCTTCTACGGTTGAAATACTAGACCCACTACATAAGCCAGAACTTGAAAACAAGGCTCTGTATTTCGTAGTTACATATAAGTTAGTTGCAGTATAAGTAGTTGACATGTTACCTATATTAGTCCACGATGTAAATGGACTTACTGATGATTCCCAATTAATAATAGTTGCATTACTAGGAAGACCACTAATTGTTAGAGTTGTACTATTTGCACCATAGCATACAGTTGAATTAGGACCCACCGAACCTTTTAGAGGAATACCAAATGTTAGAGGAGTATCAACACATCTTTTTGAAGAAGCAGAGTTACCACTAACTGATGCTAATTTTGTAATATTTATTATTCCAGGAGTAGCATTGCAAATATTAATACCAAGACTTCCAAAAGGGATATTAAATTCTAGAAATGAAGCACCACTAGTACAAATAGTACCGCTTTTAGCAGCAAGTCCAGTAGTAATATCTGCTAAGATTAATTGTTGAGTTAAAATGTCCCATTTATATAATGTAAAAGAGCTAGCATTAGAATTAATTTCTATAACATATTCGGCTCCTGCTACGGATATGCTTCCTCCAAAAGTATCAGAAGTTAATCCAGTTGCGCTGTTATTATCTGTGTCTAAATACAATCTAAAAAGAGCTGCACCACTATTACCGATATTCATTCCCAATCTTAATACTTCAGTTTGAGTGTCAACTTTAGCTCTAATTGTTCCAACCTGACAGGTTGAAGACGGAGAAGTCGATAATAGTGCGCTAAACACCGTTCCTGTACCGTATTCATCACCAACAGCTCCAGGACCTGGACAATAATTTCCATCATAGGAATTTTGAGCGTAACAATTTGAAATAAATAGAGATAGAATAAGTAAAACAAAAATGATAAACTGTTTTAATTTTGAATTGGGTAAAATTGTTTTCATAGGATCAATTTTATATAGGTTTATAAAGCTTCAATTAGGACAAAATAATATTCGCATTCGTAATTAGATAGAGCTAAACTAATTACATTAAATTATTTTTTTTAATTTTCTCTTCGAATAGCTTAAAAACTCGTTAAATGACGCTTTTTTAGCAAATAAAAAGTTAAAAAACAACTGTTTTCAAAGGTTTATCTGTAATTAATCTAAATTTTATGTTAATTTTTATGTGAGTTAATTGTGATTACTTGTTTTTTTTTAATACAAAAGTGATTTTAAGAATATTTTAAAAGGAATAATGTTTAATAACTATATATATTGTATCTTTCTATTTCGGTTAAAATATTTAAGAAATTAATCAGAAAGATTGAGAATATGAAAAATCTAATATTAATAAGACATGCTAAATCAAATTGGGATGCACCTCTAAAAGATATCGATAGACCATTAGATCAAAGGGGTTACAAAGATGCCCATTTGGTATCTTTAAATATAATTAACGACTTGCCCAAAACATTTATCATTTGGAGTAGTATAGCAAAACGGGCATCAGATACCGCTGTAATTTTTGCTCAAAACGTATTATATCCTATGGAAAGTATTGTATATAAAGATACACTATACACTTTTGATGAAAGACAATTAGAAAAAATAGTTAAATCTTGCAGTAATTCTTATGATAGTTTGATTCTTTTTGGACATAATGCCGCAATTACAAATTTTGTTAATAAATTTGGGGATGTTTTTATAGATAATGTTCCTACAGCAGGTTTTGTATCTTTGCAATTTGATACAGATTATTGGGAAAAAATAAAAAAAGGTAAAACGAAAAAAATAATAGCTCCAAAAGATTTAAAATAAAATTAATATAGTGTTAGATCAAAAATATATAGATAGAGAAAAAAGTTGGTTAGCTTTTAATGCCAGAGTACTACAAGAAGCAGCAGACGATTCAGTACCACTTTTAGATAGATTGCGATTTTTAGGAATTTTTTCCAATAATTTAGACGAATTTTTTAGAGTTCGATTTGCAGCAATACGAAGATTGAGTCTTTCTGGCAAATCTGGAGAAAAAATTCTTGGAGGTATCTCAGCTCAACAATTAGTAAAAGATATTACTGAAATAGTAATTGAACATCAAACAGAAAGTCTACTTATACTTAAAGGAATCGAAAATGAACTTGAAAATGAAAACATTTTTATTATAAATGAAAATGAAATTTCAGTTGAACAGGAGATATTTCTAAAAGATTTTTTTATTCAAAAGTTGAGTCCTGAGTTAGTAACTATTATTTTAAATGATTTAGCTGAATTTCCATTGTTGAAAGATAATTTAGGTTATTTGGCTATAAAATTAGTAATGAATACAGATGCGGAAGTTCGTTATGCAATTATCGAAATTCCAAAAACAATGAATCGCTTCGTTGTTTTACCTTCAAACGATGAAAAACAATATGTTATTTTAATTGATGATGTCATTCGACATAATTTAAAAAGTATTTTTAACATTTTTGATTATGAGAGTGTATCAGCTCATATGATAAAAATCAGTCGAGATGCACAATTGGATATTGATAGTGACTTGAGTAAAAGTATGTTAGAGAAAATTTCAACTAGTGTAAAAGACAGAAGAATTGGTGAACCAGTTCGTTTTATTTATGATCAATTAATAGAAAAAGATACCTTACAGTTTTTTTTAGATAAAATGAAAATTGTTTCCACTGATAGTATTATACCAGGAGGAAGATACCATAATAGAAGGGATTATATGAATTTTCCAAACCTTGGAAGATTTGATTTATTATACAAAACAAATGTTCCTTTACCTATTCCGGGATTAAGCATAGAAGGAAGTATATTAGAAAAAATAAGTAAAAAAGATTATTTGCTAAATGCACCTTATCAATCTTTTTCATATCTCACAAAATTTTTGAGAGAAGCGGCGCTAGATCCTAAAGTTACCTCTATTAAAATTACACTTTACCGACTGGCTAAAAATTCTCAAATTATTAGCTCTCTTATTAATGCTGCAAAAAATGGAAAGAAAGTAACAGTACAAATTGAGTTGCAAGCTCGCTTTGACGAGGCTTCTAATATTTCCTACGCAGAGCAAATGCAACAGGAAGGAATCAATCTTATTTTTGGAATTAAAGGACTGAAAGTACACAGCAAAATCTGCGTGATCGAAAGAAACGAAAAAGGAAAAACAAAACGATATGGGTTTATTTCAACTGGAAATTTTAACGAGTCAACTGCTAAAGTTTATACTGATGTAACTTTATTCACGAGTCATCAACAAATTTTGAAAGATATTTCGAAAGTATTTGAATTTTTTGACATCAATTATAGAATTCATCGTTATAAGCATCTTATTGTTTCACCGCATTACACACGTACTCGATTTTATAAATTAATAGATAGAGAAATTTCCCATGCTCTCGCTGGGAGAAAAACATATATAAAGCTAAAAATGAATAGTTTGTCTGATTTTGGAATGATTGATAAACTATATGAAGCAAGTAATGCAGGAGTGAAAATTCAACTAGAAGTCAGAGGAATTTGTTCTTTAATACCTGGTGTTAAAGGAATGAGTGCTAATATTGAAGCGATTAGTATTGTTGATAATTATTTAGAACATTCTAGAATTTATATTTTTGGTAATGGAGGGCAAACGGAGGTTTATATATCTTCAGCTGATTTTATGACACGAAATTTAGACGGTAGGGTCGAAGTAACTTGCCCAATTTATGATCAAGAAATTAAAAATGAATTGATTGATAATTTTGATTTAGGTTGGAAAGGAAATGTAAAAGCGCGCTACCATTCTGATAAATTAGATAATAAATATAGAGAAAGAAATGGTGCCCCAATATTTAGAGCACAAATTGAAACGTATAAATACTACCAAAGAAAAGTAGATTTATTAGAAGAGACATTTTAATAAATTACTTTTTTAGTACCGTTTTGAAAAATAAAAATTCATAAGAGAGAATGATTAAGATAAAAAAATATGCTGCAATCGATATTGGATCAAATGCCATGCGATTATTGATTGTTAATATTGTTGAACAAGAGGGTAAAGAAGCTCAATTTAATAAGAGCTCATTAGTTCGTGTGCCAATTCGTTTAGGACAAGATGCTTTTACAGTTGGTGAAATTTCCGAAGAGAATATCGAAAGGATGTGTGATGCAATGAAGGCATTTAATCTTTTAATGAAAGTGCATAAGGTGCAGTCTTATAAAGCGTTTGCCACATCAGCAATGAGAGAAGCTTATAATGGAAAAGAAGTGGTAGAAGTTATTAAAGAAAAAGCAGATATTAATATTGAAATTATTGATGGTAAAAAAGAAGCCGCAATTATAGCATCGACAGATTTACATCACTTATTAAAAACGGATCAAACGTATCTTTTTGTTGATGTTGGTGGTGGAAGTACTGAATTCACGTTATTTTCTAATGGTAAGATGGTAAATTCCAGATCATTTAAGGCTGGTACTGTTCGGTTATTAAATAATATGGTTTGTGATGTTGTTTGGGAAGAAATTGAAAAATGGATTAGAACAAATACGGCTGATTATGAGGAAGTAACTCTTATTGGATCTGGTGGGAATATCAATAAATTATTTAAAATGTCGGGTAAAACGCAAGAGAAACCTTTATCATACATTTATATAAATTCTCAATATGCTTTTTTGAATTCATTAACTTATGAGCAAAGAATTTCTGAATTAGGTTTAAACCCTGATCGTGCTGATGTAATTATTCCTGCAGTTAGAATTTATCTTAATGCAATGAAGTGGAGTGGGGCAAGACAGATTTATGTGCCTAAAATTGGACTTTCAGATGGAATTGTAAAAGCAATGTATTATGAAAAAATATAACTAAAATATGAATAAAAATAGATTAGAAGCTTTTAGTGACGGTGTTTTAGCAATTATCATTACTATTATGATTTTAGAAATCAAAGCACCTGAAGGAAAAGAATTTCAGGATTTAATCTCTGTTTATCCAAAATTTTTAAGTTATGTTTTAAGTTTTTTATATATAGGTATTTATTGGAACAATCACCATCATTTACTTCAAGGGCTTACAAAAGTTAACGGTAAAATGTTATGGGCAAATTTACATTTACTTTTTTGGTTGTCCTTAATTCCATTTTCAACAGCTTGGATGGGAGAAAATTATTTTTCTAAGTCAACAATGACCTTATACGGGATTATTCTAATGTTTTCAGCAATAGCTTTTAATCTATTGCAAACGTGTATTGTAAAGACGGAAGGAGTAGATTCTTTAGTAGGGAAAGCTACTAAAAATGACCTAAAAGGAAAGTTGTCAATCGTTTTATATATTTTGGGAATTATTATTTCCTTTTTTAACCAATGGATTTCGGGAGTGATTTATTTAATTGTGGCATTTATTTGGTTAGTACCTGATACTCGTATTGAAAAGAGTTTAATAAAATAAATTAGGCATTTAAATCCAAACCAAAAGTAGTTCTTAGTAGTTCTATATTAGGATTTATTTCATGTAACCTATTGTAACGATCTTGATCGTTAAAGCTTTTATTACTAGTAATACTTTCATTAACTATCACTTCTATAGATAGGTCATGATTGTGTAAATGACTTCTTAAATACCCTAAGAGTCCATTTTTCTCACTTTCAAAATCTAATTTCGAACCTTCATTTGGTAATTCAAAATGTATTGTAGTGGATCCATTCAAAACGGGGTCATTGATAAGTAATATTGATTCCATTATTTTAAATCCTTTGTCACCCAGTCGTTTGGCGTATTTTGTCCATTGAATTAACATTTCTGTTTCAGTGAAAGTTTCTGTAGGTAAATGCACTGACTCTTTTAAAAAGGACTTACTGCTTTCTTCTAAAGCTTTTTTGGCTCGAATACTAGATAGTGAAAAGGCTGAAATTTTTGGTTCATCTGAATTTGATTCAATAATTCTTGTAGAAGAACTTGGAGAAATAATATTTTCTGGTTCTGTGCTTACTGCAACTTCAATTGTATTCGTAACAGGAATTTCAGCTGTTTTAACTGGTTCAGTAGCTTTAGTATTATCAGCTATCGAATAATCATTTTTTCTAAAATAAGTTGGCGGAATTATAAAGGACTCAACTTTTTTTTTTCTCCATCAAAAGTGATAGAGGCTAGTTGCATCAAACAAAGTTCTACAAGTAAGCGTTGATTTTGACTTAGCTTGTATTTTAAATCACAGTCATTTGCAATAGCAATTCCTTTTAATAAAAAGTCTTGACTGCATTTTTTAGCCTGTAAACCGTACATTTTTTGAGCTTGTTCACCTACTTCTAATAACGATAGAGTTGATGGGTTTTTGCTTACTAATAAATCTCTAAAATGAGAAGCTAATCCAGATACAAAATGATGGCTATCAAATCCTTTTGAAAGAATTTCATTGAACGCCATTAGTAAATCAGGAATTTTATTTTCAAGTATTAAATCAGTAACTGTAATATAAGTTTCGTAGTCAAGAACATTTAAATTTTCAGTAACTGCTTGACGAGTTAAGTTTGCACCACAATAAGAAACTACTCTGTCAAAAATAGACAAAGCATCACGCATGGCGCCATCTGCTTTTTGAGCGATGATATGTAATGCATCGTCTTCGTAAACGACACCTTGATTCGTAGCTACTTCTGCAAGATGTTCTTTAGCATCTTTTACTGTTATTCTTTTGAAATCAAATATTTGACAACGCGATAAAATCGTTGGAATAATTTTATGTTTTTCAGTAGTTGCCAAAATAAAAATAGCGTGCTTTGGTGGCTCTTCTAATGTTTTTAAGAAAGCATTAAATGCAGCTGATGATAACATGTGCACCTCATCAATAATATAAACTTTATATTTCCCAGTTTGTGGGGGAATGCGAACTTGGTCAATTAAATTTCTAATATCATCAACAGAGTTATTTGAAGCAGCATCCAATTCGAAGACATTAAAAGCAAAATCTTCATTTGGGTCATCATAACCAGGTTGATTTATTTTTCGAGCGAGGATTCTAGCACAAGTAGTTTTACCAACACCACGAGGTCCAGTAAATAAAAGAGCAGAGGCTAGATGATTGCTTTCTATGGCATTCAATAGTGTATTGGTAATGGCTTTTTGTCCAACAACATCATTAAATGTTTGTGGACGATATTTACGAGCCGATACTACAAATTGTTCCATATAAATTTTATTCGATAGCAAATATAGGTAATGCGATTATATTATGAAAAGGATAATTTACTTAATTCAAAATTAAATATAGATTATGAAAAAGGGACTTATTCAATAGTTTTAATTACTGAAGTTTTTGCAAATTTTAATCCTGATAAAGAGTTTTGGTTTATTCCTTTTTGTTGAATTAATACTTTAAATTTCATTCCCATCGCCATCAATAATCCGTAATTAATATAGGATTCATGAATTTTTACTTGACTTTTACATAAGGGATTGTTTAAGGCTCTGTTTTGGTATTCTTTAATGCCAAGTGCTCTTAAAAAATTGGTTTGATCAATCATTCCACAATAATTAATTCCATATTTTAAACCCCAACGGCCAAGTGCCGAAAAATTAGTATGTGACGTAATATCTTGATAACCTATAAGTTGGTATGGATTTTCATTTTTTTGATGTTTGTTATAGCATAATAATGTGCCACTGCTTCTCGCATTTCGATATAGATCAGAAGAGAAAGAGCCATAATCAATTGTAATAATATATCCTTTATTTAGAAATTGTGAAACTTCCTTTATCCATGCTATTGCCTCCAGATTAATTTCTGTTCGATATCCTTTTGGAAGTACTACTTTTAAAGTTTTTAGGTACTCTTTAAGCTCCTTTTTAGCTGGCTGTAGCACTTCGATAAATCCATTGTCATAATCTACAAATACTTCTTTAAGTTCTTCGTCCATTATTACTTGATGAACTGAAAAATTATCAATAACTTCATTGGATAAGATACAGCCATTTATATCTGGAATTGTTTTTATAGAATTGTGCCAAGTTACTTTTTCAATTAAATATTTCTTTTCAACAGCACGCATGCTCTCACTTTTTTCTATTATGCAATAGCTTAAGTGTTTGTATAATTTGGTGTTGTTTTTTAAATAATGTAAAATATCCCGACATAAAAGCCCCGTTCCTGCTCCGTATTCAATAATTTTAAAGGGCTTTCTATCCAGTATTTCCCACATTTCTTCTATTTGCCGGCCTATCATTGCACCAAAAGATTCAGAAAGATTTGCACTGGTATAAAAATCTCCGTCTTGTCCAATTTTATTTTTCTTTGAATTGTAATAACCTAATTCTGGAAAATACAAAGCCATCTCCATAAAATCCCGAAAGGATAATGGACCCTCATTTTTAATTCGATTAATTATTATCTCTGTAAGTATCATCAAAATTCGATTAAATCTAGTTTGAAATATAGCTTTGAAAAAAATAATTATTTGGGGACGAATAGTTGAAAAATTATAAGTAGGAAATGATTTAAGAAACTTATTTATTTTTATTCACGATTGTTAGTTTTATTAATATTTGGGCGGCCTCGCTAACAGAATTGGCTGAAAATCCAGATACATATACTCCTTTTGTACCTGATTGAGATTTAATACCATATACTATAGCTTCATCATCAGGATTTGAATCTCCTTCATAGCGGTAAATGTGAATAATTTCATGTTGATTTGGATTTTTTACAATTTCCTCCTCATGGATATTAAAATCATAGGTAAATCCTTTTTCATTTAATTCATTTAAAGCTTTTGAAACAGAAGCATAATGGTACATATTTTTCATATTTTTATCTTAATTTATTTTTTAGAATATTTTTCATAGTTAAATCCTGCATTGTTGATCATTTTCATCAACACATAATTTTGATAATATTTGTGCCACTTTGCTATCAGAATTTGCGGAAAATCCAGCAACAAATACCCCTTTTTTTCCTGAAGTGGATTTAATGCCGTAAACCACAGCTTCGTCTCCAGGATCCGAATCTCCTTCATAGCGGTAGATGTGTTTGATTTCGTAATTATGAGGTTTTTTTGCAATAGCATCCTCATGAATATTAAAGTCATAAGTAAACCCCATTTCATTCAAATTATCTAAAGCTTCAGAAACGGTCGAATAATGATAGGTTGGTTTCATGATATTAGAATTTTTTCAACTTAAAGGTAACTGTTTTATAATTAAGAAATTGCAAAAGTGTTGTTAAAGTAACGATTCTAAAATAGCAAAGCATGAATAAAAAAATGTAAATTTGCCCAGCAGACCGCCTTATCGTCGTTCCGATTTTTCGGAAGGGAGGAAAGTCCGGACACCTTAGAGAAGCATAGCGGGTAATACCCGTCGGTTCGAGTAATCGGATTAGGACAAGTGCAACAGAAAGTATGTACAGGTAATGCTGTAGTGAAACCAGGTAAACTCTATGCGGTGAAATATCAAGTATATCAGCATTTAAGGGCTTCTCGTCCGTTGTTGAAGGGTAGATAGCTTGAGTCTCGTAGTAATGCGAGATCTAGATAAATGATAAGGGTCCCGATTTATCGGGATACAGAATCCGGCTTATAGGTCTGTTATTTTTATTAAAAGATTTAATAAATCAAAGATTGTGAAATCTAAAAGAGAACCATTAAGAAATTCAGTTATATTAAGTCTAAAGACTTGATTTCTAAATTTCTTAATGGTTTAATTTTTTAAATAGTGGTTATGAAAACAAGAATAGGTATATTAGGTTTGGGTGGAGTAGGTGGCTATTTTGGTGGACTTTTGGCGAAAGCCTATGCTGAATCAGATCAAATTGAGATTGTATTTATCGCACGCGGGGAAACTCAAAAAGCTATAGCGCGATCTGGCTTAAAAATTGTTTCGGATGACAATGAAATGATTGTTTTTCCAAGCATAGTATCTAATGATCCTGCAATAATAGGAAAATTAGATTACCTCATTTGTGCTACAAAAACGTATGATATTGAAGAGAGTCTTCTTGCGCTTCAAAAGTGCATTACAAAAAACACCGTTTTTCTACCTTTGTACAATGGTGTTGATGCGCCAGAAAGAATTAGTATCCTTTATCCTGATAATGTTGTTTTAGAAGGTTGTGTTTATATCGTTTCGATGATTAATGCTCCTGGTGAAATTACAAAAATAGGGGCGTACGAAAAATTATTTTTTGGATCTAGAACAGCCTCTATTTCTAAACTGAAAGCCTTACAATCCATTTTTAAAAAGGCAACGATAGAGAGTTATTTAGTAGACAACATTGAAGAAACGGTTTGGGAAAAATTTATTTTCATATCCGCATTAGCATCAGCTACTTCTTATTTGAACCAAAATGTAGGTGAAATTCTAAGTACCGATTCTAGCCGAAAATTATATGTTGGTCTTCTCAATGAAATCACGCTGATTGCCGCTGTTAAAGGATTGGAATTACCTAATGACATTATTATGCAAACTATTTTAAAATTAGAAAAAACACCACATAGCGCTACGTCTTCGATGCATCGTGATGTATTGGCTGGACGTAAATTTGAATTGGCATCTTTGACTCAATTTGTAGTGGAACAAGGATTGAAATATGAAGTAGAAACACCAAATTATAAAATGGTTTTAGATAAATTATCGGTAGTTTTAGATTTTAATATTTAAGATTTTTTTTCCTATACTAAAAAAGAAAATGCCTTGCAATTGCAAGGCATTTTCTTTTTGTAAATCTTATCTGATTATTCTTCTTCCCCGTCGTTTTCAAATAAATCCTCGTCTAACTCCTCGTCAGATGATGGTAATTCGAAGAAACTGAAAATAGATCCGCCATAACTTTTCTTAAATGAAAAATGAATTAGATGATCTAGTTTAGTATATTTTGAATGCTCAATAACCATCATTCCGTCTTGATTCAAACTGTTTTTTTCAAAAACAAGCAGCACAATTCTATCGAATGTAGCTTGGTCTAAAGCATAAGGTGGATCGGCAAAAATAATATCAAAAGTGGCATTGTTTCTTTCTAAAAATTTAAAGACATCACTTTTCGTAGCTGCAATATTAAAATCGTATTCAGCGGCTGTTTGTTTAATGAATTTCACGCAACCAAAATCCCCGTCAACTGAGGTAATTGGGGAACTTCCTCTAGAAGCAAATTCGTAGCTTATATTACCTGTTCCAGCGAATAAGTCCAATACTTTCAATCCTTCAAAACTAAAATGGTTATTTAAAACATTGAATAAAGCTTCCTTAGACATATCGGTTGTAGGGCGAACGGGTAATCCTTTTGGTGGATTTATGCGTCTTCCTTTGTATTTTCCTGAAATGATTCTCATGAGTTGAAAAGTATATAATGATTTCTGTTTTCGGCCTCAGAAAAATAATTGTTCCATCGTAAAGCCTCAACGTCTACTAAAGCAACGTTGCGGATATATTTATATGCTATTTTGAAAAATTCACTTTCTGTATCAATATCTCCTATTAATTCCAATAAGAATTTTTCTGGATTCATATTCAATTGTTCTGCAGTAAATAAAACGTAATAAATAAAATCTTCGGGTGTTTGGTAATCAAAGGAGTTGAATAATAACATCTTTTGATTTTGAATAACAATAATTTCAAAATGGCCTTTATTAAAATGAACGGTCATTTTTTTATCGTCAATATTTTTGGATGCATCCAAAAGGGTAGTGATCAAAATACTATTCGCATGCTTATAATCAAAAGCACCAAATTTGTCAATAAAAAAATTATTCATATTCACATAAGGAATATAGACACAGTTGATTTGATAATTGCTAATTTCATCGAAAGCGAAAAAATCAGTTTTAAAAACTTTTGTATTATACTGTAAATAACTACCTATAAAATTCTCATCGAATAAGGGTTCAGGAACAAATGTGGAAAGATTGTTGTTGTGTATAATGAGCACATCATCATAGCTGTCATTCAATTCAGGATATTCCTGAAAAGCATTCGAAAATAAATCTTCAATTTGTATTCCTTTATGGAAACTGTCAAAATGAACTTCATTAAAAGAAGTTATGGTATTGTTTAATGTATCAAAACAACAAAAAGAAAGTCCAGTCAAGGAAACTTGAATAGACAGTTTTTTATATTTCTTTTCGGTAATATTCGTATTTTGTGTAGACATAAACTTTTTTGAAACCCAATCTAAATATGGAATTTTGAATCGATTAAATGCAATTGCAAACTTACAATTTTTTTTGATTCTAATGGGATTTAATGTGATTCACCGGAATTTCATCCTTATATTTGAAGTTCATTTTACAATAACAAAGCCCAGATGAATTCTTCCTTGTTCTATAGCCTTTTACGAAAACAGTTTCCTTTTGCTCCTACATACAATCAGGATATTTTTTTTCAAAAAATCGCCATTTTTTTAACGGATACGCACAATGACACTATTTTTGTACTTAAAGGATATGCTGGAACTGGAAAAACGACTGTGATTTCTACTATTGTAAATAACCTATTAGAAATTAACAAAAAGTACGTTTTACTGGCGCCTACAGGTCGTGCTGCCAAAGTAATTGCTAATTATTCGAACAAGCCTGCTTTTACGATTCATAAAAAAATATATTTTCCAAAGAAATCTTCGGGAGGTGGAGTGTCGTTTACTTTGCAACCCAATAAACATAAAAACACCATATTTATAGTCGATGAAGCTTCTATGATTTCGGATACGAATTCCGATTCTAAAATGTATGAAAACGGATCGTTACTAGACGATTTGATTTCTTATGTCTATTCAGGAGCCAACTGTAAAATGATACTCTTGGGAGATACCGCACAATTGCCACCGGTAAATTTAGATATTAGTCCCGCATTAGACATTCATACTTTAAGCATCAATTACAATAAAGAAGTCGAGCATATTGAACTCAATGAAGTAATGCGTCAGGAAGAAGGTTCCGGTATTTTATATAATGCTACGGAGCTTCGTACTTTATTGGAAGATTCTTTTATAACCGATTTTAAATTTGATGTCAAAAAATTCAAAGATATTGTTCGGTTAACAGATGGATATGACATTCAAGATGCCATTAATTCTGCATATAGTAATTATAGTATTGAAGATACGGCTTTCATTGTTCGGTCGAATAAAAGGGCCAATCAATACAACGAACAAATACGAACCAAAATTCTCGATAAGGAAAGTGAGTTGTCTACAGGTGACTTTTTAATGGTAGTAAAGAATAATTATTTTTGGCTAAAAGATTCAGATGAAGCTGGTTTTATTGCCAATGGTGATATTATTGAAGTGCTGGAGATTTTTAAAATTCAAGAATTATACGGTTTTAAGTTTGCCAAAGTAAAAATACGAATGGTCGATTACCCAAATCAAATTCCGTTTGAAACCGTTTTATTATTAGACACTATAAAAAGCGAATCTCCATCTTTAACGTATGAGGAATCCAATAGATTGTATCAAGAAGTATTGAAAGATTACGAAGGAGAAACTAAATACAAGCAGTTCCAAAAAGTAAAAGCCAATGAATATTTCAACGGATTACAAGTAAAGTTCTCATATGCCATAACCTGCCATAAGTCACAAGGAGGGCAGTGGGATACGGTTTTTATTGAACAACCTTATTTACCTAATGGAATAGATAGTGATTACATTCGATGGTTGTATACGGCAATTACAAGAGCAAAGAGCAAGTTGTATTTGATTGGGTTTAAAGATGAGAATTTTGTCGAATAGATAATATTGAGGTCTACTTTTCCGCAAGTACTGTTTCCCTATGTTGCAAACCCCATTCTAGCATTTTATCTAAAACATCACCTAAGGATTTAGCTGATTCTGTTAATTCATATTCAACTGCTATTGGTATCGTATCATAAACAGTACGTTTCACCATTCCGTTCATTTCTAGATCTTTCAATTCCTTAGATAACATTCGTGGTGTGATTTTAGGAATATTGCGCAGTATATCAGTAAATCGTCTTTTTTCAAATAGTAATGACCCAATAATAGGTAGTTTCCATTTTCCACTAATGACATTCAAAGTATCATTTACAGCCAATACAAACTGAATTGGACATGCTTTTACATCTTTAAAGCTTATTTTATTTTCCATAGCTCCTTATTTTACTGATAGTATACTAAAGTATATCGATATACTTTAGTATATCACTATACTTTAAGAAGCAAAGGTAGTTATCTTTGTATTAGAAATAATATAAATACAAAAAATAATGAATACAAAAATTTTGGTCACAGGAGCGACAGGTAATTTCGGAAAAACAACAATTGATTTTTTGTTGAAAAAAGAAATTGCAGTCTCCAATATTTCAGCCCTAGTTAGAGACGAAGGCAAAGCAGCTGATTTGAAAGCAAAAGGAATTACATTAAAAATAGGGGATTACGATAATTATGAATCGTTGTTAGCTGCATTTCAAGGAATTGATAAATTATTATTGGTTTCAGGAACTGATTTAGCTAATCGTAGTAAACAACAGTTAGCTGCTGTAAAAGCGGCCAAAGAAGCAGGAGTGAAGCATATTTTGTATACTAGTTTTGAACGTAAAAATGAATCTGATAGCTCTCCAATTGCCTTTTTGGCCAAATCACATATTGATACGGATAATGCTATTAAGGCAAGCGGAATGAAGTATACTATTTTTAGAAATAATTTATACCTAGATGTTTTACCTATGTTTTTAGGTGAGAAAGTTTTAGATACTGGAATTTATTTTCCAGCAGGTGAAACTGCTGCTGCATATGTATCTAGAAATGATTTAGCTGAAGCTGTTGCTACTGTTTTAATAACTGAGGGTCATGAGAATAAAGAATACGGGATGAATAATGTCGAAAATTATTCGATGCAAGAAATTGCAGATACTCTAAGTAAAATTACAAATACTACTGTAAATTATATAAGTCCTGACCCTAAAGATTACGAAGCTGTTTTGACTCAGGCAGGAGTTCCAGGGGAATATATTGGAATGTTTGTAGGTTTTGCCGAAGCGATAAAGCAAGGTGAGTTTCAAGCAGAATCTTCGGACTTAGAAAAATTGTTAGGAAGAAAACCGATCACATTAGAAGCTTTTTTGAAACAAGTTTATTCAAAATAAAAATATAGATTTTTTTGATTTATAAAAAATGGGCAATTTAATTTGTCCATTTTTTTATAAAATGAATCTTTATAAAAGAAAAGATTTTTACATTTAATGATTATTAGGACAATTACTTGATATGAATACTTTAAACGACTTACATAAAATTTCTAGTTCTTTTTCGAATACCGAAAAAATGCCTGTCTTATTTTTAGGACACGGGAGTCCAATGAATGCAATTGAAGAAAATGAGTTTGTAGCCAATTTTAGAAATTTAGCCAAAACATTACCAGAACCCAATGCTATTTTGTGTATTTCGGCACATTGGTTTACTAATGGCACAAAGGTTACTGCAATGGAAATGCCAAGAACAATTCACGATTTTGGAGGTTTCCCTCAAGCATTATTTGATGTGCAGTATCCTGCAAAAGGAAGTCCTGAACTAGCAGTAGAAACTACCAAATTATTGCTTCCCACCGAAGTGGAACTTGACGAACATTGGGGATTAGATCATGGTGCTTGGAGTGTAATTAAACATTTATATCCAGATGCTCATGTTCCTGTAATTCAGTTGAGTATTGATTATACTAAACCAGGGAAATATCATTTTGAATTGGCTCAAAAACTCAGCGCTTTGCGTACTAAAGGCGTTTTGATAATTGGAAGTGGAAATATAGTTCATAATTTAAGATTGGTTGATTTTCAGAATTTCCATAGAGATGATTATGGTTACGATTGGGCGATTGAAGCAAGAGCTACAATAAATGATTATTTGCTAGATGGAGACTTTCAACCGCTTATTGATTTTGAAAAACAAAGCAAAGCCTTTCAATTAGCGATACCTACACCAGACCATTATTTGCCTTTGATTTATACTTTAGGACTAAAAGGAAAAACCGAAGAATTAAGTTTGTTTAATAATAAACTTTTAGCGGGTTCGTTGAGTATGACTTCGGTTAAGATTTTATAAAATAAAACTTATATTTGGCGCACTAAATTAACTTTGTATTTTAGCGCCTTCATGGCAAAATAATAATAAAATGAAAATAATAGCAGTCATTCCCGCCCGTTACGCGTCAACTCGATTTCCAGCTAAATTAATGCAGGACTTGGGAGGCAAAACGGTAATTTTAAGAACATATGAAGCAGCCATCAATACCAATTTATTTGATGATGTATTTGTAGTAACCGATTCAGATTTAATTTTTGATGAAATTGTTGCTCATGGCGGTAAAGCGATTCGTAGTATCAATGAACACGAGTCGGGGAGTGATCGAATTGCTGAAGCTGTTGAAAATCTAGATGTAGATATCGTAATAAATGTGCAAGGTGATGAACCATTTATTGATGCGGAACCTTTGGCAAAAGTGATTGAAGTATTTAAAAATGATTTGGATAAAAAAGTAGATTTGGCATCCTTAATGCGCGAAATTACTATTGAAGATGAAATTAACAATCCCAATAATGTAAAAGTAGTTACCGATCAAAATCAATTTGCTTTGTACTTCTCGCGTTCAGTAATTCCTTATCCAAGAGAGAAAAATGTAGGTGTGCGCTATATGCAACACATAGGAATTTATGCTTTTAGAAAACAAGCGTTGTTAGATTTTTATAGTTTACCTATGATGGCATTAGAAGCATCTGAAAAACTGGAACAACTTCGCTATTTGGAATTTGGTAAACGCATAAAAATGGTAGAAACTACCCATGTTGGAATTGGTATTGACACCTTGGAAGACTTAGAAAAAGCTAGGAAAATGTTGTAATTAGGCATCGTTATCTTGGTCAAAATACCCTTTAGACTTTATTTTAGTAGAGAAAAAATTCAAAAATAGTACTACATATAATAGTACCAAAAGAGATTGCATACTCACCAAAAACTTACCAAAGGTTTTAACAGGATAGTAGTCGCCAAATCCTATGGTTGATGATGTTACAGTACTAAAATAAATAGCATCAAACCAATGATGAAAAGGTCTATTTAAATAATTATCGCAAGTATATAAAACGGCAAAAGCAAATACCATTTCTAAATAATTAAAGAAAAGTAACAACATTGATCTTTTGTAAGAACGCGGTTTTGAAAATAAATCGGAAGCAAAAATCAAGGTTGGGATATACAAAACGGTTTCTAGCATTACATAAACCATAATGCCAAGAAGTAACGGGTTCGTTTGCCATTCATTCATTAAAATAGTAAGAGGAAGTGCTACCTTAAGCAAAACATAAAAATCAACAGCCAAATCTTCATATTCAGCCCCTTTTTTAGAAACTAAATATTTGATATAAATACCAGGAAAAAACAATTGAGAGGAGGAAAGAAACAAGCGCACAATTTTTTCAATTCCATTGTCATCCTGATGGTCGTTGTTCCAGATTGCATTTATATTTTGAATTCGTTTTTGAATAGGATTAAATTTTGGTTTTCCCATTTTGGCTACATTTCCTAAAAGTAGTTTCCGTACCGTTTTTTTCATCCAAATTTAGTTTTACTGTTCCTACCGAAAGTACAAAATAATTAGTTTAGATTCCATCTTTAACGTGTTGAATTAAAATCAAAAAAAATGCTTCATATTTATAGAGAAGCATTTTTTAGAAACATAATTAACTAACAACAATTAAAAATCTAATAACTCAATCCAAAACCAAAATGGTATAAAGGATCTTTAGAGTCATAAGGCACATCTTCTTTTTGATTTCTTACCGCTTCCATCGAAGACGGAAGCTCAAAAGGTAATTTTCCTTCGGGTTTAGCATTTCCAAAAATCACATCCAATAAGGCTGCATCGCTAGCGCCATAATTTCCAAAAACACCTTTGGCTGCAGCATTAATCTCAGGAAAAACAGCAGGACGATCTAAGTAAATATCAACAATAGTAGGAACTGTTTTACAAAGTGTAATTACGTCTTCTAGGTCTTTTCCTTTAAAATCTAAATCTCCGTGATGAAACCCTTTGGCAAAAGGATTATCAGTTTCTAATGGTACCCATGGAGTATTCAAGCGTATAATAGCAACATCTGCTTGTTCAGGAAGTGCTACAATAAGTCCATATTTAGAAGCTATTTTAGGATCAATATTTTTTACATAAATCTTCAATTTTGCCACAGCAATTAACGGAAGTTTAATGTCATTTTTTAATAAAGTCATAGAACGACGTTGTGTTTCGTCACCTAATTTTCTAAAATCGGCACGACCTACAATTTGGGTTGCTTTTTCTACATCAACGTATGGATTATCAAATAAACCTAAAGTAAATTTTTGTCTCAACAAACGTCTGATAGATTGGTCAATACGAGACTCTTTTATTTGTCCTTCTTTAACTAATTCAACTATATATTGCGGGCAATTTTCTCCACCAAATTGATCACAACCAGCTTCAATTATTTTTTTTACCCGTTCTTTTTCACTAAGGTTTTCAACCCCCCAAGCACGTGCCGGCCATACAACAGGACCCATTTGAGTATCAGTCACTAAACCCCAATCAGTACAAACTACACCATCGTATTTGTATTTATCACGTAAAAGTCGTGTAATAATGTCTTTGTTATAAGAGAAACCTACATTCTCAGAAGTTTGTTCCATTGGCACACCATAATAAGGCATAATTGCAGCTGTATGTGCATCGAAAGCCGCTTCGAATGGAATTAAATGATAATTGAAATTATTACCTGGATATACTTGTCCTTTTTGATATTGAAAATGAGGATCAAGTCCTTCTTTTTGAGGACCTCCACCAGAAAAGTGCTTGGTCATAGTTGCTACACTGTTTACATCTAATTTGTTTCCTTGAAAACCCAAAATGTACGCTTTAATCATTCGAGCAGAAAGATTGGCATCTTCTCCAAAAGTCCCACTAACACGAGGCCAACGCGGTTCCGTTGCTAAATCAGCCATAGGATGTAACGCTTCACGAATTCCAACAGCTAGGTATTCTTGACGTGCAATATCACCAAACTTTTGCATTAATTGAGTGTCATTAATTGCTGCAAAACCAAGTTGTTCAGGCCATTGTGAAAATCCATTTGCTTCCATAGCGAAAACATTATTACTAAAATAATGACGAGGATCTGATGCAATTGTTACTGGAATTCCAAGACGAGTACCTTCGGCTACTTTTTGAATGGCATTGTAGCCCATAGCTATTTCTTTAACATTGGGTGCTTGCCAATAATTAAAGTGATTCATTTTTTTATTTTCAATCAATTCACGAGGAGAAGGAAGCCGAGCTGCCATACCAGTTGCACCTTCTTTTTTATCAATAGTACCATCGGTGTTAATTAGCGTTCCGTTAATAAACATCATCCCTGCTTTTTCTTCTATATTCATTAAAGAAATCAAATTACTGATTCTTTTTTCGATAGGAAGTTTTATATTTTCATAAGGATCCATTTTTCCGTTTTTGTTTAAATCACGGTATTTAGGTGGATCAATAAAGGACATTAATGAAATACTAGATAAAACTGTTAATGTCAAAACAGATTTTTGAATATTTATTTTTTTCATGGCACAAATAATTGACTTTTAGTTATACTAATTTATATGTGTTAGTATGACGCAAAGTACATTTAATTATTATAATAACAAAAAAAATATTAATTTTTTTATGTATCAATAAAAAGAAAGTAAAACTTATAATAATTTCTCGATAACAATTAATTCATTATGATTTTCTACTCTAGGAATGGATTTGATTTTAAAATGAATAGTATCAAATTCTGCAATGTACTTTTCATTTCTTACGTTATCTTTTTTGTTTAAAAGCATTGTATTGAAAAGAGCAAATCCTTTACTGTTTAAGAGGAAACATATTCTATCAATAAAAAAAGATTCAAATAAAAAATTAGGCATTGTTGTATCTTGGAAGATGTCAATAATAATCAAATCATATTTATTTTTTGTTTTTAATACAAATTCAAATGCATCATCAATAATGATTTCAAGTTGGTCAATTTTATCTAGGTTAAAATATTGATTGGCTATATTAATTATATCCGAATCGATTTCGACGCCTGTAATTTTACCTTTGTATTCGATTTCATCAACTAATGTTTTTATAACGCTACCTCCAGCTACGCCTAGAACTAACACATGATCCATGGGAATTATGTTGTCAAAGCCAATTGTTTTCAGGCCCAATCTTAAAATGCGCTGTAAACTTCCATACGAATAGTTTGTGTTTTTCGAATCTAAAACTAATTCTCCATTAGCCCATGTAACTTCTAGTGATTTGCTTAAGGGAGATTTTTTTGTATGAATTTTTATAGGAATAATATAACTCAATATTTTTTTCAGCATCAATTGCAGTTTTTATCTAAATTAGTTTAAAATTATATACTTTGCACAAAATTACGTAGGAATGAAGAAACAAATATATAAATGGATATTTTTCAAGCTTATGGGCTGGAGAATTGTTGGCAGTATAGATGCAAATATAAAAAAGTGTGTGATGATGGTAATGCCACATACAAGCGCACATGATTTTTACTTAGGGATATTCACAAGAGGAATAACTGGTTTAGATATGAATTGGGTAGGTAAGAAAGAATTATTTCGTTTTCCTTTTGGTTATTATTTTAGATATATGGGAGGGGAACCTTTAGACAGATCTGGAGGATTAAATAAAGTTGATTCAATTGCTGCTATTTTTGAAAGAAGAAAAACGTTTCGATTAGCAGTTGCTCCTGAAGGGACACGTAAAAAAGTAAGCGAACTTAGAACAGGTTTTTATTATATAGCTTTAAAAGCAAATGTTCCAATAATTCCAGTCACATTTGATTTTGGAAAAAAAGAAGTCAATTTAGGCTTACCATTGATGCCGACAGGAAATTTAGAGGTAGATATTGAAATTCTAAAAACACACTTTATTGGAGTAGAAGGGAAAAATCCAGAATATGGATTTAAAATGTAATTGATGCTTTTGTAATTTTCAAAATACAAATTATTTATTGGGGTTTGAAAATTTTAAAAGTTCCATCTTTATAAAAAAACACGATTTTATCCACATCTCCAGAAATGATTTCACTTTCAACATTTGGGAAACTTTCTTTATCATTTTCATTTTGAGAAAATAAGTTTTCAGGAATTGAAGATTCAGTTGCTGGAGTAGGACTATTTAGCTTTAATTCTGAAGTTGCGCTATTTTCAACTACTAGATCTTTATCTCCATTTTTTGGAAAACTTCCTTTTCCATTTAAAATCCAATACAAATCTACATCAGGATAGACTTCTAAAATTTTCAAAATAAAATCAAGACTTGGTTTGTTTCTTCCTGAGAGAAGGTGGGATAGACTAGATCTCTGTACACCAATTTTATCTGCAAATGTGGAGGCATTAATACTATAATAATCAAGTATAATTTCTAAGCGTTTAACAAAATCTTCCGTGTTTACCATTGTAAATTCATGTTCTAATTAGTAGGATTACAAATGTAAATAAAAAAGAGCTAAAAGACAATATTACATATGTAAATAGTAATAAATTGTATTTTAAAAGCAAACTAATACATTATATAAGTTAGTATAAATTACTGATTATAAGTTTGTATAATTTAAATTTAACACAAGTGACAAATGTTAATTATAGACAATTAAATCAGGAATCAAACACCAACAAAGCTGTTTACAATTATAAAATAAAGGTGAATTCACAAGTTTACTTTTGTAAAAATAAAGTTGTTTACTTTTGTAAATTAAATATTATACTATGGATTTAGAACAATTATTCGTTGAAAATAAAGAAGCATCTATTGAAGGTAGGTATCTGACTTTAGAATCAATTGAGCCTTTATTAAATAAATTAAATTCGAAAAACCAACTTTCTATTATAGGAAAATCGGTTCTTGAAAAACCAATTTATAAATACCAAATTGGAAATGGAGATACCAAAATATTTCTATGGTCTCAGATGCATGGAAACGAAAGTACCACTACAAAGGCATTATTTGATTTTCTTAACTTATTAAATAGCAGAACTGATCTTGCTGAAAAATTGCTTTCTACTTTTACTTTTTATGCCATACCTATTCTGAATCCTGATGGTGCTAAGTTGTATACACGTGTAAATGCTAATTCAATTGATTTAAATAGAGATTCCCAAGATCTTTCCCAACCAGAAAGTAGGGTGCTTAGAGAGGCATTTATGTCTTTTAAGCCAGACTATTGTTTTAATCTTCATGATCAACGTACAATTTTTGGAGTAAGTGACACGGGTAAAGTAGCTACAGTATCTTTTTTAGCACCATCCTATAATGAAGAACGAGATATAAATGACTCTCGACTTAAGGCAATTAATCTTATTGCAGGTATTAATTCTGTATTGCAACAATATATACCTAATCAAGTAGGGAGATTCGACGATTCTTTTAATATAAATTGCATTGGCGATACGTTTCAGTCATTAGGAGTTCCAACTTTGTTGTTTGAAGCTGGGCATTTTAGCAATGATTATAATAGAGAAGAAACTAGAAAATACATTTTCATAGCGTTACTTTCGAGTTTTACGATACTTTGCGAAAACGATATAGTTATCAATAGAATTAATAATTATTTGAACATTCCTCAAAATAAACCCGTTTTTTATGATTTTATATATAAAAATGTCAAAATAAATTATGATGGTATTGAAAAAATAACGAATTTTGCTGCACAATACAAAGAAGAATTAATTGAAAATAAAATTTATTTTAATGCTTATATTGTAGAAATTGGCGAGTTGAAAGGTTATTACGGTCATTTTGAGTATGATGCTAAAGGTGCAGCGTATAAAGATGATTTAGATAATTTTCCGAAATTAAATCAAAAAGCTGATTTTTATTTAGATAAAAGCTTGAAATTTGTTAACGGATTGATAAAAAAATAATATTTTTAGTCTTTTTGTTGTTTTTATGTATATTTTTATACTTTGTTATAGCGAGTAATAATATTAATTAAAGAAATATGAGTAAGTTCCGTTTAGATGAAGTAGATCATCAGATTTTGGATATGTTGATCGATAATACAAGAGTTCCTTTTACAGATATTGCAAAAAAATTGTTGATTTCTGCAGGAACAGTTCATGTTAGGGTAAAAAAGATGGAAGACGCTGGAATTATAATGGGGTCTTCATTAGTACTTGATTATGATAAATTAGGCTATTCTTTCATTGCTTATGTAGGTGTTTTTCTTAATAATACATCACAGACCAAGTTTGTTTTACAACGTATCAATGAAATTCCATTTGTTACAGTAGCTTCTGTGACTACGGGAAAATTTAATATATTTTGCAAAATTAGAGCAAAAGATACCAAGCATGCAAAAGATGTTATTTTTATGATTGACGATATTGATGGTGTTTACAGAACCGAAACTATGATTTCACTTGAAGAAAGTATCAATGATAAAAAACGCTTAATGCATACTATTTTTAAAAATATGTAATTAAACTTGAATGCTATATTTTAAATATAACCTCAAGTTAGTTCTTGGGGTTATTTTTTTATAACTATTTTCTATTAAACCAAACCAACTATAACAAAATTATGTATACACTACCTAAAATTGAACGTTTCAATCAAAATGTTCTTTCAAAATACAACATTTACAATAGTGTTTTTATCACTTTACCATTTGATTCTATTGATAATACAGGAGTTTTACTTCCTTTATTTACGGAAGTTTGTGAAACAGGTTTTAAAAAGCAAGAAACTCCTAAAGAGATAATTGAATTTTTCTCTCAAAAATATTTACATAGCTCAGTTGAAGCCGATAAAATTGACTTAATGTTTCGTTTTATCCAGTATATCGAGCGTCAAATTGTATTATTTGATGCAGTTGAAGATGCTGCTTTTCCTATTGTTAATAATATGGAAGGGAGAGGGTCTTTAAGAGATATTAAAGAAAAAGCAGATGCTAAGGGCAAGAAAGAAGAACTGATAGATTTCCTTGAAAATTTCAATGTAAGGACTGTTTTAACCGCTCATCCAACTCAGTTTTACCCAGGTTCAGTTTTAGGTATTATTAATGATTTAACGGAAGCTATTCGTGAGAATAAATTACTTAATATAAAACATTTATTAGCTCAATTGGGAAAAACTCCATTTATTAAAAATGAGAAACCAAATCCCTTTGATGAAGCGGTAAGTTTGATTTGGTATCTTGAGAATGTATTTTATAATACATCAGGAGATATGGTTCATTACCTTCAAAAAAATGTGTTTCAAGGTACTTCAATTCAGAATCCATTAATTAAACTTGGTTTTTGGCCAGGTGGTGATCGTGATGGTAATCCTTATGTAACTACGGATATTACATTGAAAGTAGCGGAACGTTTAAGAACCTCAATTTTGAAGTGCTATTACATTGAAATGAGAAACTTAAAAAGGAAGCTAACATTCTTTAACGTAGATGTTTTAGTTACTGAACTGGAACAAAAGCTTTACCGTTCTGTATTTTATTCTAAAGGGGAAATTTATATCACTTTGGATGAATTTAAAGCACAATTGAATAAGATTAAAGCTATTATTATTGAACAACATCAATCTTTGTATTTAGATGAATTAGATGCGCTTCTTATTAAAGTTAATTTGTTCGGTTTCCATTTTGCTACATTAGATATCCGTCAAAACAGTAGAATTCATGATGCTGTATTTAAAGATGTATTTGATTTCTATTTAAAATCGGATACTTTAGTTTTTCCTGAAAATTATTACGATTTAACAGAAATAGAAAAATTTGATGTTTTATCTAATGTAAAAGGAGATTTGAATCCGAATGATTTTGAAAACGAAATTACAAGATCAACTATTGAATCTATTCAAGCAATCAAAGTGATTCAAGAAAATAACGGAGAATTTGGAGCTAATCGTTACATTATTAGTAACAATGAAAGCGCACTTAATGTAATGGAGACATTCGCTTTGATTCGTTTAAGTAATTGGGAAACTCCTACAGTAGATGTTGTTCCTTTGTTTGAATCAGTAGATGATTTACTTGACGCGCATAATGTAATGGAAAAATTATACACTAATCCAATGTATGCTAAACATCTTGTAGATAGAGGAATGAAGCAAACTATAATGCTTGGTTTTTCTGATGGAACCAAAGATGGAGGGTATTTAATGGCGAATTGGAGTATTTATCAGGCCAAAGAAGCGCTAACTGCTATTTCAAGACAGTATGGCGTAGACGTTATCTTTTTTGACGGTCGTGGTGGACCTCCTGCTCGTGGTGGTGGAAAAACACATAAGTTTTACGCGTCTTTAGGTCCGAACATTGAGAATAAAGAAATTCAAATTACAGTGCAAGGACAAACAATTAGTTCAAATTTTGGGACTTTAGATTCATGTCGTCATAATTTAGAAAACTTATTAAGTGCTGGTGTTACGAATCAAGTATTTAGTAAAAACAAAAATATTTTATCTAGTTCAGAAAAAGAGGTAATGGATCATCTGGCCAACTTAGGATATCAAAAATACCTGAGTTTTAAAAATCACCCAAAATTCATTCCGTATTTAGAGCAAATGAGTACGTTGAAATATTATGCTAAAACAAATATTGGAAGCCGACCTTCAAAAAGAAGTAAGTCTGCTCAACTAGATTTTGCTGATTTAAGAGCAATTCCTTTTGTTGGTTCTTGGAGTCAGCTGAAACAAAATGTCCCTGGATTTTACGGAGTAGGTACAGCTTTAAAACATTATGAAGATACAGATCAATGGGAAAAGGTTCAAGATTTATATGACAATTCATTATTTTTCAAAACATTATTGGAAAATAGTATGATGTCCTTGGCTAAGTCTTTCTTTCCGTTAACGGCATATATGAAAAAGGACCCTCAGTTTGGTGAATTTTGGCAAATAATCTATGATGAGTTTTTAGAAACTAAACGATTATTACTAAAAATTGCAGGTCATACTGAGTTAATGGAAAACTATCCTGATGGTAAAGCATCTATTCAAATAAGAGAACGTATTGTATTGCCATTGTTAACAATACAACAATATGCTCTACTTAGAATAAATGAATTAAATAAAGAAAGTGTTGTTGATGAAAAGCTAATTAAAGTGTACGAAAAAATTGTAACACGTTCGCTTTTTGGAAATACTAACGCAAGTAGAAACTCCGCTTAATTAAAAAAAAAATGAAAACAGATCAATTGCTTGTAAATGAATATTCGGAATTTAATG
This sequence comes from Flavobacterium sp. WC2421, assembly GCF_040822115.1. NCBI lineage: Bacteria > Pseudomonadati > Bacteroidota > Flavobacteriia > Flavobacteriales > Flavobacteriaceae > Flavobacterium > Flavobacterium sp. WC2421. The sequence continues at coordinate 2,925,246 of NZ_CP162004.1, read as the reverse complement.
CAACTTATATTAAGGCGGCAGGAAATGTAGATATGATTGAAGAATTGGAAATTTGCCTTCATGATTTTATTCGTTTTGTACAAAATATCCCAATGGATAAATTTGATTACAGATATGCAGAAGGAAAGTGGACTATCAAAGATATTATTCAACATATTATTGATACAGAACGAATTTTTGCCTATCGTGCTTTACGAATTTCCAGAAATGATAAAACACCGTTGCCAGGTTTTGAAGAAAATCATTACGTTGATAATACAAATGCTAATGAAAGAAACCTTCAAGGGTTGTTGACAGAAATGGCTGTAGTAAGACAGGCTACGTTGTCTTTGTTTAAAAGTTTTTCAGAGGAACAATTGCTGAGAACTGGTACAGCTTCTAATACATCTATTTCAGTTCGTGCGATAGCTTTTATTATTATTGGTCATCAAAAACACCATCAAAAAGTTTATCAAGAAAGATATTTATAGCTTTTAAAAACAAGTAGACCAGATTTCAAGCTTTTTTTCAAAAGACATTGTATTGGCAGTACTAGTGGAAGGCATCACATAATAAGTGATGCCTTTTATTTGTCCAAATTTTTTAAGAAAGTATTTGTGACTTTCTTTACCGTTAAAGATTATTTTAGTAATTGTTGGGTAATTTTTAAATAGTGTCTCAAAATCATTTTCTTTTTGATTTTTTATGTTAATATCTAAACTTCCATTTCTTTCACAATTTTCTAGAACATCCCACAATCCAATTTTGTTATTCTGTAATAATTTTATTTTTTCTTCGAAAACAACAGAAATCGGCAAACTATCCAAAAGTGTGTACATTATTTTCCAAAAATGATTTCTTGGATGAGCATAATATTCTTGTTTTTCAAGAGATGCAATTCCAGGCATGGTTCCTAGAATTAAAATTTCAGTTTCAGAATTGATAAAAGGGGAGAATGAAGTTATCATACAGGTTTTACTTATTACGATTCTCTTTTTCGATGATTGTTAAAGCGAGTCTTATTTTATCGTAAGCAATTTTTTCTTCAAAAAAATCAAAATATGGTTTTAAGGTAGCTGGGCTTTCTAGTTTTGTCTTGGCTTGTTTTACAAGAATTACTTCTTCTTTAGATACAAATTGAAATAAATCAATATTTGCACCATCTAAGTATAATTTAGCAACGTGCGACATAATAGTTCCTAATCCTAGATTTCTTTTTAAAGCTATTTCATCAGGCGGTAACCCGCTTTGAAACAAGGCAAGCGTTTCTTTATAGGTGTTAGATTCTTTCTTTGTTTTTACCTCTTTGTTTTTATGGAAGTCAATGATAGCTTTTATAAATACATCACCATATTTTTCTAATTTTACTTTACCTACACCATCAATTGCAATAAGTTCTTCATCGCTCATGGGTCTTAAAGTTTCCATTTGGCGTAAAGCCGCATCACTAAAAATCACATAAGCAGGAACACTTTCGTCTTTTGAAATTTCGTATCGCAATTTTTTTAATTTTTCAAAAAGAGAATTAGCACTGAACTTTGTTTTTGGTTCATTGACTGCAATTTTTTCTGTATTTGCCTTTACAACTATAGTTAATTGTACTTTATCACCTTCAAATAAAACCTCACGTGCCAAAGAGGTTAATCTAATTTTGTTTTGTTGATGAAAAGCTATTTCACAATAGCCTTGATTGATTAACTGAATAATGTATTGATTCCAGTCATACCAGGAAATATCACTACCGACGGCATACGTTTTTAAATTCTGATACTCTTTTTCGAAAATATAAGCATTTTTTGAACCTCTTAAAAAGTCAACTATAACGGGAAGTGGCTCTGACTCTTTTAATCTCATAATGGCTGATAATGCTTTTTGAGCGATAATCGTTCCGTCAAAAAATTCGGGTGGGTTTTTACAAATATCACAATTTCCACAATTTTCAGTTACGAGTTCCCCAAAATAGGAAAGCAATATTTTTCTTCGACAACTTAAAGCATCTGCGTATTGCTTCATTCTTTCCAGTTTTGCGAGTTGCACTTCGGCGTTTAAGCCTTGAGATGCAAATTTCTGTAATTGGATTACATCGCCGTAACTTTCGAATAAAATGGTTTCCGAAGGTAGTCCATCTCGTCCTGCACGTCCAATTTCTTGGTAGTACCCTTCAATATTTTTAGGTAGATTATAATGAATGACCCAGCGGACATTTGACTTATCGATTCCCATACCAAAAGCAATAGTTGCGCAAACTACTTGGCAATCATCATTTATGAATTCATCTTGCGTTTTTGATCGAATTGTGTTTTCTAAACCAGCATGATAGGCTTTAGCATTTACACCAACTTTTTGAAGTTTTTCGGCTAATTCCTCGGTTGTTTTTCGGCTTAAGCAATAAATAATTCCTGATTCAGATGGCTTTTCGCTAATGAACTCAATAATTTGTTTGACTCTGTCTAGTGCTGGTCGAACTTCTAAACTCAAGTTTTTTCTATCGAAAGAGGATATGAATAACTTGGCATTATTTAGGTTTAATTGTGTGCTAATGTCTTTACGTGTAGCTTTATCTGCAGTCGCAGTTAAAGCTAAGATTGGAGTAGAAGGGAAGCGATTTTTTAAGTATCCTAAATTGGTATATGCTGGACGAAAATCATGTCCCCATGAAGAAATACAGTGTGCTTCATCAATTGCAATTAAGCTAATGGTTATTTGACTAAATGCATTTTCTAAATACGATAAACTCTCAGGAGCTACATAAACAATTTTTACTTTGTTGTCTTTAAGATTCTGGATATGTAATTGTTGTTCTCCATCTGTTTGGCTACTATTGATGTAGCAAGCTTGAATTCCGTTAGTTTTTAAACTATCAACTTGATCTTTCATCAAGGCAATTAGCGGAGAAATAACTATTGTAATTCCTGTAAACAAAAGTGCGGGTAATTGAAAGCAAATAGATTTTCCGCCTCCAGTAGGCATAATTGCCAATGTATCTTGACCGGAAATGATTGAATTAATAATTTTTTCCTGATTGGGTCTAAATTTTTCAAAACCAAAATTTTCTTTAAGCGTATCGTGTAGTATCTGTGATGTAATCATAATAATGAGTAAACAAGAATGTAATGAATTTAGTAATAATGGAATCTTACATTTGAATTAAATAGTATTCGATTAATAAAAAAAAAGGAACTCAAATAAGAGTTCCTTTAGTATTTTATAATGAATTAATCTTCATCATCATCATCGTCGTCTTCATCAGAATAATCTTTTTTATCTGAATCTTCGTCGTCCTCATCGTCCTCAGTTTCAGGTTTATCGACAGCGTCGTCATCATCGTCATCATCATCATCGTCTAAATCAAGCCCTTTTATTGGGATGATTGGTTCGATTTCGTCATCGATTTCGTCATCTTCGTCATAATTTTCAATTCTATCAGCAAGTTTCATACTTACTTTAACTAAATAAATAGTGTCCTCAGTACGCACTTCTACAGCTTCAATTAATTCGTTTTTAGCATTTCTAAAACGGATTATATCGGAGTCATCATAACCATCGGGAAATCGTTCTACTAAAAGATTTAAGATTTCATTGGTCAATTTTGCGTAATCAACAATTACTCTTTTCATAATAATATTCTATAAGTCTAATAAATAAGCGAAAATTAAAGGCGCTACAATAGTAGCATCTGACTCAATAATGAACTTTGGAGTATTAATATCTAGTTTACCCCAAGTTATTTTTTCGTTTGGTACAGCTCCTGAATAAGAACCGTAACTTGTTGTTGAATCTGAAATTTGGCAGAAATAACTCCAAAAAGGAATATCATGCATTTCCATATCTTGATACAACATTGGTACTACGCATATTGGAAAATCTCCAGCAATTCCACCACCAATTTGGAAAAAGCCAATTCCTTTGGCACTGTTTTTTGGGTACCAGTCTGATAGATAGACCATATACTCAATTCCTGATTTCATTGTAGAAGCTTTTAAGTCTCCTTTTATTACGTAAGATGCAAAAATGTTCCCCATAGTACTGTCTTCCCAACCTGGCACAATAATAGGTAAATTTTTCTCAGCGGCAGCATACATCCAGCTGTCTTTTAAGTCAATTTCATAGTATTCTTCTAATACTCCTGAAAGCAACATTTTGTACATAAATTCGTGTGGGAAATATCTTTCTCCTTTGTCATCAGCATCTTTCCATATTTTATAAATATGTTTTTGTAAACGACGGAAAGCTTCATGTTCAGGGATACAAGTGTCAGTAACTCTATTTAATCCTCTTTCTAATAAGTCCCATTCGTCTTGTGGTGTCAAATCACGGTAATTAGGTACTCTTTCATAATGTGAATGAGCTACTAAATTCATAACATCTTCCTCTAGGTTTGCTCCTGTACAAGAAATGATTTGTACTTTATCTTGTCGAATAATTTCAGCGAAGATTTTTCCAATTTCGGCTGTACTCATTGCACCCGCCATACTCACCATCATTTTGGCACCATTTGCTAATTGTTGTTCGTATGCCTTAGCAGCATCTACTAAAGATGCAGAATTGAAATGCAAATAATGTTTTTCTATAAACTGACTTATAGGTCCTTTACTCATTGTGTTGGTTTTAAATATTTAAAAATCAGATACTTGAAAAAAATGTAGTTATCCAAATATAAGAAATTTTTAAATTGACTAATTGTATTTAATATTTATTTTTTATCGTAACCTAAAATTTTTAAAACATCATCTGAAGTTTGTTGTTCTGAAAAAACTTCTGTTGCCAAAATTCCATTTTCATCCCTATCAATTAAAATATGTTTGGGTTGAGGGATAAGACAGTGATGTAAACCTCCGTACCCACCAATGGTTTCTTGATAAGCTCCAGTATTAAAGAAACCAATATATAATGGTTTTTCTTTATTGTATTTTGGTAAATAAATGGCATTCATGTTTTGTTCTGAATTGTAATAATCATCACTATCACATGTCAATCCACCTAGTAAAACTCTTTCATAAGTTTCATTCCAACGGTTAACCGCTAACATAATGAAACGTTTGTTAATTGCCCAAGTATCTGGAAGCGTAGTTATGAATGAAGAATCGATCATATTCCATTTTTCTCTATCATTTTGTTGTTTTTGATACAAAATTTGATAAATGGCACCACCACTTTCACCTACTGTAAACGAACCAAATTCAGTAAAAATATTTGGAACATCAACCTCGGCTTCATCACAAGCAATTTTAATTTGATTGATAATTTCATCAATCATATATTGATAATCGTATTCAAATGCCAATGAGTTTTTTATTGGAAAACCACCACCAATATTTAATCCGTCCAATGTTGGACATTCTTTCTTTAGGGCAATATAAACTTTTATACATTTTACTAATTCATTCCAATAATAGGCATTATCATTAATCCCTGTATTGATAAAAAAGTGCAACATTTTCAGTTCTAACTTATCGTTTTCTTGAATTTGTTTTTTATAAAAGTTCACAATATTTTTATAACCAATTCCTAGTCTAGAAGTATAAAACTCAAATTTTGGTTCTTCCTCTGCAGCAATACGAATTCCAATCTTAAATTTCCCTTTAATTTCCGCTTGAAGCAAATCTAATTCTTCAAAATTGTCAATAATAGGAATCGTATTTTTATGTCCGTTATTGATTAAACGGGCAATGTTTTCTATATATTGATCTCTCTTAAAACCATTACAAATAACATAGGTGCTTTTATTTATTTTACCATTTGCCATTAAATTTTCTACAATATTAATATCAAAGGCAGATGAAGTTTCAATATGAATATTGTTTTTAAAAGCTTCATTCATGATGAACTCAAAGTGAGAGCTTTTAGTACAATAGCAATAATAATATTTAGCCTCATATTTATTCTTTTCCATCGATTTACGAAACCAGCTTTTGGCTTTGTTGATGTTATTTGAAATTTGAGGTAAGTAGGTGAATTTTAATGGTGTTCCATATTGTTCCACCAATTTCATTAAATCGATATTATGAAACTGAAGATTATCTTTGTTTAAAGTAAATTCTTCTTGCGGGAAATAATAGGTTTGATTAATTAAGTCTGTATACTTTGTATTCATTTGTTTTTGAGTAAATTATGAGATTAAATTGAAACGAAATTAATCTATAATTCAAACTCTTATATTGGCATAAATGATTTGTAATTTTTCGTGATCAACTTTTAAATACTGAAATAGATCAAAACTAAAGTTTCCTTTAATAGAATTGAAACGCTTCAACATTCTTAAAAAAGAAATATTGTTTCCACTCCAATTTTTACTAAAATTTATTCTGTTTTGATTTGTTTTCATTGGGGCAAATGTAAAAAATAATTTATACGTAATGCAATCCTTTTTGGTAAAAAATAATTATGATTTATAATCATTAAATGCACTAAGAATTAATTCATTTTCAACAGATTGATTGATTTTGATTTTTCCAATTCCTTCTATTAAAGCAAACTGAATAGTTCCATACTCATTTTTTTTGTCATGAATGAGCAATTCTAGTATAGGTTCAATGTCATTTTCATGAAATTCAATGTCATCAAAGATCGCTTTAATGGCTGTTTTTATTTGGTTGTATTCTTCTAAGGTAACTAATTTTTTTACAAATGAGATATAACTTTCTAAAATCATCCCTACAGCAATTGCTTCTCCATGTAATAAAGTAGTTTTTTGTTCATTTTCCAAAAAATAACTTTCGATGGCATGCCCTAAAGTATGCCCAAAGTTTAGTGATTTTCTAAGGTTTTTCTCCGTTGGGTCTAATGTTACAATTTCATTTTTAATTTCAACAGAACGGTAAATTAATTCGTCTAAATCAGCATAATTAATAGCTTTTAAATCTAGGAATTGTTCCCAATATTTTTTGTCATAAATCAAACCGTGTTTTAACATTTCTGCGAGACCAGAACGCATTTCGTTTTGTGGAACCGTTTCTAGATAGGCTGTGTCAATAAGTACCATTATAGGTAAATTGAAAACCCCTATTTGGTTTTTAATATTTCCAAGATCAATACCGTTTTTACCTCCTACAGAGGCATCTACCATTGAAAGTAGCGTTGTAGGAACATTAATGAAATCAACACCTCTTTTAAAAGTAGAAGCGACAAACCCACCTAAGTCGGTAACAACACCACCACCAACGTTAATAACAAGACTTTTTCTATCTCCTCCTAGTTCAGTCAATACATTCCAAATTTGAACACAAGTGTCGATATTTTTATTGATCTCTCCATTTTCAAATTCAATTATTTCAATCGTTAAATTGGTTTCTAAATAAGGTAAGAATTTAGGCAAACAAAATTCATTAGTATTACTGTCAACTATAATGAATATGGTTGAATATTTACTTTGTTTTAAATGTAAGTTTAAAGCTTCGTACCCTTTTTCATTGAAATGAATGGGGTGATTGCTTGCTTCTATGGTTTTTAACGAATTCGGCATATTAATTAATTTAGTTACAATACTGGACTACTAATGCTGCAGCTCCAGGATAATTTTTGTTCTCTGCCAATTTTAAATTTTGACAGCCTTTTTCTCTATTTTTTGTGTTCAAATAAGACGCTCCAAGTAAAAACTCAGTTTTCCCATCAGTTAGAGTTGGCGAATTTAAGGTTTTTTCTAAATAAATTATGGCAGTTTTAAACTGATTTAACTTAAAATAACAAATTCCTATATTCTGTGTAATTATTATATTTTTCGGATCATCTAGTAATGCTTTTTTATAATATACTATAGCTTTGTCATATTTAGATTCGGTCCCATATTGATTGGCAATAGTGATGTTATTAGGTTTAACGGCTTCATTTTTAACTGGTTTTGATGATATAGTATTAGTCCTTAATCCATCATTTTGAAATGATTTTTTTCGGTTCAATAACGTTGTGTCGTTAGGAAATACCAATAATCCTGAATCAATAAATTGGATTAATGCTTTGTTTGAATATTGTGATTGTGCCAATGCACTAGAAGTATTAATCCAAATATTTGGTTTTTGAATGTACTTTGTAAATTGATTGTGGATTTGCAAAATTGCAGCTGTATCTTTTTTAATTGTTTCTACCACTATTGCTGTTAAATAATAGTCTTCACTTCGAGGTCTAATTTCAAATGCTTTTTTTGCATAAATATAAGCGCTATCTGTATTACCTAATTCTTTATAGATTCTATATTTATACCATTCCGTACGTCCTGTATGAGGATTAATTCTTTGTGAATTATTGAAATATTTTAAAGCTTCTTCATACTTTTTTTCCTTTAAAGAATAAATTCCAGCTAATTCAATATAAGGTTCTGAAGTTGTTGCTACGTTTGGAAACAAAGGGATTCTGTTGGCTATTTCACTTGCTGTAAATTGATATTTTGTTTCCTCTTGACTCAAATCAATTCGAGTTTCGTTTTCTAATCGATAGGCTTTAAAAGAGCTATAAGAAAAGTATAATGTACTAGTGCTTAGTAATATTAGAGTAATAGTAACTATTTTCTTAAAGTGAAATTCTTTAATTGTAGCTATTGGATTTGCATTTAAGATTGTCAATGCTAGAAAAAAGCAAAAATTAATTTGCATAGTAGGCCTGTACAAAGGAAAATTAAATAAGGCGTCGATTCCATAACTGACCATTAATAACAAAGCAAGGGAAGCTATAATTTGTGCTTCTTTTTCCTTTTCATTAAAAATATTTTTTAGGTTTAATAACAGTCCAAAAATGAAAATAAATAAGTAGACAATTGAATTCAAAATTCCGGTTTCGGCAGCAATTTCAAGAAAATCATTGTGTGGATGAGCGGAAATTTGCAAATCATTTGTCTGAGTTTTTTCGTAAGCAATTGATTCAATTTTCCAATTTCCGAGTCCTATTCCTAAAACAGGATTTTTTTTGATGATTTCAAAAGCATTTCCCCAATAGGTTAACCTTGCATTTTTTGAAGCATCTTTTTCTTTTGAAGAACTAATTTGCAAAACACGATTTGTAACCGACTTATATCTGTCATTGTTATTGCTTTTTTCGAAAATAATATTCGCAACAAAAAAGGCAATAAGAAGAGGAAGAATAATACTTATGTAATTTATATAATTTTGCTTTTTTTGATTATTAATTTTTAGAAAAACTATAATAAAAAGAATAATTTCAACAAACAAACTAATATAAGAAGCTCTCGAAGCGGTTAAGAAAATTAGTATTGTTGCCAAAAACAAACTCAAAACCAAAAGCCATTTTTTCCATTTTGTGAAGTGCGTAATCGCTAATAGTATAAATGGGATTTTGCCTGCTAGACTTGCGGCAAAAATATTGATATTACCTGTATTTCCTTTCAACATGGATAAACCATTTGTAATATCAGTTGATTTGGATGTTCCTATAAAATCACTTAATGCTAAATATGCTTGTGCAAAAACACTAATTGCAACTAATAAAGCAATTTTGTAAATTAAATCAAAATTATTGTAAAGTAACACAGAGAGGTTTATAAATAAACTAAAAACGGTAATAATTTGCATAAAGTTGACAACCGCTAATGAAAAATTATTAGCAGAAACTAATGAAATACTACATAATACTAAGAAGCCGATATAAGTCTTAAAAAGGATACTTTTTTTAAATACTGCTGCTAATCCGTTTGAAATTAAATCTTGATTTTTATAAAAAAATAAGCTTGTAATTATATTGATGACAGAAAGATATAAAAATTGAGGGGCTATAATTTCGACACTTCCAAATTGTGGAAAAAAGTCAATAATTAAAAAACTTACAATAAATAGGAGTAAGATGGTTTCGTAATAAACTTTATTGTCTGTATTAAATTCAATGTTTTCCCGATTTTCAGAACTAGGTTTGATTGGCTTAGTCATTTACTGTTTTTTATATAAGTTTACGTTTTTCAAATTTATTGAATATTTTTTCTTGAAGTACTTATTTAGGAAAATTATCATAAAAAACAATTATGATTAATTTAATGAGAAATTGACAAAGAAAAATCAAACTATATCTATATTTGTGCAAAAATATCAGCATATGGAAAAAATATTCAATAATACACAAGTTGCCTTTTCATTAAAAAGCGATACCGAACTGGATAGAGCTTATTTTCTTTTCAAAATGATTGCAAATCAGCCTTTAGTACGCATAGGAACTGCAGTTACTAATTTTGCTTTAAAAGCAAATCTTCCTGTTGAAGGATTAATAAGAGCTACTGTTTTTGACCATTTTTGTGGTGGTGTAAATGAGGAAGACTGCCTTTCTGTTGTAGATAAAATGTATACAAAAGGAGTTTCTTCAGTATTGGATTATTCTGTTGAAGGAAAAGAGGAAGAGGATCAGTTTGATGCCGCTTTAAAAATGACCTTGAAAACAATTGATTTTGCTAAAGAACGTCAAGCTATTCCATTTGCAGTTTTTAAACCTACGGGTCTTGGTCGTTTTGAATTGTATGAAAAAATAGGGGAGAAGCTACCACTGACTCCTGATGAACAAGAGGAGTGGGATAGAGTAGTAGCTCGTTTTGATTTGGTTTGTAGTGAAGGACATAAAAAAGATGTTGCCTTATTAATTGATGCAGAGGAAAGTTGGATGCAAGATGCTGCTGATGCATTAGTGACTGAAATGATGCGTAAATACAATAAAGAAAAGGCTATTGTTTTCAATACATTGCAAATGTACCGTTGGGATCGATTGGATTATTTGATGAAATTAAAAGAGCAGGCGGATAAAGAAGGTTTTTTTATTGGAATGAAATTAGTTCGTGGTGCTTACATGGAAAAAGAAAATGTTCGTGCTGAAGAAAAAGAATATCCATCACCAATATGCGCCACAAAAGAAGCTTCGGATGTCAATTATGATGCTGCAGTACACTATATGATTAATCATTTAGATACCATGTCAATTTTTGCTGGAACTCATAATGAATCGAGTACGTATACGTTGATGGAACTAATGAACGAGAAAGGAATTAAGACAAATGACAATAGAGTTTGGTTTGGTCAACTTTATGGGATGAGTGATAATATCAGTTATAATCTCGCAGACCATGGTTATAATGTTGCCAAATATTTGCCTTTTGGACCTGTGAAAGATGTTATGCCGTATTTAATTCGTCGTGCTGAAGAGAATACTTCTGTGGCTGGACAAACGAGCCGCGAATTAGAGATGATAAAAGCGGAACGTAAAAGAAGAAAAGGAAAATAAATTATATTTCACTGTAGCTTTTTCATTTTAAAAACACACACCCAATTTTATAAAAAAAACCATTTGTTTTAGCAAATGGTTTTTTTTATCATCAATCTTAACTAAGAATTACTAAACTGTAAGTTACTTAAGTTTTTATATTTACCGTTTTCTAGAGAAATTAGTTCTAGGTGCGTTCCTTGTTCTGAGATGATTCCGTTATCAAGTACCAGAATTTGATTGGCACTACGAATAGTAGAAAGTCGGTGCGCAATAATGATGCTTGTTCTACCTTCCATTAATATTTCTAAAGCTTCTTGAACAAGCTTTTCACTTTCGCTGTCTAATGAAGAAGTGGCTTCATCAAGAATCAATATACTTGGATTTTTAAGTAAAGCTCTAGCAATAGCAATACGCTGTCTTTGACCACCGGAAAGTTTGATTCCTCTTTCTCCTACTAATGTTTCAAATTTCTCTGGGAAACCTTCGATAAAATTAAAAGCATTCGCTTGTTTAGCAGCTAATAGAATTTCATCTTCACTTGCATCAGGTTTTCCGTAGGCTATATTTTCTCTAATGGTTCCTCCAAATAATATGACATCTTGAGGAACAATACTCATATTTCCACGAAGATTTTCTAAATCGTAATCGTATATATTTTTACCGTCAATTATAATTTCGCCACTATCAATATCGTAAAAACGTAATAATAAGGAAGCAATAGTTGATTTACCTGTTCCACTAGGGCCAACAATAGCGATCTTTTGTCCAAATTCAGCAGTGAAATTAACATTTTTTAAAACATTTATTTCTTTTCTTGATGGATAACTGAAAGCCACATTTTTGAAGGTGACATTTCCTTTAATTTTGTTTTTTACAGCATTTTGTACGGAATTAATTTTTTCAGGAGTTTCCTCCAATAATTCAAACACACGCTCCGTGGCACCAATTGCTTTTTGTATTTGTGCATACAATTCAGCAATACCTCCAAAAGAAGCTCCTACAAAAGTAGAATAGAGGACAAATGAAATTAACTGTCCCACACTCATCTCGCCACTAATACTCAACCGAACACCAAACCATACTACGGCTACAATAGCACCAAACAAACAGAAAATTATAAATGAAGCAAAATACCCTCTATATTTTCCGCCTTTAATGGCTAATTTTACTACTTCTTTTATTTTTCCGTCATAACGGGCAATTTCATACCATTCATTGGCAAAAGCCTTAACAATACTAATACCTTGCATGGTTTCTTCAACAATCACCTGACTTTCGGCTACTTGATCTTGTACGTTTTTAGAAAATTTTCGAATAAACCGACCAAAAATTACTGCAGCAACAGCAACTAATGGTACTACTGATAACATCAATAAGGTTAGTTTAAAACTTTCAGTCGCCAATAGAGCAACACCACCTATTATTAAAATGAATTGCCTTAAAAACTCTGCAATAGTTGAAGTTAGCGTATCTTGAATTTGTGTGATATCTGAGCTAATTCTACTATTCAATTCCCCAACACGTTTTTGAGAAAAGAAAGACATAGGTAACTTTACCAAATTACTATATAATGACAAACGAAGGTTAGCCAAAGTATGTTCAGTGAAATTGATAAACAATGACAATCTAAAAAATGAAAATATAGATTGCATAAAAAGAATACCTATTAAAAATAGTGCAATGGTATTAGCTTGAGCGTTGTCTTTATTTTTCACACAATCAATTAACAATCCCATTAATTTTGGGAAAGCTAAGGCAGTTGCTCCAGTAAGAAGTAAAAAGACTAATCCAACATAAAATTTCCAACGATGGTTACCAGCATATCGAAATATAAGGGTTGCTTTATTGAGAGAACTTGCTGTAATTTTTGATTTGGGTAAATCATTTTCTTTGAACCTTGCCATTATATATTGTTTATGACACAAATGTAATACTATAGCGTTTCATTACAAAAAAATTGTAGCCTTAGAAAATAGTATTAATATGTTGTAATAGAGTACTAAAGGATTTATTGCTTATTTTTTATTCATTTATTTTTAAATTTTGCTTGCAAATACAAATTCTAGATGTATATTTGCACACGCAATAACGAATAAGAAATCATTCTAATTGTAAAAATAGGGCGATTAGCTCAGCTGGTTCAGAGCACCTCGTTTACACCGAGGGGGTCGGGGGTTCGAACCCCTCATCGCCCACAAAACTTCTCAAGAAATTGAGAAGTTTTTTTTTTTGCTTTAACGTTTGTCGAAAAATTATAATCAATCTGTAATAAGACAAATAACAAAAGTAGTTTTTTCTTCCTCATTTTTATAAGCTAGATAGCCACCATGAGATTCGATAATATTTTTGGATAAGGTTAATCCAATTCCAGCGCCTTCTTTTCTTGTAGTGAAAAAAGGGAGGAAAATTTTATTTTCTATTTCGGGTTCAATGCCTTTTCCATTGTCTGATATTGTTATGAATGTCCTGTTTTCTTTGGCTTCAGCCGAAATAAATATCCGTTTTTGTGCTATTTCTTTTAAGGCATAAATACAATTGGTGAATAGATTGATAAATACTTGTTCCATTTGTTTTGAATCTGCTTCTAACCAATGATTAATAGTAATAGTATTTACAACTTCAATTCCTTCTTTTATGAATAAAGGAGTCATAATTTCAAAACTATTTGCAATGAGTTGTTGCAGTCTTATCTGTTCCTTTTTAGGTGATGGCAACATGGCAAGTTTACGGTAACTTTCTACAAATTGTTGCAAATGGTCACTACGGCGTAACATCGTTGCTACACTGGTTTTCATGTCTTCAAGATCATCCGAAGAAATGCTTTCTTGTTGTACTAACTCGTGTAAATTTTGCGAAAGCGAGCGAATTGGAGTAATGGAGTTTAATAATTCATGCGATATCACTTTCATCAAATTCCCCCAAGCTTCTTTTTCTTTTTTCTCCACTACATTCTGGATAGAATCCAGTAAAATGATGAAATAATCTTGGTTGTAAATTTCACTTCTAGAGGTTTGCAGAACGAACGTTTGTGTATCTTGTTGGTTTACCCGTATTTCTAGTGAAGTCTTGATTTCTTGAAAATGGTGCTCTTCAATAATTTCACATAAAGAAGCTAATTGATTCTTGAGGTATTTCCATTTAGAAACTTTGGGAACACTAAAATGTTTAGAAAAATAGTCATTCATCAAAAAAATGTCCCATTCTGTTTCTTGTTTTTGCAGTATTATAATTCCAGTTTCAACCGTATTTAAAATGGAGCGGTAAACCATATCTTTCGATATTTGTTCCTTTTTATCCGATTTTAGCTTTTCATACAATTCAAATAATTTGATATAATTGTTATGTGATTTATGTTTTGAAAAATCAGCTGTAAAATCATTTTGAAGAATAGAAGTAATGGTTCTGTCATAAAGTGAAAAAGCATTTTTAATGTAAAAATACATTTCAACAAGTAGTAACAGTATTAAAACAACCGTAAATAAAGACGTAAATAGTAAATCATTATGCAGTAGCCAAATCAAAAAGACTGAACAGGCTAGGATGATTAATAAACGCAAAAATAAGAGTTGATATGTTTTTGAAGATTGGAACATATTAATGAGTACTGATGTTATATTTTTCTAAACGACGGTATAAAGCAGCTCTTGATAATCCTAATTCCTCAGCGGCTTTAGAAATATTATTATCATTTTTCAGCAATACTTTTTCAACAGTTGCTTTTTCTATTGAAGAGAGTTGGACGTCTTCAGGACTATTTTCGTACTGAGTAATTTCGTATAAATCAAGATCAGAAACAGTTATTGTATTGTTTTCACAAAGAATAACGGCACGCTCAATTCGGTTTTCCATTTCACGAATGTTACCGTTCCAGGCGTGTTTCTGAATTTGTTCTATTACTTTAGAATTAAAAATAATTTCGTCACGTTGGTATTTTTTAATCATTTTCTGTAAAAGATAATTGGCTAGCGGAATTTTATCTTCATCACGTTCTCGCAAAGGTGGAAGTATGATTTCCATAGTATTGATGCGATAGTATAAATCTTCTCTAAAGTTTTTATCAGCGACTTCTTGTTTTAGATTTAAATTGGTAGCCGTAATAATACGCACATTCAACAGTCTTGCTTTTGATTCGCCTAAACGGGTTACGGTTTTAGTTTGAATAACTTGTAAAAGTTTCGACTGTAAATGCAAAGGAACATTCCCGATTTCATCTAAAAAGATAGTTCCGTTTTGAGCCATTTCAAAACGTCCAGCAGTATCCACTTTCGCATCTGTAAAAGCGCCTTTTGCATAACCAAAAAGTTCACTTTCGAAAATATTTGAATTTAAAGAACCCAAATCAACGTGAATGAACGGATTGATTTTTCGTTCTGATTGACTAAAGATATGATGTGATAACACAAATTTTCCTGTTCCATTTTCTCCTAAAATCAGAACGTTAGCATCTGTTTTAGCGACTTTATCAGCTACAGCATACGCTTTTTTGATAGCTTCAGAATTTCCAATGAAATAATCGGTATCCATTTCAATTGGAGTAGGTTTCTTTTTCTCTTTTCGGGATTTATCAACGGCTTGTTTTACTACTTCAAGTAGTTTTTGGTTTTCCCAAGGTTTCAAAATATAATCAAACGCCCCGGCTTTTAAGCCTTCAACAGCTGTTTCTACCTTACCAAAAGCAGTCATTAAAATCACAACTGTTTTTGGCGAAAGCGTTTTTATTTCTTTCAATAAATACAATCCTTCTTTACCATCTTCAAAACCAATTCGGTAATTCATGTCCAATAAAACAACGTCTATCGTATTTTTGGCTAATAATTCGACTACGTTTTTGGGATTACTGAGGGTATAAATGTCTTCAAAATGCTTTTTAAGTAGCATTTTTGAAGCAAAAAGGATGTCTTCTTGATCATCTATTACTAGAATTGCGGCGTTGGTTTTCTTCATTAGTGTTCGGTTTCGGACAAAAAGTGTTCGGATATGAACACTTCAAAAAATCAATTTAAAATAAAAACTTCAAAATAAGGGAGTTACAAAGTTTAACTTTTTGGCACGAAAATCTCTTTACGTTCAGCAAATTAGCAACAATGGACACCATTATTAAAAGTAAAAGTAACAAAAAAAAACAGCTATTAATCGCATTACCTATTATCTTAGTTTTAGGATATGTGGTCTTTACTTCCGTAACTAAGAAAAGAAGTTTGAATGTGAAGAAAAGCGAAATTAGCATAAAAACAGTCGAAAATGATTTTTTTGAAGATTTCATGTCTTTTCAAGCTAAGGCCGTTCCTATCAATTCGATGCTGATTAATATTATAGAAGGTGGAGCCGTTCAGGAAATATTTGTTGAAAACGGTGATTTTGTGACTAAAGGGCAATCATTAGCACGTTTGTACAATCCCAACTCAGAGTTGGCTTATATGCAGCAAGAAACAGCAATTATAGAGCAAATTAATAATTTGAATAAAGCAAAACTCGATTTACGTAATCAAGAACTAAATTTAGGAAAGGATTTGTTATCAATTGAACACGATTTTCAAGATGCTAAAAATTTGTATGATGTAAATAAGAATCTTTTCGAGCAAGAAATCCTTGCTAAGAGTGAATGGGAGAAAACGAAGGAAAATTTTCGTTTTCAAAAAGAACGAATGAACATTATAAAACAAAGTGTTAGTAAGGAAAGACAAGCCAATCAGGTTCAAATAGGACAACTCAATCAATCCATAGATTTCATGAATAAGAGTTTGGATATTTTAAGAACCAATAAAAAGAATTTCCTTGTTACAGCACCTATTTCCGGAAGACTTTCTTCTTTTGAACCGATTTTAGGAAAAACCTATGCACAAAATACAAGTATTGGTTTTATTGATGATCAAAAAGGATATAAACTGGTTGCTGATGTCGACGAATTTTATTTAGATCGCATTTCAGAAGGACAAAAAGGAACGGTAAGTTTTGATAATAAAGAGGTTGAGGTTAAAATAACAAAAGTGATTCCTGAGGTAAAAGGAGGAAGGTTTCAATTAGAATTAGACTTTGTATCTTCGGAAAAATTAGATTTAAAACAAGGGTTAAGTTTTGGAGTGAAATTAAATTTATCTGAAAAAACGAAAAGTTTAGTGCTTTCTAAAGGTAGCTTTAACGAAGATACTAGTGGAAAATGGATTTTTGTGGTCAAAGGAAATCAAGCGGAAAAGAGAACCATCAAATTAGGTCGAGAAAATCCGTTGTATTATGAAGTTTTAGACGGATTAAAAGCTGGTGAAAAAGTAATTACATCATCGTATAAAGATTATAAACAAGTAGAAGTTTTGAATTTAGAATAGAGTAGGCGACAAATAGACAAGAATAAAAATAAAAACAAACATCAATCAAAAAACGAATAATATTATGATTCAAATTAAAAACCTTTCAAAAGTATTTAGAACCGAAGAAGTAGAAACGATGGCATTGAGCGAAGTTTCATTAACCATTAATCAAGGTGATTTTGTGTCTATTATGGGGCCGTCAGGAAGCGGAAAATCAACATTGTTGAATATTGTAGGATTGCTTGATAGTGGTTCAGGAGGAAGTTATCAATTGTTGAACCAAGAGATGATTGGTCTCAAAGAGAAAGAAAAATCGAAAGCCAGAAAAGAAAATATTGGTTTTATATTCCAGAATTTCAACTTGATTGACGAATTATCAGTGTATGATAATATCGAATTGCCATTAATTTATAATAAAGTTCCTTCGTCTGACAGAAAACAAA
This sequence comes from Flavobacterium sp. WC2421, assembly GCF_040822115.1. NCBI lineage: Bacteria > Pseudomonadati > Bacteroidota > Flavobacteriia > Flavobacteriales > Flavobacteriaceae > Flavobacterium > Flavobacterium sp. WC2421. Next base: position 2,907,335 of record NZ_CP162004.1, on the reverse strand, counting down.
AAGTAGAAGCAATTGCCAATAAATTAGGGATTTCGCATCGTTTGAAACATTTTCCGCAACAACTTTCAGGAGGTCAGCAACAACGTGTAGCAGTTGCCAGAGCTTTGATAAATGATCCAAAAATTATTCTTGCCGATGAACCTACAGGAAACTTAGATAGTAAAAACGGAAATGAAGTAATGGAATTGTTAACCGATTTACACGCAAACGGTGCTACAATTTTGATGGTTACTCACTCCGATTATGATGCTTCTTTTTCACAAAGAACGATTTTAATGAAAGATGGTGTTGTCTCTTCTGAAAAGCACAATCAAAGGAATGTAGATGTTTTTAAAGTATAATCATGATAACTATCCTAATTTCAATCATCACTTTTGTTTGTGAGTTGCTTTGCAAAATACTATTGTAAGTAGCTTAAAAACATATCATCAAATCAAAATCAATATAATCAAAATCACATGATAATCAACTGGATAAAAATATTTATTTATCATTTAAAGCAAAACAAACTGTTTTCTTTTCTCAACGTTTTAGGATTGAGTATTGGTATTGCAGGAGTGATTTTCGCTACTTTATACTGGAATGACGAGCAAAGTTATGATGCATGGAATCCTGACAAAGACAACGTTTTTTTGGTAGCTAATCAAATGAGCGAAAATTCATTTTGGGCATCGAGTTCAGCACCAATAGGAGCTGCAATAAAAGAGAAAAGTTTAGAAGTAGCATCGTATTGTTATTTAAGTGGAAATTATGAAAGTGACATAATTCGCTTTAAAAATAAAAAAGTGCAAACGAGTAAAATCGTATCAGCACAAAAGAATTTTTTTGAATTTTTTCCTTTTGAATTTGTAGAAGGAAGTCAAGAATCAGCATTGCCAGATGAAAATAGTATCAGTCTCTCAGATGATTTAGCTTTGCAGATTTTTGGAAAGGAAACTGCTCTAGGAAAAGAAGTTCTCTTTCAGAATAAGAAATTGATAGTAAGAAGCGTTTATAAAATGGATAAAAAATCTTCTTATAATCCTTCCTGTGTAGTCAATTTCATTGATTTAAGAATTAGAAAAACAATTGACCAATGGGGGAATTTTCAGTTTGTATTATTTCTTAAAGTTAAAAATCCGGATAAAGTTTCACTTATAGAAAATGATTTAAAGAAACTTTATTATGATAACATGACGGTTCGTTATGCAAAAGAAAATGGAATTACTCCAGCGCAATACATTGAAAAATATGGAACTACCAAACCCTTTTTAGAGCCTTTATCTACTGTTCGACTACATACTAAAACGGGTGGATTAATTGAGGAAAATGGCAATTTTCAGTTTTTGATGATTATGGTTGGATTATCAGTTTTAATACTTCTTCTTTCAATTGTAAATTATATCAATTCTGCAACAGCAAATGCAATAAAACGTGCTAAAGAAGTTGGTGTAAGAAAAGTTATGGGCTCTTCAAAAAGTAATATAATCCAGCAATTTGTTTTTGAAACAGGAATACTATCGTTGTTTTCAATTTTATTTGCTCTTGTAATTGTTGAGCTGTCGTTACCTTATTATAATGATTTTTTAAATAAAACTATCATTGTACAAGGCAGTCAATTTTATGTACAACTTATTATAATATTTAGTATTACAGTTTGTTTGGCAGGAGTTTTTCCAGCAATATATGTTTCTAATTTTGAAACTTTAAAGGTGTTGAAAGGCAATTTTGGAAGAAGTAAAAGTGGCGTATGGTTACGAAACGGAATGTTGATTTTTCAATTTTCAATTGCAACCTTTTTCATCATCGGTTCCTATATTGTTTATCAGCAAATAGATTATATGAATAGAAAAGATTTAGGTTTTAAAGCCAATCAAATTTTAAGTATATCGTATAGTAATGTTTATGGAGAGGAGATAACAGATGATTTTAGATTTGACCGTTACTCAACAATCAAAAATGAATTATTACGCATTCCGGGGGTAAAACAAGTTGCATCAGCTGGCTTTGCTTTTGGAGGATCTGCAAAATCAACAATATCGTATCAATATAAAGATTTAAGTGTGGATGGAGACAATATTCCGATTGATTTTGGAATGTTAGAAATGATGCAAATAAAAATTGTAAAGGGGAGGTACTTGAGTCCAAAATTTGCTCAGGATACTATTAATACGATGTTAATAAATGAAACTGCCACTAGACTATTAAAAGAGAAAAACCCAATTGGAAAAAAGGTGAATTGGAATGGTAAAGAGATAACTATCGTTGGAGTTGTAAAGGATTTTAACATAGGTAATCCTAGCGAAGCGATTCCTCCAGTGTCATTGTTTCATTTTAAAACAAATTCATGGACAACGTTTGCCTTAAATAATATTTATGTTGATGCAGATTCAAAAACGATGGATAAAACGCTTGCGGATATTGAGAAGTTTTGGTTGAAGAAAGTCGATCCAGATTATCCATTTTCGTATGATTTTGTAGATAAAGAATATAAAAGGTCTTACAGCAGTTTTGTAAAACAAAAAAATATGTTCTCATTATTAAATGTTGTGGTTATCCTCATTGCACTTTTTGGATTGTTCTGTCTAGCTTCATTTTCAATAGAAAGACGTATGAAAGCAATCGCTATCCGAAAAACGCTTGGAGCCGAAACTACTATTTTACTTAAAGAATTATCCAAACAATACATTGTTTTCTGTGTTGTTGGCTTTCTAATTATACTTTTTCCAACTTATTATTTGCTCAATAAATGGTTAGAGAATTTCGCTTATCGAATTGACATTTCAATCTATCCATTTATTATTGGCTTTATTGCCTTATTGTCATTGACCCTACTTGTGGTTCTTTCTAGAGCCTATCAGGCGACAAGAGTAGATGTCTTGAAATATTTAAAATACGAATAATCATGCTAAAGAGTTGGATAAATATATTTTTAAATCAAACTAAAAACAACAAGCTTTTTACAGCTTTGAATATTTTAGGTTTGAGTATTGGAATTGCAGGATTAATTTTTGCAACCCTATACTGGAATGACGAGCATAGTTATAATCAATGGAATCCTGAAAAGGACAATGTTCATATGGTTATAAATACCCTGAACAATGAAAAATGGCCCTATACGGTTGCCGCTATCGGGCAATATCTAGACAACGATCCCAATATTGAAAGTTATAATTATAGCTATAATTGGTACGATTCAGACTTGTTTAGCTATAACGGTAAAAAGCGAAAAATTGAAAAAGCGTTTAATACTCAAAATAAGTTTTTTGACTATTTTCCTTTTCCATTCCTTTATGGAAATGCTAAAAATGCTCTGAAGGATGAATCCTCAATTGCTATTTCGGAGAAAATTTACAAAGCTTTTTTCAACAATGAAAATCCTGTAGGAAAGCAAATTAAATTTGGAAAAAACTACTACACTATAAGTGGTGTGTACCAAAATGAAATGAAAAGTTCATTTGCACCTGATGTGGTACTTACGGATAATTTTAAAAAAGTTATTACCCCAAATTTGGACAAATGGGAGCTTTTTAATTTTTGCTTACTCCTTAAGCTTAAAGATAATGCTAAAAAGGAAGTTGTTGAACGTAAGATAGAAAAGCTTTTTATTGATAACGTAATTACACAAGAAGCAAAAGAGGCCAATATTACTTTAGAACAACAAATAAAGGAACACGGAATTGTAGCCATACATTTAGAACCCTTGATAGATGCGCGCCTTAATTCGGTATTAAATGAAAATTGGGGTTATCCTGAAGGAATAGGAAATTACCAATACTTAATGATAATGATAGGGTTGTCCATTCTGATAATGATTCTTTCCATTATTAACTATGTCAATTTAGCTACTGCAGGAGCCATTAAAAGAGCCAAGGAAGTCGGTATGCGAAAAGTATTGGGCGCAAGTAAAAGAAATATTATCGTTCAATTTATTTCTGAAACAATTGTAATTGTTATAGTATCTATTCTATTAGCATTAGTAATTGTTGAGATTTCTTTACCCTATTACAATGAATTTTTAGAGAAAGATTTGAAAATTTATGGAGGTGAATTTTATTTACAATTGATCTTTATTTTCGGAATTGTCGTTTTCCTTGGCGGATTTTTCCCTGCGCTTTATATCTCAAGTTTTGAAACGCAAAAAGTTTTAAAAGGAAACTTCAACAGAAGTAAAACAGGAATATGGTTACGCAACAGTATGTTGGTTTTTCAATTTGCTATCGCTGTTTTTTTTATTGTTGGTTCGACCATTGTTTATCAACAAGTAAATCATTTAACCAATAAAAATCTAGGTTTTAAAGGTGATCAAGTAATTGAAATTGATTATCTGAAAAAGTTTGATACACAATCTGAAGCAATTTATAAAAAAGAGTTTTTTCAGGATTATTTGAAGGCAAAAGAGCAATTGACCAGAATGAAAGGTGTTAATCAGGTAGCTACAGCAAATTTTTCTTTTGGAAATGGCGCGCGATCTTCACGAGATTATTTGTACCAAAATGCCAACATTCAAGGCTTGAATATGGCCGTTGATTTTGGGATGATGGAAATGATGAACATCAAACTAACAGAAGGACGATATTTGAGTACTAGATACGCTTCGGATACCATTAATAATGTAATGGTTAATGAAACGGCAGTAAAATTATTAGGGATTAAACAACCAATAGGAAAAGAAATTATTTCTGGTGATGGAGATAAATTCAAAATAATAAGCGTTGTAAAAGATTTTAATTTAAGAGGGCCGCAAGAAAAAAACTCGCCAATGGTGTTCATGCATTTAAAGACAATGCCATTGATGTCACAAGGCGTAAATTCAATTTTTGTAAAAGTAAATACAGATAATATTGAAATCACGATGAGCGATATTGAGCAATTTTGGACTACTAAAGTCGATACCGAATATCCGTTTTCATATGAGTTTGTCGATAAGAAATACGCACGTTCTTATAAGGAATATGTCAAACAAAAAAATCTCTTCTCGTTACTGAATCTTGTAGTTGTTCTTATTGCCATTTTCGGATTGTTTGCATTAGCTTCATTCTCTATGGAGCGAAGATTAAGAGAAATCGCTATTAGAATAACCTTGGGTGCTGAAACGACTATTTTACTTAAGGAATTATCAAAACAGTATGTAGTTTTTTGTTCGATTGGTTTTGTTATCGGAGTGGTTCCAGCCTACTTTCTGTTACAAAAATGGCTAGATGATTTTGCATATCGTATTGATATTCAGTTTTTACCTTTTGCGATTGCTTTTGTTTCTTTATTGTTTTTGACTTTAGTAGTTGTTTTAGCGAAAGCCTATCAAGTAACCAAACTGGATATTTTAAAATACTTAAAATACGAATAATGAAAAAGGCTACCATCTTTTATAACTAACCAAAACCTAAATAATGTTATTAAATTATCTAAAAATATTCATTTATCATTTAAAGCAAAACAAACTGTTTTCATTTCTAAACGTTTTCGGATTAGCCATTGGTATTGCAGGATTGATTTTCGCATTACTGTATTGGAATGACGAACAAAGTTATGATGCTTGGAATCCTGAAAAAGACAACGTATATCAGGTTTTGGTCCAACTGACAGATATGCCTGTAATGGCAGAACATCCAGCTAGATTAAAACCACATCTAGAAAAGGATGCGAATGTTGAAACCATTGTTTTTGCTGATGATTGGTATCAAAAGAATAAAATTATTTATAATGGAAAAAAAGTATTGGTTGACAAAATCATCAATACGGAGCGTAATTTCTTTTCTCTTTTTCCTTTTAAAATAATTCAAGGAAATGCAATTTCAGCATTAAAAGATGATTCAGGAATTGCCATTTCCGAAGAACTTGCTAAAAGAGTTTTTGGAGACGAAAATCCAATTGGGAAACAAATAAAATGCTTGGATGCCATGTTTACGGTTCGTGCTGTATATCGTATACCAGGGAATTCTTCAATTGCTCCAGATGTCGTGGTAAACACTTTGAAAAATATAATGGATTTAGAAAACCAATACGGTCTTTTTTCATTAAAAATCCTTTTAAAACTAAAAGATCCTTCAAAAGTGGAGGCTACCCGAAAGATGCTTGAAAAAGTATATTACGATGAGTGGATTGTTAAAAACGCAAAAGAAGCTGGCTTTACTCCCGAAGAAATGGAAAAGAAAATTGGACATTTTTCAGTTTTTATGGAACCTTTATCCAAAGCAAGATTACATTCGGTCGTAGATGGATACCCGGAAGGTCGCGGTAATTATCAGTTTTTACTAATTATGGCGGGATTATCCGTTTTAATTCTCATTCTTTCGATTGTAAATTATATCAACTTGGCTACAGCCAATGCGGTTAAACGTGCTAAAGAAGTTGGTATTCGTAAAATTGTAGGTGCTTCAAAAAGTACTATTATCATTCAATTTATTTTTGAAACTGTTCTAATAAGTTTGTTATCTATTTTGCTAGCTTTAGTAATTGTCGAATTGAGTTTACCCTATTATAATGCTTTTTTGAACAAAAGTTTACGAATAATTGGCAGTCAATTCTACTTACAATTAATTCTGATTTTTAGTATTACAATCGTGTTTGCAGGAATACTTCCAGCCGTTTATGTGGCTAATTTTGAAACGTTGAAAGTATTGAAAGGAAATTTTGGAAGAAGTAAAAGCGGAATTTGGTTACGTAATGGAATGCTAGTTTTTCAATTTGCGATTGCCACTTTTTTTATCATAGGATCTCATATTGTATACCAACAAGTAAATTATTTAAATAACAAAGATTTAGGATTCAAAGGAGATCAAGTAATTACAATTCCATTGCATTTCCCTACCTCCGCCTATGATGTAGAAAATCCGGGGCAAAATATTTACAGCCAATACACGATTATTAAACAAAAAGTAGCCAAAATAAGAGGGGTAGAGAGTGTTTCAACAGGTCTTATATCTTTTGATGGTTCAGACAAGTCAGTTGCTCCAGTAATGTATAAAGATGAACTTTATAAAGAGAGAACCTGTGCTTTAGACTTCGGTATGTTGGAGTTAATGAAAATCAAAGTTTTGAAAGGTAGAAGTTTTGATGAAAAATACGCTTCGGATACAATTAGTTCAGTAATCATAAACGAAACGGCTCAGAAACTGATGAAGATTAAAAATCCTATCGACCAACCGATTCATACTAGAAATCGCGATTTAAAAATAATAGGAGTTGTTAAAGATTTCAATCTATTAAGTCCCGAAGTCGAAGTCCCACCAATGGTATTTTATCATGTTAAAACTACTGGTATTGCAGAGAATGTAGATAAAGTTTACATAAAACTAAAATCGGATAATATTGAAAATACAATTGCTGATATTGAAAATTTATGGAGCAATGTCGATACAGAATATCCTTTTAAATATGATTTTGTAGATAAACAATACGCCCGAACCTATGAATCCTACGTGAAGCAAAAGAATCTATTTTCCTTGCTGAATGTAGTTGTAATTCTAATTGCACTTTTCGGATTGTTCGCTTTGGCTTCGTATTCGATACAAAGGAGAATGAAAGAAATTGCTATCAGAAAAACCCTTGGAGCCGAAACCAATTTATTATTGAAAGAACTCTCTAAACAGTACATTTTGTATTGCATCATCGGTTTCGCAATCGCAGTATTTCCCGTTTATTATTTACTAAACAAATGGTTGGAGAACTTTGCTTTCAGAATTGATATTAGCCTATTCCCATTTGTGTTTGGATTTGTCATATTGCTACTTCTTACACTTTTGATAGTGCTTTCAAGAGCCTATCAAGCAACTAAAACAGATGTTTTAAAATATTTAAAATATGAATAAGATACCATTTTTAACGTTAGCCCTTTTTTTAGTTTTTGCTTTAGTAAGTGGTCAGGAAAATTCTTGGCCGCTTACCAAATGCATAGAAACGGCTTTGCAAAATAATATCGAAATAAAAATTAGATTACTCGAAGTAAAAAGGACTCAAAAGACACAAAACTCGGTTTTAAACCGCATGTTGCCGTCGGTTAATTTGTATGGAGAACAGAGTTATAATTTTGGTTCTACCATTGATCCTTCTACAAACGGAAGAGTAAGTTCGAACATTCAGAATGATAATTTTTATTTGAATGCTAAAACAAATTTGATTGATTTCAGTGCTTTTGCAAATGCTAAAAAAGATAAAATTAGTATTGAAATCGCAAAAGCAGAAAAAGAAGTCGTTGAAAACGAATATAAATTGCAGCTTTTAGAAAGTTATTATCAAGCACTTTATACGCAAGAATTATTGAAAATTCAGAAAGAACAATTGCATCAAGCTTCTTTCAATTTAGACCGAATTACTAAAGAAGTCGCAATAGGAAGCAAGCCTCAAAGTGATTTGTACGATATGCAATTGAGTTTTTCGGAAGAAGAAAATAGTTATATCACATCTCAACAATTGTACGGAATACAAAAACTGCAATTGTTTCAGTTAATGAATGTTTTAAATGTGGAAACAGAAACTGTTGTTCTGGAAGTCTATTTTGATGAAAACAATTCTGATGTTGTTGCAAACACGAATTATAATCCAAAAATTAAAAGAGCCGAGTTTCAGCACGAAAACAACTTAAAATCGATTAGTTTACAAAGAGCCAATAATTTACCAGTTCTTTCGGCTTATTACGGCTATTCAACTTTTTATTACAAAAACATCAAGGATGCAAATGGTTTAACAGATTCTTTTTCGAATCAATTGGCTGATAATAAAAGCCAGCAAGTGGGCATGCAATTAGCAATTCCAATTTTTAACGGATTCAGAAATAACAAAAGAATAATAGCTTCTAAAATTGAAAGTCAAAAATCAAAATTGGTTATCGAACAAGAAAAGCAAGAGTTGGATAAACAAGTTACACTAGAAGAAAAAAACAAAAACAACTATTTACAACTAGAAGAAAAATTAAAAGAGAGACAAAAATATGCAAAAGCTTCGTTTACAACGATGCAAGCAAAATTTACAAATGGTAGAGTTGAAGCTATCGTTTATTCTTCGGTTAAAAATCAATTTTTAAGAGCTGAATATGATGTGCTGAAAAACAATCTTCAAATTCAATATATCCACTTAAAAATTAATCTCTTGAAGAATAATGTTATTTAAACTAATCAACTAATTCAATGTCAACGCACCCAATATTTCTTCGGATAGGAAAGGTCCTCCTGGATATTTAGCAGTGTAGTCAAGGTTGAGCCATACTTGGCCCCGTTCATCAATATGGTAATGAAGCTGCTTTTTATAGCTTTCTTTTTTAAACAAAATATTTTTTATCAAATAATTTACGGTTTCTAAATCATTCATAGTCCCAATTAATATTTCGGGATAGATATGCCCTTTGGTATGAATCAATCTTGGTGTGCCACCAATAGCTCTTACAGCCGCAGCCATAAGAATGGAGTGGTCGTCACAATCACCTGAAAAGTAATCTAATGATTCACTGGCTGTAGCAATGTAATCGCCATCTTTTGGGTCACTTACATAGTTCCAGCGGCCATTTATTTCCTTAAAAACAGCAAAGCATTGTATAATCGTTCTATAATCAGAATATCCATTTACATTTTTAAAGTATTTTGATGTCGCCATGATGGCAAAATTACGAACTTTAGGATTTTTGTATTCTATTGCATTGATAATCTTTGATTTATTGGGAAATGGGAGGAGTTTAGAAATAATGATGTCTTGTGGATTTGGATTGTCTGACATGGTGTAAATCATCGAGTCATAATCCTCATAAACACTATTAAATCCATAGTTCCCTGAAGCAGTTCCATAAAATAAAACTAAAATATAGAGAAAAATGCATACGATAATTATGGTTCTTAACAATCTCAATATGAGTTGTATAAGAATGATAATGACTAAGAAAAGTAAAATTCGATCAATATTATAGGCCCAACTGAGTTCAATTAAATTCTGATGAGCAATTATAAATAGAGGAACAGCAATCAAAATATTTAAGACAAAAATAATTACATCATCCCAAGGCTTCTTAACCTTAAGTTTTTGTTTTATATTTTGTAAAGAAATATTTTTAATGTTTATCATAGCAACCACAAAGTGTAAAAACTAGATTGCTTTTACAATTTCATCAAAAGTACCTTTTTTATCAATGATTTTAAGTTGAAATAATTGATTTTGAATATTGTTTAACAAATTTTTTGGTAATGCGTTTTGAGACCATTCAGTTAAGGATAACCATTCTTGAATGTCAGCCGTTTTTTGATGGTATTTTGTTGCCAAAGTTTTATCAATATTAGAGATGTTTTTAAACCCTTCAGTTTTTTTATTGATGACTTCGAGAATCGATTTAATAATTTCAGGTTGTTTTTCTAGAATTTCATCACGTACAGCAATAACGAAACAAGGCCAAGGAGTAGGGCAGTCTCCAACACGTCTAAAAACCCCTGAATCTACCAATGGTTTGGTCATAAACCGTTCCCACATAAAATAATCAGCAGCACCAGCTGTTAAAGCTTCAACAGCACCATCGATGGTATTGATGATTTCAAATTGTAAATCATTGGTTTTCCAACCTTGATTATTGGCATTTACATATGCCATTAGTTGTGAGCCAGAACCTAATCTTGAAATTGCTACTTTAGTATTCTCTAAATCAGAAACAGTTTTATATATAGAATTCGCAGCTACATGTATTCCCCAAATTAATGGTGATGCTACATAAACTTGAACAATTTTGGATGGATTTCCTGCAACAATATCTTTGACGATTCCTTCCGTTAAAATAACAGCAATATCGGTTTCTCCTGATCTAAGCATTTGACACATTTTACCAGTCCCTTCAGGAACATCTGTCCATTTTAAGTTAATGTTTTGAGCTTCAAATTCGCTGTTATCGATGGCTAAATGCCAAGGTAAATTGAAATGTTCTGGTACTCCAGCTATTTTTATTGTTGTCATTTTAATTGTTTTTTTTATCTAATTTGTACCAAACGCAAGAAATTCCATTCCAATCGAATTCATTTTTTAGTTGCATTCCTATTTTTTCAAGAATGCTACGAGAAGCGGCATTGTCAATATGAGCCGATGCATACATAGTTTTTATATTCATAGTAATGAACCCATAATCTAGCCAAGCTTTGGCCGATTCATATGCATATCCTTTTCCCCAATACTGTTCTATAAATCGGTACCCAATTTCGTAAAAATTAACATGACCATTTTCGGGTTCTGTGATGTACTTAATTCCCGACCAACCAATAAATTGATTTGTCTCTTTCAGAATTACTGCATAACGACCAATTCCGTTTTCAAGGTATTGATTTCGAATATTCTCAATATATTTTCTACTTTCTTCAATTGAAACCACAGGATTATTACCTAGAAACTCATGTACCTTAGGATTCCTGTCTAAAGCGAACATTCCTTCAGCATCTGAAGGGAGTAATTCTCTTAATATTAATCTCTCGGTTTCAATACAAATGTTCATGTGTACTCTTTTTTAGCCCTGATAGGAGCGATATCCTCTTGTGGTAGCGTAGCGGACACAAGAGATATAGCGGATAGCAGGTACTAGCTCCTAAAAAATTATAGGGTAGCGATTTTATCTAAAGTATAAGCAATCAATTCATCGACTGCTTTGTAAGGATCTTCGCTAAAAGTTCCCGAAGCGCGATTAGCAATTATAGCATTTAGCGATAGGGCATTGTGTCCTAAAAGCGCCGAAAGACCATATATTGCAGCGGTTTCCATCTCTAAGTTGGTAATCCTATTTTCTTCAAATTTAAAATTATCCATTTTAGAATTTAGCTCTTCATCTTGAATGTTTAAACGCAATACACGTCCTTGCGGTCCATAGAAACCACCAGCTGTTGCTGTGATTCCTTTGTGTATTTTGTCGCTTTCAATTATTTTTTCTAATACCTCAGAACAGGCAATTACATACGGTTTTCCCTTGCGTAAATCCCAATTCGTATGACTTACAAAAGCATCTTCCATGGTTTTATTAGAAACTTCGTCAATCAAGTAGGAGCGGAGCATGTTGTCCAGACCTAAACCAAACTTAGACATCACAAAACTATCTACTGGAATATCTGCCTGTAAAGAACCCGAAGTCCCAATACGGATAATATTTAGTGTAGTTAAATGGTCTTTTGGTTTGCGCGTTTCTAAATCGATATTGACTAGGGCATCTAATTCGTTAATTACGATATCTATATTATCTGGACCGATTCCGGTTGACATTACAGTAATTCTTTTGCCTTTGAAAATACCAGTTTGGGTTTTGAATTCTCTTTTTTGGGTAGAAAATTCAATGCTGTCAAAAAACTGAGTAATTTTCTCTACCCGGTTTTGATCCCCTACAAAGATTATATCATGTGCGATATGTTCTGGTTTCAGATTCAAGTGATAGACACTTCCATCTGGATTTAATATTAATTCTGATGATTGTATCATTAAGATTTTTGTTTAAAGTTTAAGGTTTCAAGTTGCTCAACTGAGCACTAAATTACTGAATCCTTTTTTTAGCCCCCAACACGTTTTACTTTGAAGCCTTTTAATTTCAATATTTCCATTATTTTATCACGGTAATCTCCTTGAATAATGATAGAATCGTCTTTAAAAGTACCACCAACGCTCAGTTTTGTTTTAATTTCTTTAGCTAAGATTTTAAAATCCTCATCGGTTCCTTCATAACCTTCGATTATTGTGGTGGCTTTGCCTTTTCTTTTTTCGAATTTACAAATCATTGGTTCTTTTTGAACATATAATTCATGTGGCACTTCTTCTATTTTTTCTTCTGGGCCAGGTTCGTGATTAGGGAAAAGGTTTTTTAATTGGTCTTGTAAGTCCATATTTTATTTTTTAATTGAAATTGGATAATTGAAGATTTAGAAAAATCTTTAAGGAATATAATTAATTCGCTTAAATCCGTTTAAAGCTGCGTTATCCGCGTTCTATTTCTTTTAATTTAATATTTATAAAAAGAAAAAAGACATTAAGTAAACTCAATGTCTTTTATTACTAGAAGTAAAATTAGGAATTATTTTTTGATTAATCCTAAATCTACTAGACGTTCGTACAAGTAATCACCAGCAGTAATATCTTCAAATTGCTTTGGATGTTCTGCATCAATACAGTTTTCTAAACAATTCAATGGCATATCACTCACAGGGTGCATAAAAAATGGCACCGAATATCTTGAAGTTCCCCATAATTCTCTAGGTGGATTCACCACTTGGTGAATGGTAGATTTCAATTTGTTATTCGTGTGACGAGACAACATATCACCTACATTTATTACTAATTCATCTGGTTCAGCGATGGCATCAATCCAATCTCCGTTGTGGTTTTGAACTTGAAGTCCTTTTCCTTGCGCTCCCATTAATAAGGTGATCAAGTTGATATCACCATGAGCAGCAGCGCGAATAGCATTTGCAGGTTCTGTAGTAATAGGTGGGTAATGAATAGGTCGTAAGATTGAATTTCCATCTTTGGCATAATTGTCAAAATAGAATTCGTCTAAACCCAATCGCAATGCTAATGCTCTCAAAACGTAAACTCCCGTTTTTTCCAGCATTTGATACGCTTCTTTACCTACAACATTAAATCGAGGTAATTCTTTTACTTCGACATTTTCAGGATATTCTGAAGCATATTTTGAATTTTCACTCACATACTGACCGAAATGCCAAAATTCTTTCAAATCTCCTTCTTTTCTTCCTTTTGCATGTTCTGTACCAAAAGAAACGTAACCACGCTGACCTCCAATACCTGGAATCTCATAACTGCGTTTCGTTTCTAAGGGTAAAGAGAAAAAATTTCTAATTTCACCATACAATTCTTCTACCAATTGATCATTTAAAAAATGACCTTTTAGTGCTACGAAGCCAATATCTTCAAATGCACTTCCGATTTCATTTACAAATTTTTGTTTACGTGCCGGGTCATCCGACAGGAAATCACGCAAGTCAACACTAGGAATGTTTTGCATACTTTAAAATATTTTTTAATAACTTAGAAGGCTTCAAAAGCCTAACTACCACAAAGGTATTGAATAATTTTAGAAAAGAATTTCAAAAGTTATAAACAAAATAAAATAATATAACAAATTTAATCAAAACTGTTATATTTTTCTATCTTTGAATTGCCTAATAAAACTATAAAAATGAACTTTGATAGACAAAACCTTACTGACGAAACCTTATTAGATTTATACAAAAGAATACTTAAACCACGACTTATTGAGGAGAAAATGCTTATTCTCATTCGTCAAGGAAAAGTATCTAAATGGTTTTCAGGAATTGGACAAGAAGCTATATCGGTAGGAGTTACTGCCGTTTTGGACCCTGATGAATACATTTTACCAATGCATCGAAATCTAGGTGTATTTACCGGTAGAAACATCCCTTTATATCGTTTATTCTCGCAATGGCAAGGAAAAGCAAATGGATTTACTAAAGGTAGGGATCGAAGTTTTCACTTTGGGACGCAACAATACAAGATTATTGGAATGATTTCCCATTTAGGGCCACAGCTAGGAATTGCTGATGGAATCGCCTTAGCCAATAAACTAAAGAAAAACGGAAAAGTTACTGCCGTTTTTACAGGAGAAGGAGCAACCTCAGAAGGAGATTTTCATGAAGCTTTGAATATTGCTTCAGTTTGGGAATTACCCGTTCTATTTGTCATTGAAAACAATGGATACGGACTTTCGACTCCTACTAATGAGCAATACCGCTGTGAAAACCTGGCTGATAAAGGGATTGGATACGGCATGGAAAGCCATATTGTGGATGGGAATAATATACTTGAAGTGTATAATTTATTGTCTGAATTGAAAGCTTCCATGAAAATAAATCCACGTCCCATTTTGCTAGAATTCAAAACCTTTAGAATGAGAGGGCATGAAGAGGCAAGTGGAACTAAATATGTACCACAAGAATTAATGGATCATTGGGCAATTAAAGATCCTGTTGAAAATTACCGAAAATATTTAAAAGAAAATGGAATCCTAAATGATGATTTTGACGAAACTTTACGTTCCGAAATCAAGAAAGATATTGATGAAAGTTTGGCTTTGGCCAATGCTGAACCAGAAATAGAATATTCAGAAAGTGAAGAATTAAATGATATATACAAACCATTTGTATATGAGCAAATTAAACATTCTGAACAAAAAGAAAAAATACGCTTTATAGATGCGATTTCAAGCAGTTTAAAGCATTCTATGGAGCGTCATGATAACTTGGTTATTATGGGGCAAGATATTGCTGAATATGGTGGAGCTTTTAAAATAACAGATGGATTTGTAGCACAGTTTGGAAAAGAACGCGTAATCAATACGCCTATTTGTGAAAGCGCTATAGTTTCGGCTGGAATGGGATTATCAATCAATGGACACAAAGCAATTGTAGAGATGCAATTTGCCGATTTTGTTTCGACTGGATTTAATCCAATTGTAAATTTGTTAGCTAAATCGCATTACCGCTGGTTAGAAAAAGCCGATGTTGTGGTGCGTATGCCATGTGGTGGTGGAACCCAAGCTGGACCGTTTCACTCCCAAACGAATGAAGCTTGGTTTACTAAAACACCAGGATTGAAAGTGGTATATCCTGCTTTTCCTTATGATGCTAAGGGATTATTAAATTCTTCAATCAACGATCCAAATCCAGTTATGTTTTTTGAGCACAAACAACTGTATCGTTCCGTTTACCAAGAAGTACCTACAGACTATTACACTCTGCCATTAGGGAAAGCAGCTTTATTGAAAGAAGGAAATGAAGTGACTGTTATATCTTTTGGAGCTGCAGTACATTGGGCTTTGGATACATTAGAGAAAAATCCAACTATTTCAGCTGATTTATTGGATCTAAGAACGCTACAACCACTGGATACTGAAGCTATTTTCAAATCAGTGAAGAAAACGGGAAGAGTCATTATTTATCAAGAGGATTCTATGTTTGGAGGTATTGCTAGTGATATTTCGGCAATGATAATCGAGGAATGTTTTAAATACTTGGATGCTCCTGTGAGGCGAGTAGCAAGTTTAGACACGCCAATTCCGTTTACAAAAATACTGGAAGATCATTATTTGCCGAAAGGCCGATTCGAAAAAGAGTTAGTAGCGCTTTTAGCTTATTAATATTAGAATACAAAATGCCGTTCATTGAACGGCATTTTTTATATCTTTATTTTTTTGAAATGACTTAATATGAAAAAAATACTTTTCCCAATTCTATCACTTCTTCTCGTGTTTTCCTGTAATAAAAAGCCAAAAACAACAGAAGGAATCAACTTAAATGAGAAATTCGAGCATTATAAAAAAGGATATGTAACCACTTTATGGGATGTTTATCCAGATTGGGCATCTAGTCAAGGGTATCATAAATTAGATAGCGTATTGGTCGCTTCAGATTCGGTTTACTTAAAAAAGCAGTTAGACTTTGCTCATTCACAACTAGATTCCATTCAAAATTATCCACTAGAAAATCTTTCAGATCCTAATATAATTGATTATTATATTATCAAAAATCAGCTACAAAGCACTATTTTTAAAATAGACAAACTTAAATCCTATCAATGGGATCCCTCTGAATATAATGTATGTAGTGCCTTTGCATCGATATTAAGTGGGAAATACGATTCATTGGAGTCTCGATTACATAATTTTAATTTAAAAATGAATGGAATTACGGCCTATTATGAAGCGGCCAAAATAAATATTAAAAATCCAACTTTAGAACATACAGCACTTGCCATTGCTCAAAATCTAGGAGGAATTTCTATTTTTGAAAAGGATTTAAATACCGCTTTAAGCAAAAGCAAATTAGGAGATTCAGAGAAGAAAGAAATAAAAGACAAGGCTAAAGTAGCGGTTAACGCAATTGTTACCTATACGGATTGGTTGAAAGATTTAGATAATAAAACACCTCGTTCTTTTAGATTGGGAGCTGATTTGTACAAAGAGAAATTTGAATTAGACATTCAATCGAGTTATAAGGCGGATACCATTTTTAAAAAAGCAGTGGATCATAAAAAGGAGTTGCATCAAAAAATGTATGCTTTGGCCGACAAATTATGGGTAAAATACATGAAAGAAACTCCGAAGCCAACTGATAGTTTATTTCTTATAAAAACGGTAATAGATAAGATTTCGTTACAACATACTACACCTGCTAAGTTTCAGTCGGCTATAGAGAAGCAAATTCCAGAACTGATGGCTTTTGTAAAAGAAAAAGATTTACTTTATATAGATCCGTCAAAACCTTTACTAGTGCGCAAAGAACCTGCTTATATGGCCGGAGTTGCTGGCGCTTCCATTTCGGCACCAGGACCATATGATAAAAATGCAAATACCTATTACAATGTGGGAAGTATGTCTGGTTGGAGCGCTGATAAATCTGAAAGCTACTTAAGGGAATACAATGATTATGTATTGCAAATTCTAAACATTCATGAAGCCATTCCGGGGCATTATACGCAACTGGTCTATAGCAATCAATCCCCAAGTTTGATTAAATCTATTCTGGGTAATGGAGCTATGATTGAAGGTTGGGCTGTATATGCAGAACTGATGATGTTAGAAAATGGCTATAAAAACTCAGATGAAATGTGGTTGATGTATTACAAATGGAATTTAAGAACAACTTGTAATTTAATTTTGGACTATAGTGTACATACTAAAAACATGAGCAAGGAAGAAGCAATGCATTTGTTAGTAGTAGACGCTTTTCAACAACAAGCAGAAGCAGAAGGGAAGTGGAATCGTGTAAGTTTATCGCAAGTTCAATTATGTTCTTATTTTACAGGGTATACTGAAATATATGAATTTAGGGAGATGCTAAAAAAAGAACAAGGAGCTCACTTTAATCTAAAAAATTTCCATGAAAAATTTCTGAGCTATGGCAGTGCTCCTGTAAAATTCATAAAAGAACTGATGCTAAAAGACCTTAAAAAATAACTCATTTATGATATGTAGGTAAGTTTTAGAATTCTAAAACTTACCTAAAATCCAATATAGAATTATAAATAAAAGAATAGTTCCAAAGCAACCACCACCTAATTTCTTGGCACCATAGCCAGCTAAAATTGTTTTAAAAAAGCCATTCATATCTTTTAGTTTTAATGTTTTCATAAAATTAATAATTTATTGAATACAAAAAAGAAGAACAGTAAATATTGAAACAAATAGCTAAATTTATATAAAAGAAACAGGGAATTATATTGGTTTATTCTAATTCCATAAAAATTTTCTTTATCAAATTAATCTCTTCTTCATAGATCGTTTTCTTTCTGGTAGCAAAATAAAGAATGTTTTTTAAAGGGGTTTTTCCTTCCCAGATAAGCTTTACGGAACCATTTTCTATTTCTTTACGACATAGAAAATCGGGAACCACAGCCAATCCTTTACCACTGCTTAAACAACGGACTATCGAGTTTATGTTTGGAACAATATAATTTGGTCTAAAATCAGGGTATTTATTGAAATTTAACTGCCAAAAACGGCGTAAATGCTCCATGTCTCCAGTAGTTCCATACCATTTTTGTTGTTTTAGCCAAAGTTCCAAGTTTTCAATACTTTGATTTTGTTCAATTTCTTTGAATTCCTCGTTATCAATTTCATTTCCGCCTACAAGAACAATCGTTTCAGATGAAAATGCTTGGTATTCAATCGTATTTTTAATAACCATTTGGGGGGTAATTATTAAATCTAAAATTCCTTTTTCAAGATTTTCTACCATTTCAGGATATTCACCGAATTGGATAATAACATTAAAAGGTAGCGCTGAGATGTACTGCTCTAGTGTAATTTGAAATGTTTCAAAACACATTCCTACACTAATTGTTGGTGTGTTTTTTTCGGTACTTCTTTGAAAATTTTTTTCTGCTTCTTCGAGTTTTGTTAGCGCATCTATTATAAAATTATAAAGGACTTTTCCTTTTTCGGTAGGAATCATTTTTCTTCCAGTCCTGTCAAACAATTTGTAACCTACATAATTTTCAAGAGAACTTAAATGTAAGCTTACGCCAGGTTGCGAAATAAACAAAACTTCGGCTGCATGGGTCAAAGTTCCAGTTTTATATATTGCTTTAAAAGTACGGTACCATTCTAAATTGATCATATTCTATTATAATTATAATACAAAGGTATGAATTAAGTTATTTTTATAATAGTTATGACTGCTTTAAATTTGCATCATAAATTATTCAACAAAATTATGAGAAAAATATTTATAATAAATGGTGGTCAAAAATTTGGTCATTCAGGAGGTCGATTTAATGAAACAATTGCAAATGAAACGGCTTCGTTTTTTCAAAATCATTCGGATTTTGAAATAAGAACTACTAATATTAATGAGGAATATAATCCTGCAATCGAAGTTGAAAACTTCGTTTGGGCGGATGCTATTATATATCATACCCCAATATGGTGGTTTCAATTGCCTCATGGGTTTAAAAAGTATATAGATGTTGTTTTTACCGCTGGACATGCCAAAGGAATTTATAGAAGTGATGGACGATCATCAGAAAACCCAACAATAAACTACGGAACTGGTGGAATGCTTGATGGTAAAAAATACATGGTTACTAGCTCTTGGAATGCACCTAAAGAAGCCTTTACTTTGCCTGGAGAATTTTTTAATCAACAAAGTGTTGACGATGGAGTTTTATTTGGTTTTCATAGAATGAACGCTTTTACAGGAATGAAACCCTTACAAAGTATTCATTTTCATGATGTTGAAAAAAATGCCGATATTGAAAAAGATCTAAATTTGTATCAAGAACATTTAACTAAACTATTTTTAAATTAATTATGAAAATACATTTAACAGTACTACTTAAAAGTAAAGCAGAAAACATTGAAGAATTAAAAAGTAAATTGAAAGAATTGGTTATTCAATCAAATAAGGAAGTGGCTTGTTTGCAATATGATTTACATCAAAGTAAAAAAGATCCTTCAGTATTTATTTTTCATGAAATTTGGGAAGATCAGGCAGGATTAGACATTCATAATAACCAAAGTTACATTAGAGATTTTTTTGCAATATCAAAAACACTTTTACAAGATACGCCTATTGTTCATAGTACTTCAAGGGTAGAGTAGGTAATTAAAAAAAAAGCACTTTTGAAACGTATTCAGAAGTGCTTTTTTCATGGAGAAAATTTTAATTAACGATTGATTAATTTGGCTTTTTCTTTCATAATATCAGCTATTTTTCTATTTTCAATTTTGCTTTCTAGCCAAGAAATAATATCTAAGTAGAGAAAGGCTCTTTTTTCATAAGTATTTTTCTCCAATTCAATAAAACGTTCTCTCATTTTTATAAATTCTTTTTTAATATCACCTGGATATAATGAATTTAAATTCTTCAAAAATCGAATAATTTCTTTTTGCACTTCATGCAAATCATTCATTTTTAATAAGAATTTATAAGTTGATTTTAATTGAGTTTCTAAATTAAAGTCTTTACCCATTTCATAATGAACTATCAAATAAAGCAAACGCGCAAAGCACATCAAATCTTCACGCATGATAAGATTCTTATTGTTTATTATTTTTTCCAAATAGTAAATTGATTCTGCATACTTTTCTGTACCAAAATAAATACAAGCAATTTTATAATAAAACATCATTTCGTGATGTTCATCAAGGTGTTCATTGTGAATTTGAATTTTTTCCAAAATCTCTGGAATTAAGTATTCACTTTCATCAAATGTACCTTCTAGAATATGATAGTTTAATTTATTATTATATAAATATAAAAAAGAAAGAGAAGCAATATTGTCATTTACTGGAAAACGAGAATCATGAATTGTTTCTTCTAATAAATCAAGGTATTTTTTAAACTTTGATTTGTATTTCAACATGAAAAATGATTCTAATAAATAATGGTTTCCTTTTAGGAAAAAGACAGGATTTAAAAAAATCATATTGGGATTGTCGTAGAAAAGAGTTACCCATTTATAAGCATATTTATAACTGGCTAAAAAATCTTGAACTAAAAAACTACGCCATAGATTCGCATTGTAAAACCAATATTTTTCACGAAAGCCAAATTTGTTTTCATCAAATTTAGAAATGTGTTTATTAAAATAATCGTCTATATATTTGTATTCTTCATCACTTTTCACGTATCCAGTTTTAAGCATGATACCATAGAGTTGCAAAGATAAATTAGACAATTTACTGGAAATAGTATTGCGATAATTCAGTTCTTTAGCTTGAATTACTAATTCATCTGCACGTCCTTGAATACTTCGGGTGATATATTGGGATTCGATTAGTTTCTCAAATTCAACAATTTCAAAAGCCATGTATTTTTCATCATTTTCAATGGCTTGTTGTTTTGTTTTATCTAATATTTTTAGACTTTGTTTGTAAAGTCCTTTGTTGTAAAGAATTGCAGCGAAATCAATTTGCTCCCTTAATTGATAACGAATGTTTTGGCTAGGGATGTTCAGTCTAATGCTTACTAAAATTTGCTTATATAAATAGGACTTGAGATTTGATAATTGTACTTTTTTAATAATCCCACTTTTCAAAATAAGTTTCTCATCATAGACTTCAGATTTGTCTAAAATGTTAAATAATTCTATGAACTTTGTATTTGAACTCGTCTCAAGTCTGCTAGCAAATATCTTAAATTGTCTTTTTTCAGACTTAGAAAGGGATTTTATTAGTACAAATAAGAAATCTTTTTGATGGTTAGCCATTGTAAAATATAGAAGCTTAATTAGTTGTTTTTCAGTTACTTACAAAGTATTTATATGCTTTATAAGCAGTATATTTCATTAAATTGAGTTTTATTTTAAAGTAATGAAATCTATTTTTGTTATCGAGATGTGAAATTACATTAAATAAATGAAAATGAATAGAGAGAAAGTTCAAATTTTTGATACCACTTTAAGAGATGGAGAACAAGTCCCTGGATGTAAATTAGACACCAATCAAAAACTAATTATAGCAAATAGATTAGATGAAATGGGTGTTGATATTATAGAAGCTGGGTTTCCTGTTTCAAGCCCAGGTGATTTTTTATCTGTTTCTGAAATCAGTAAAGTTGTTAAAAACGCTACTGTTTGTGGATTAACTAGAGCTGTTAAGAATGATATTGATGTTGCTGCAGCGGCTTTAAAACATGCAAAAAAACCTCGTATCCATACTGGTATTGGTACATCGAATTCACATATAATCCATAAACTCAATACAACAAGAGAAGATATTATTATAAGAGCAAAATTTGCAGTTTCTCATGCTAAATCATATGTAGAAGATGTTGAGTTTTACGCTGAGGATGCAGGTAGAACGGACAATGATTTCTTAGCTCGAGTCTGTGAGGAAGTGATTAAATCCGGTGCTACTGTATTGAATATTCCGGATACAACAGGATATTGCTTACCAGAAGAATATGGTGCTAAAATAAAATATTTAAGAGAGAATGTTAAAGGAATTGAAAATGTAATTCTGTCCTGTCATTGTCATAATGACTTAGGAATGGCAACAGCAAACTCTATTTCGGGAGCAATAAATGGAGCTAGACAAATTGAATGTACTATAAATGGAATTGGGGAAAGAGCTGGAAACACAGCGCTTGAAGAAGTGGTAATGATTTTTAAACAACATCCTTACTTAAATTTATATACTGATATTGACACAAAACAATTAAACGAAATGAGTCGTTTAGTTTCTGAAAGTATGGGTATGATTGTTCAGCCGAATAAAGCGATTGTAGGAGCCAATGCTTTTGCTCACAGTTCTGGAATTCATCAAGATGGTGTGATTAAGAACAGAGCAACATATGAAATCATGGATCCACTTGAAGTTGGTGTAAATGAATCTTCAATTGTATTGACTGCCAGAAGTGGAAGAGCAGCATTAGCTTATAGAGCAAAAAAAGTAGGTTATGAACTTACTAAAGTGCAATTGGATATTATATATATCGAATTTTTAAAATTTGCTGATATTAAAAAAGAAGTTTTAGATGATGATATTCATCAAATTATTGAAGCGTGTAAAATACAAAGTGATTTAATCAGAAATTAATAATCTTTATACCTAATCATATGATAAAATTAAAAATAGCCGTATTAGCTGGTGATGGTATAGGACCAGAGGTAATTTTACAAGCCAAAAAGGCATTAGGTGCTATTGCTTTAGTATTTGGTCATGAATTCACTTTTGAAGATGCTTTAATTGGGGCCGTTGCTATTGAGAGAACTGGAAAACCATTACCAGATCAAACTTTAAATTTGTGTAAAAATACAGATTCAATTTTGTTTGGTGCCATTGGCGATCCTATGTATGATAATAATCCAGAATCTAAAATACGTCCTGAGCAAGGTTTATTAAAACTGCGTAAGGAATTGGGTTTATATGCGAATATTAGGCCTATAAAAGCATATCCAAAATTAATGGATGCATCTCCTATTAAAAAAGAAATTCTTCAGGGAACGGATTTTGTCATTTATAGAGAATTAAATGGAGGAATGTATTTTGGTGAAAAGAAAACAAATGAAGAGGGAACATATGCTTCTGATCTTTGTGAATATAATGAAGATGAAATTTCTAAAATAACACATCTAGCCTTCAAATCGGCTCAAGAAAGACGCAAAAAAGTAACATTAGTTGATAAAGCTAACGTATTAGAAACATCCCGTTTATGGAGAAAAGTAGTTCAAAGAATTGCAAAAGAATATCCAGATGTAACTCTAGAGTTTTTGTATGTAGATAATGCTGCAATGCAATTAATCTTAAACCCGAGACAATTTGATGTTTTACTAACTGATAATTTGTTTGGTGATATATTATCAGATGAAGCTAGTGTAATTGCAGGTTCTAAGGGTCTTATGTCATCTGCATCAGTAGGTGAAAAATATTCGCTTTTTGAACCGATTCACGGAAGTTATAATGAAGTAAAAAATAAAAATTGTGCCAATCCAATTGCTTCAATATTATCAGCTGGAATGTTATTAGAACATTTTGGACTTGTAAAAGAATCAGTAGCTGTTTTTGAAGCAGTAGAAAAAGCAATAGTTAATCAAATTGTTACAATTGATTTAAAAGTGAATTCTAAATTTGGTACTAATGAAGTGGGTGATTATATCGCAAATTACATACTTAGTAAAGGTGATTTATATTTTAAAATGGATAATGTGAATTTAGGGCAATCAACAATTGTATAGCTTTAAAAATTAAATTAAAAAATACATATACAAATAGACATATATAATGGAATTAAATAAATATAGTAAAACCATAACTCAAGATGAAACGCAACCAGCTTCTCAAGCTATGTTGTATGGAATAGGTTTAACAGAAGAAGATTTAAAGAAAGCACAAGTTGGAATTGTAAGTATGGGGTATGAAGGAAATACCTGTAATATGCACCTAAACGATTTGGCTAAAGATATAAAAACAGGGGTTTGGGCAGCTGATTTAGTTGGTTTGATTTTTAATACTATTGGTGTAAGTGATGGTATCTCTAATGGTAATGAAGGAATGCGTTTTTCATTGGTTTCTAGAGATGTAATTGCTGATTCTATTGAAACAGTTATGGGGGCACAATGGTACGATGGTATGATTGCAGTTCCTGGTTGCGATAAAAATATGCCAGGCGCTTTAATGGCTATGGGTAGAGTAAATCGCCCTTCTATTATGGTTTACGGTGGATCAATTCATCCAGGAAAGTGGAAAGGAGAAGATTTGAATATTGTTTCGGCTTTTGAAGCATTAGGGAAAAAATTCAGCAACACCATTACACCAGAAGATTTTAAAGGAGTAATTCAAAATGCTTGTCCAGGTGCAGGTGCATGTGGTGGTATGTATACTGCAAACACGATGTCATCAGCAATAGAAGCTTTAGGAATGAGTTTGCCATATAGTTCTTCTAATCCTGCTTTGAGTCCAGAAAAGAAACAAGAATGTGCTGATGCTGGTCGCGCCATCAGAATATTATTAGAAAAAGATATTAAGCCTAGAGACATCATGACTCGTAAAGCATTTGAAAATGCTATTACAATAGTTGCTGTTTTAGGAGGTTCTACAAATGCGGTAATGCATTTAATTGCAATGGCGCATTCAGTTGATATTGAAATTACTTTAAAAGATTTCCAAGATATTAGTGATAAAACTCCATTGCTAGCTGATTTAAAACCAAGTGGTAAATATTTAATGGAAGACTTACATAATGTAGGTGGTGTTCCAGCAGTAATGAAATATTTATTGAAAGAAGGTTTCTTACATGGTGACTGTTTGACAGTAACAGGGAAAACTATAGCGGAGAATTTAGCATCAGTCCCTAATTTAAATGATGGTCAAGATGTAATACATGAAATTCATAAAGCATTAAAACCAACAGGAAATATTCAAATTTTATACGGAAATCTTGCAGAAGAGGGTTGTGTAGCCAAAATTAGTGGTAAAGAAGGAGAATATTTTCAAGGAACAGCGATAGTTTATGAAAATGAATTCGATGTAATTACAGGGGTACAAGCTGGAGAAGTTAAACCGGGTAATGTAGTCGTCATTAGGTATTGTGGTCCAAAAGGAGGCCCTGGAATGTCAGAAATGCTTAAACCAACATCAGCGATTATGGGAGCTGGTTTAGGAAGTTCAGTTGCTTTAATTACTGATGGTAGATTCTCTGGTGGTTCACATGGTTTTGTTGTAGGACATGTTACTCCCGAAGCTTTTGAGGGTGGAGGTATAGCTCTCGTCAAGGACGGTGATACTATTACTATCGATGCTGTGAAAAACACTATTAATCTAAAAATAACAGAGGATGAGTTTGCAGCTCGAAAAGCAAGTTGGGTTCAACCTGCTTTAAAAGTGAATAAGGGAGTTTTACTGAAATATATACGATCAGTTTCAAGTGCATCTGAAGGATGTGTTACTGATAAATAATTTACAAAAAAAAAGTGGAATAGTTTGAATTTACTATCTCTCATTTCACTTCGAAAACAATATATATAACCAATGGGAACAAATAAAATATCAGGCGCCGAAGCCGTTATTAGATGCTTATTAGAAGAAGGAGTAGATTTGGTTTATGGTTACCCAGGTGGTGCTATAATGCCAGTTTATGACGAATTATATAAATTTAAAGATCAATTACATCACGTTTTAGTTCGTCATGAACAAGGTGCTACTCATGCTGCTCAAGGTTTTGCAAGAGCTACTGGAAAAGTGGGTGTTGCTATTGCAACTTCAGGACCAGGAGCGACAAACTTGGTAACAGGAATTGCCGATGCTCAAATTGATTCAACACCTATGGTGTGTATTACAGGTCAAGTTGGAAAACATTTATTGGGTTCAGATGCTTTTCAAGAAACAGATATTATTGGGATTTCGACTCCGGTAACTAAATGGAATTACCAAATTACTGAAGCCTCTGAGATTCCAGAAATCATGGCAAAAGCATTTTATATTGCTAGATCTGGGCGTCCAGGACCTGTTTTAATAGACATTACAAAAAATGCTCAATTCGATGAATTTGAATTCAGTTATAAAAAATGTACCGGAATTAGAAGTTATGTTGCTGTTCCAAAATTAAAATTAAAAAAAGTGGAAGCTGCTGCTGCTTTAATTAATAGTGCTAAAAAACCATTTATCGTTTTTGGTCAAGGAATTATTCTTGGTCAAGCCGAAGAGTTGTTAAAAGCATTTATTGAAAAATCAGGGATTCCTGCTGCTTGGACTATTCTAGGTCTTTCAGCTTTACCTACCGATCATGCATTGAATGTGGGTATGTTAGGAATGCATGGAAATTATGGTCCAAATGTATTGACTAACGAATGCGATGTTTTAATTGCTCTAGGGATGCGATTTGATGATCGTGTAACTGGAAATTTAGAAACGTATGCTAAACAAGCAAAAGTAATTCACTTTGATATTGATCCTGCTGAAATTGACAAAAATGTAAAAACTGAAGTAGCTGTTTTAGCTGATATCAAAGAATCTTTGGCTGCAATTCTACCTTTAATTGAAGAGAAAAAACATGAGTCTTGGCATAATGAATTCAAAAAATTATATCAAATAGAATTAGATACCGTAATCAATGATGAGTTAAAACCAAAGAAAGAAGGAATTTCTATGGGAGAAACTATTGAAATGATAAATAAACATTCTAAAGGAGATGCAATTATAGTTCCAGACGTAGGTCAGCATCAAATGTTTGCTTGTCGTTACGCTAAATTTAATAATTCTAAAAGTATTATTAATTCAGGTGGATTAGGAACAATGGGATTTGCACTACCTGCGGCAATTGGTGCTAAAATGGGAATGCCAGAACGTGAAGTAGTAGCAATTATAGGAGATGGTGGTTTTCAAATGACAATTCAAGAATTAGGAACTATTTTTCAAACGAAAGTTCCTGTGAAAATTGTAGTCTTGAACAATGAATTCTTAGGAATGGTTCGTCAATGGCAACAATTGTTCTTTGATAAAAGATATGCTTCTACAGAAATGATAAATCCTAATTTTATAGCTATTGCAGAAGGGTATTATATCAAAGCAAAAAAAGTAACTAAAAGAGAAGATTTAGATGCAGCTGTAGCCGAAATGATGGCTTCAAAAGAATCGTACTTCCTTGAAGTTATGGTAGAAAAAGAAAATAATGTATTCCCAATGATTCCAACAGGAGCTTCTGTTTCTGATATCAGATTAAGTTAATATTATGGAAAATCAAACATTCACTATTTCTGTTTATTCAGAAAATAACGTTGGGCTATTAAATAGAATATCAGGGATATTCTTAAAGCGCCATATTAATATATTGAGTTTAAATGTTTCAGAATCAGAAATTGAATCTGTATCTCGATTTATTATTGTAGTCAATACTACTGAAAAGTGGGTTCAGAATATTGTAGGTCAAATAGAGAAGCAAATTGAAGTTATTAAAGCATTTTATCACATTGATGAAGAAACTATTTTCTTAGAAAATGCTTTGTTTAAAATAGAATCTAGTTTATTATTTGACGAAAGACAAATTCAAAATATTATAAAAGATAGTAATTCTGAAATAGTTACAGTTTCAAGAGACTTTTTTGTGATTTCAAAATCAGGAAAACGTTCTGAAATTGAAGAGTTATATCAAAATTTAAAACCTTTCGGAATCATGCAGTTTGTGCGTTCAGGAAGAATATCGATTTCCAAAGAAAAAATGGAAATTTCAGCATTATTAGAAGAATTAAAACAAAAATAAAAATTAAAAAATGGCAAATTATTTCAATTCATTACCACTTAGATTACAATTAGAACAATTAGGCGTTTGCGAATTCATGGATCAATCAGAATTTGCTAATGGAATCGAAGCTTTAAAAGGTAAAAAAGTAGTTATTGTTGGTTGTGGAGCTCAAGGTTTAAATCAAGGTTTGAACATGAGAGATTCAGGTTTAGATATTTCATATGCATTACGTGCAGAAGCTATTGCTCAAAAAAGAGCTTCTTTCATGAATGCTGCTGATAACGGTTTTAACGTAGGGACATATGAAGAATTAATCCCAACTGCTGATTTAGTTTGTAATCTTACTCCAGATAAACAACATACTGCAGTTGTAACTGCTATCATGCCATTGATGAAACAAGGTTCCACTTTAGCCTATTCTCATGGTTTTAATATCGTAGAAGAAGGAATGCAAATTCGTAAAGACATTACGGTTATTATGTGTGCTCCAAAATGTCCAGGTTCAGAAGTGCGTGAAGAATATAAAAGAGGTTTTGGTGTTCCAACATTAATTGCTGTTCATCCTGAGAATGACCCAAACGGTTTTGGTTTAGATCAAGCTAAGGCTTATGCTGTTGCTACAGGTGGAAACAGAGCAGGAGTATTGCGTTCATCATTTGTAGCTGAAGTAAAATCAGACTTAATGGGAGAACAAACTATTCTATGTGGATTGTTACAAACGGGTTCTATTTTATGTTTTGATAAAATGGTAGCTGAAGGAATTGATGCAGGATATGCTTCAAAATTAATTCAGTACGGATGGGAAACAATTACTGAAGGATTGAAATATGGTGGAATTACAAACATGATGGATAGATTATCTAATCCAGCTAAAATTGCTGCTTTCAATGCGTCAGAAGAATTAAAAGATATTATGCGTCCATTGTTTCAAAAACACATGGATGATATTATCTCTGGTCACTTTTCTAAAACAATGATGGAAGACTGGGATAATGATGATAAAAACTTGTTAGCTTGGAGAGCAGCTACAGGAGATACAAACTTTGAAAAAACACCAGCTGGAGACATTGTAATCTCTGAACAAGAATACTATGATAATGGAGTATTAATGGTAGCAATGGTTAAAGCAGGAGTAGAATTAGCATTTGAGGCTATGACTGATTCAGGAATTATTGAAGAGTCTGCATATTATGAGTCATTACACGAAACTCCATTAATAGCTAATACTATTGCAAGAAAGAAATTATTCGAAATGAACCGTGTAATTTCTGATACAGCTGAGTACGGATGTTATTTATTTGATCACGCTTGTAAGCCATTAATAGCTGATTACGTAAAAAATGCACCATCTAACTTAGTGGGTCGCCCATTCAACGATGGAAACAACGGAGTTGATAACAAACAATTAATCGAAGTTAATAGCATAATTAGAAATCATCCAGTTGAAGAAGTAGGAGCTTGGTTAAGAGAATCAATGACGGCTATGAAAAAAATAGTATAGATTAAAATTAGGAATTGCCGCACATGAGGGTGTGTTGGGATTGGCACTGTATCATTTATTTTTCATGTATTTTGAATTAGTAAACAACTTATTAAAACTTAATGATCAATATGGTTGCTTATTACATTCACTTAACTGGTTTGATAATTAGTTAAGTGGAGTAATTCCTTTTTAATTAAAAAAATAAAGATTTAAATCAATTTAAAATTGATTGATTCAAAGATTATAGTAGCGAAAGTGGTGTATTATATTTAATTATTTTGAATAGTGGAATGTTATAAATGCAACATATTTTTGTATTATTAATTTAATTGTTACAATTATTGTTAATTAAAAAAAGGCGAAGTAAACTATTTACTTCGTCTTTTTTGCGTTTACTGTTTTATTGGAATTGTACAGTTTTTAAGGTATCTTTAAAAAAACACCTGTTTTAATTATTTATGTGTAATTTACCCTGATAATTAATCAAATAAAAAATTTTTGGAATAGAGTGAGATTTAATACTTTTATAAAAAAATATATCCCATGAGTTATTATAAGATCGAAAATTTAGAGCAATACTTCAAACATTATAACAAATCTGTTCGAGAACCCCGAAAATTTTGGGGTAAGATAGCGGAAGAGAATTTTACATGGTATCAACAATGGGATAAAGTTGTGGAATTTAATATGGCCGAAGCAGATATAAAATGGTTTACTGAAGCAAAGCTAAATATGACCAAAAATTGTATCGATAGACACCTAAATAAAAGAGGAGAAAAAACTGCTATAATTTTTGAACCCAATAACCCCGATGAAGAGGCATTGCACATAACCTATAATGAATTGCATCAACGTGTTTGTAAAATGGCAAATGTTTTGCGTGAACAAGGAATAAAAAAAGGGGATCGGGTTTGTATCTATTTACCAATGATTCCTGAATTAGCAGTTTCAGTTTTAGCTTGTGCAAGAATTGGTGCTATCCATTCAGTTATTTTTGCAGGATTTTCATCTTCTGCAGTAGCAAATAGAATAATTGATAGTGAAAGTAAAATGGTTATTACTTCTGATGGAGGTTACCGTGGAAATAAAACTATTGAATTAAAAGGAATAATTGATGAAGCATTAGAAAATTGTCCCTCTGTAGATACGGTATTGGTTGTTCAAAGAACAAATACTGAAATTAAAATGAAACAAGGTAGAGACATTTGGTTGCAACCCTTGTTGGATATTGCCTCTGATAATTGTGTTGCAGAAATAATGGATTCCGAAGATCCTTTATTTATTCTATATACTTCTGGTTCTACTGGAAAACCAAAAGGGATGGTCCATACAACCGCTGGTTATATGGTTCATACAGCCTATACTTTTAAAAATGTTTTTAATTACGAAGAAAATGATGTTTTTTGGTGTACAGCTGATATAGGTTGGATTACGGGACATTCTTACATCCTTTATGGACCACTTTTAAACGGTGCTACAACAGTTATTTTTGAAGGAATTCCATCTTATCCTGATTTTAGTCGCTATTGGGAAACAATAAAAAAACACAAAGTAACACAATTTTATACCGCTCCAACTGCCATTCGCTCTTTGGCAAAAGAGAGTCTAGAATACGTTCAAAAATATGATTTAGATACATTAAAAGTGATTGGTTCTGTCGGTGAACCCATAAACGAAGAAGCTTGGCATTGGTTTAATGATCATGTAGGTGGGAAACGTTGTCCTATCGTAGACACTTGGTGGCAAACTGAAACAGGCGGAATCATGATTTCTCCTTTGGCATTTGTTACTCCTACAAAACCAACCTATGCTACACTTCCATTACCAGGAATTCAGCCGGTATTAATGGATGACAAGCGAAATGAAATTGAAGGAAACCAAGTAGTTGGAAGTTTATGTATCAAGTTTCCATGGCCAGGAATTGCACGAACAATATGGGGTAATCATCAACGATATATAGACACTTATTTCTCGGAATACCCAGGTAACTTTTTCACTGGTGACGGCGCTTTACGTGATGAAGTAGGGTATTATAGAATTACAGGCCGTGTTGATGATGTAGTTATTGTTTCGGGACACAATCTAGGGACAGCTCCTATTGAAGATGCCATTAATGAGCATCCTGCAGTGGCAGAAAGTGCTATAGTAGGATTTCCACATGATGTAAAAGGGAATGCTTTATGTGGTTATGTTATTTTGAAAGAAACAGGAGAAATTAGAAATAAAGAAAACCTTTTCAAAGAAATCAATCAACACATTTCAGATCACGTAGGACCAATTGCCAAATTGGATAAAATACAATTTGTTTCTGGTTTGCCAAAAACTCGTTCTGGTAAAATTATGCGTCGAATTCTTAGAAAAATAGCTGCTGGTGATTTTACTAATTTCGGTGACACCTCTACATTATTAAATCCTGAAATTGTAGAAGAAATTATAAATGAAATAAAATAAAATATAGATTTTATTTTTTAAAATTATTAAAACTGTTTCAATATATGAAACAGTTTTTTTATTTAATAAAAATTAGTATTTGCAAGAAATAACCTAAATTAGCATGGATATGAAAACAAATTCTGCTGTAATTATTGTTGGTGGTGGATTAGCAGGGCTTACTGCTGCCATTCATTTGTCTAAAATAGGAGTAGAAGTTATCTTAGTTGAAAAAAATGAATATCCAAAACATAAAGTATGTGGCGAATACATTTCCAATGAAGTCTTACCCTATTTAAATTGGCTTGGTATAACTATTTCAGAATTGAATCCAACCGCGATCAATAAATTACAGTTTTCGACTTCCAGCGGAACTATGATTTCTTGTGAGTTACCGCTGGGAGGTTTTGGAATTAGCAGGTTTGCTTTAGATGAATTTTTATATAAAAAAGCAGTAGTAAATGGTTGCTTGGTTATTCAAGATAGTGTCCAAGATATTATTTTTAAAGAAAATCAATTTACAGTTTCGACAGTAAATAATACTATTTTAAAAGCAGATATTGTTATAGGGGCTTTTGGGAAACGATCCCTAATTGATCAAAAATTAAACAGGAATTTTATTCAAAAAAAATCTTCTTGGCTAGCCGTAAAAGGACATTATTTGGGTAGTTTTCGGGAGGACTTAGTAGGTTTACATAATTTTGAAGGAGGCTATTGTGGTGTTTCAAAAGTAGAAAATAATCAGATTAATATTTGTTATTTATGTAATTATGAAACATTTAAAAAATACAAAAACACCGAAGACTATCAAAATAATGTAATCGCAAAGAACCCTTTTTTAAAAAATATTTTTGGTACGAGTACCCTTCTTTTTGAGAAACCGCTAACGATAAGCCAAGTTTCATTTGATAAAAA
Source organism: Flavobacterium sp. WC2421 (assembly GCF_040822115.1). Taxonomy (NCBI): domain Bacteria; kingdom Pseudomonadati; phylum Bacteroidota; class Flavobacteriia; order Flavobacteriales; family Flavobacteriaceae; genus Flavobacterium; species Flavobacterium sp. WC2421. The sequence goes on along the minus strand of NZ_CP162004.1, from coordinate 2,874,377 downwards.
AAAGGCAGTTGAAAATCATATTTTAATGATTGGAGATACTGCTGGGTTAATCCATCCTTTGTGTGGAAATGGAATGGCAATGGCTATTCATAGTGCAAAAATCGCATCTGAATTGGTTATTAAATATTTAACTAAAGAAATTAAATCTAGAGATGAATTAGAGCAAAAATATCTGAAGCAATGGACTACCAATTTTAAAGCAAGATTGAAAGCAGGGCGATTTTTATCTGCAATTTTGCAACAACAAAAACTATCTGATATGCTACTGCGTATATTAGTTGAATTTCCTTTTCTTTTAACCATAATTATTAAGAAAACTCATGGCAAACCTATTTTATAAATGAATAAATGTTTTTAAACACTAAGCACCGAACTGATAAGGAAGAGATAATGGATGATTTCACCATGGAAGGGGAAATTTTGCGTGAAGCATTAGATAAAATCGCAAAAATAAACCAGCTATTGGGCGGAAACACGCTAACTTTACTTGGAGTTGAAAAATTACTCTCTAGCCTTGTTACTGACAAAGAAATTACAATTGTAGATGTGGGGTGTGGCAATGGAGACATGTTACGAACATTGGCTCAATATGCTAAAAAAAACAATTTAAATTTTAAATTAATTGGTGTTGATGCTAATAATTTCACCATCAATCATGCAATCAATTTATCAGTTAATTATCCTAATATAAGTTTTATTTGTGAAGATATTTTTGGCGAAGTTTTTAATGAATTAAAATATGATATTGTTTTGTGCACTTTGACATTACATCATTTTAAAAAAGAAGAAATTGAAAAAATACTTCCTGTGTTTTATGCCAATGCTGATTTGGGAATCGTTATAAATGATTTACACAGAAGCAGAATTTCTTATAGATTATTTCAATTATTGTGTGCGACATTTCAATTAAATGAAATGTCAAGAGAAGATGGATTAATTTCAATACTAAGGGGTTTTAAAAAAGAAGACTTAATTGGATTTTCAAAAAAATTAAATTTCAGAAACTATACCATTCAGTGGAAATGGGCTTTTCGTTACCAATGGATAATTTTAAAAATATGAGTGTTAAAATACATACCGTTGCTAAGCAACTTCCAAAATATTCAAGAACAACGGAAGAAATTATACCATTTCTAGACAATTGGTTGACAGGACAAGACGAACGTTTTATTCGAAAAGTAAAAAAAATATTTGAAGGAGCAGCAGTTGATACCCGCTATTCAATTATGGATCCGATAGAGGTTTTTACTAAAACATCATTTGAGGAAAGAAATGATATCTATACTCGCGAAGTCATTGATCTAGGTGAAAAAGTACTCGAAAAAGCATTGTTGAAATCCAAGTGGAAACCAGAAGATTTAGATTATATCATTACGGTGAGTTGCACTGGAATTATGATACCGTCTCTCGATGCCTATTTAATTAATAAATTGAAACTGCGTCAAGATATTGTTCGGCTTCCTGTTACTGAAATGGGTTGTGCTGCAGGAATTTCGGGAATTATTTATGCCAAAAATTTTCTTCAGGCAAATCCCGGTAAAAGAGCAGCAGTTATTGCCGTGGAAAGTCCAACGGCTACTTTTCAATTGGATGATTTCTCTATGGCAAATATCGTAAGTGCTGCCATTTTTGGTGACGGTGCTGCTTGTGTGCTGCTTTCATCATTTGAAGAGGATGAGGGACCTGAAATTGTGGCGGAAGAAATGTATCATTTTTATAATAATGAACACATGATGGGGTTTAAGTTAACCAATTCAGGTTTGCAAATGGTATTGGATATTGAAGTTCCTAATACAATTGCTTCTCATTTTCCTGCAATCATTCATCCGTTTTTAGAAAAAAACAACTTAAAAATTGATGATATTAATCATTTAATATTTCATCCTGGAGGAAAAAAAATTGTGCAAACAGTGGAAGATTTATTCTCTAGCTTAGGCAAAAACATCGATGACACTAAAGAAGTACTGCGATTGTATGGAAACATGTCTAGCGCCACTGTATTGTATGTTTTGGAGCGATTTATGGATAATAAGCCAGCAAAAGGAGAAAAAGGATTAATGTTGAGTTTTGGCCCAGGGTTTTCGGCACAACGTGTTTTACTGCAATTTTAGAAAATTCATTAAAAGAATTAGTAATGACAAATCAGGAAATTATATCAAAATTGCCCTATTCAAATCCCTTTTTATTTGTAGACGAATTATCGTCTGTTAATGAAAATGGAGTAGAGGGTTGTTATACATTTGATGAAAATCTTGATTTTTACAAAGGGCATTTCAACAATTTTCCTGTTACTCCCGGTGTAATTTTAACGGAGGTTATGGCGCAAATAGGATTGGTTTGTTTAGGTGTTTTTTTATTAGACTTAAACTTTAATAAAAACACTTCAATTGCTTTAACTTCAAGTAATATAGAATTTTTAAAACCTGTTTTTCCTAAAGAAAAAGTCACCGTTATTTCAGAAAAAATATACTTTAGATTTGGAAAATTAAAATGCAAAGTAAAAATGAAGAATGAGAATGGAGACCTTGTTTGCATGGGAGAGATTGCCGGAATGATCACCTAATTGCCTAAGTAAATAATTATATAATGCAGTTTTTATAAAACTAAATAAAACGCTATAAATAGATATAAAATGAGTAGGAGAGTTGTCATTACGGGTCTTGGTGTTGTTGCTCCAAATGGAGTAGGACTTGAAGCGTTTACTCATGCCATCAAAAATGGAATTTCTGGAATCAAAAAAGATGCAGAATTAGAACGCCTACAATTTTCGTGTCAGATTTCTGGAAAACCGGAGATTACAACCGATTTGGCATTGAATTATTTTACAGAATTAGAATTGCGAAATTTTAATTCTTCAGGAATTTTATATGGTGTTATAGCGGGGATAGATGCATGGAAAGATGCTGGTTTAGAAATACAAACGAATGAAGATCCCGATTGGGATAGCGGTACTATTTTTGGAACTGGAACTTCTGGAATTGAAAAGTTTAGAGAAAGCATCTATAAAATTGATGCTTTTCAGACTCGTAGATTAGGCAGTACTGCTGTTGCACAAACGATGAACAGTGGAATCAGTGCTTATCTAGGAGGAAAATTAGGCCTTGGAAACCAAGTAACAACTAATTCGTCGGCATGTACTACTGGGACTGAGAGCATCATGATGGCCTATGACCGAATAAAATCGGGTCAAGCAAAACGAATAGTTGCAGGAAGTACAAGTGATTCCGGACCCTATATTTGGGGAGGTTTTGACGCGATGCGTGTTTGCACTTTTAAACACAATGACAGCCCAGAAAAAGGATCGCGTCCAATGAGTGCTAGTGCTTCAGGTTTTGTTCCTGGCAGTGGAGCAGGAGCATTAGTGATAGAAGATTTAGAAACTGCTTTAACACGAGGTGCAAAAATTTATGCAGAAATAATAGGCGGGAATATTAATTCAGGTGGGCAACGTGGTTTAGGAACAATGACGGCTCCTAATCCAATAGCGGTTAAAAAATGCATTACAACAGCGATCAAAAATGCAGGAATTGAACCAAATGAAATTGATGCTTTAAATGGTCATTTGACGGCAACTTCTAAAGACAGTTTAGAAATTCAAAATTGGAGTGAAGCCTTAGGAAGAAATGGAGTAGATTTTCCTTATATAAACTCTTTAAAATCAATGGTTGGTCATTGTCTATCTGGAGCAGGAAGTATAGAAAGTGTAGCTACTGTTTTACAATTGCATCAAGGTTTTGTTTTTCCAAATATAAACTGTGACGATTTACATCCTGAGATAATAGACCTAATTGATTCCTCCAGAATTCCACAACAATTAATAACTACTGAACTGAATGTCATTGCAAAAGCAAGTTTTGGATTTGGGGATGTTAATGGTTGTATCATTTTAAAAAAATACAGTACTTAAAAAATTATATATGAACGAAGCAGCAATTTTAGAACAATTAAAAAAAATCATTATGCCTTTTGTAAACAATGAGGAAGCATTTGATTCTTTTTCGGAAGACACTGATTTTATAAAGGATTTGAATATCAATTCAGCTAATTTAGTTGATATTATTTTAGATGTAGAAGATGCATTTGACATTCAAATTGATAATGAATCTATGGAAAAAATGCTTGATGTAAAATCAACATTAGAAATTATTAGAACAAAATTATCAGAAAAATGATTGGTAATGACATCGTAGATTTGGCTTTAGCCCAAAAAGAAAGTAACTGGAAACGGCCTGGATTTTTGCAAAAAATATTTACGTTAAAGGAACAACTTTTGATACATAATGCCCAAAATTCGGAGAAAATGGTTTGGAATTTATGGAGTAGAAAAGAGGCAGCATATAAAATTTATAATCGCGAAACGGGTATCAGAGCCTATATTCCTACTCAATTAGAATGTATTTATGAGAATGCTACTTTGGGAAGAGTAATTTGTAAAGGGAATACTTATTATACAAAAACACAAATTATAGGGGATAAAATTCATACTATTGCCGTTGCCCAAAAGTTGTTTTTCAACCAGATTGTATATTTAGAACCGAACAATCAATTGGATAAAATAAATGGCATTCCTTTTTTTACTGATGAAGATATCATAAAACCCGTTTCAATAAGCCATCACGGGCGCTATAAAGCTATCATTTCACTATAAAACTGGTTACTTAATTTTAAGTCTTGATTTTAATTTTAAAAATAATAATGCAATTTTATAGGCATCTTCTGAAGAGGAAATTCGATCACTTTTTGGAATTTTATAAAAATGGGATAATTCATCCAAAGAAGATTTTTTATCAGTAATATCATGCAGTTTTCGATGCATAATATCAATGTCTAAGGCTTCATTTTTTAATCGGCCACAACCTAGTCTTTCTAACGCAACATTGATCATTTCTACATCAAAATCAATGTGATGTCCTACTAATACAGCATTCTCAATATATTCAATAAAGGATTTAATAGCATCAGATTCTCCTAATTTCGGCATTTTACTCTCAACAATAAACTCATTTGAAAGTTTGTTGTCATGAAAATATTTGTATTGTAATAATACATTTTCAAAGCTGTCCCCAATATGAACACTATCATCAATTACAGCGAAAGCACCAATTGTTAAAATCACATCATCATGTAAATTTAATCCAGAAGTTTCGGTAGAAAAAATCACATATCGATTTGATTTCTTAACAAACTTTGAAAGGTATGTTTTCCAAAATTCAGGAAATTCTTTATTGATATTTTTAATCCAGTCTAGCATATTTATGAAAATTGAGTCATTTGAAATGTGTCTTTAATCAAGTCCTCCAATTCTTTCATTGGAGCTAATGCATTTTTAAGTTTTTCTCTATCTGTTTTTGACAATTCTTCTAAGTTGATATACTGTCCAGAATTATCATTTTTCAAACCTTCTAATGCTCTAAATTTAGACAAAACTAAGAAAGCTTCGGCACATTCTAGATAAATTTCAGCATGTTTAGGATTGGTAATAGCTAATTGTTTAAAACGAATGTATGTATTATTAATTCCTTTGATATTATGACTTAATGTAAATAAACGGGCGCCATCAATTAGTGGCATTAATGCACGTGTCTTAATATCAAATTTATCTTTATTAGGACCTTCTTCTTCTACATTAAATTTCTTAAAAAAGGTCAATGGAGAATTGTTTCTTAAAGCATCATTCCCTAAAAAGTCATAAAATAAAACATTATTTTCAGCATTTTTATATACTACATTATTAATTGCATCTTCAATTTTTTGTTCGCCAAAAACAATTTCATAATCAAAAAATATACTGCTTAAATCACTACTGTTTTCGGCTGTAGTATTCATCCAACTGTTGTATTGTTTTGTCCAATCTGAAAGGGACTTACACCAAAGCATATTGCTAGCCATATGTCCATTTGGACACAATTGATATCCTACTTTTTCTAAAATTAAAGTAGCTTTTTTTGCTAAATTAAGGAAATAGTCTTTTACGGCTCTATATTTTTCAGGAGCAACATCTTCAAAAATTAAAATACTGTCCTGATCTGTGGGTAATAATTGCTCTTTTCTTCCTTGACTACCAATGCTTAACCAGGCAAAACGAGCAGGAGGGGAGCCCAAATCTAAAATTGATTGCTCCACAGCGCGTTTTAAAATAGCAAAATTGATTTCGCTGGCAATATTTGAAATATGCGTAAGTGGAATGTTTTTTTGAATCGATGTCTGAACAATGTCGTCCAGTCTTAATCTGATTTGTTTTAGTTCTTTAGCTGTTTGGGAACGTTTTATCTCTTTGATTAAAACCCCAGGATTATTGGCTTGGGCTACCACTAAATCATGTTCCGAAATCACTCCTTTTACAATTGATTTGTTTGAACCATCCAGTGTTACGCATAAATGAGTGACGTTATTTTTTAACATTAATAATTGTGCTTCTGCCAAGGATACATTTTCAAGAACCGTAATTACAGGGGATGACATTACTTTATCAACAGAAATAGTTATAGGATATCTTCCTGTAGCAATTTTAGATGACATATCCATATCAGTAACAATACCAATAGGAATATTATTTTCACAAATTACAGCATTATTGATTCTCATTTCAGCCATTAACTGAGCAACATCTTTGACAATATTGTATGGAGCAGTAATTAATGGAGAGCTGTTATAAGATAAAGTCTGGAAATATTGCATTTCAGACTGTTGTACTGAAGAGAAACTAGTATCAGAAATTAGGTTTCTATGTGCATTTTCCTTAGTATTTGTGCTTCTTGAATTGACTGCAAAATTCTCTAGTAAAAAATTTAAAACATCTGAATTATTAGCTACAAAAGGTCTAAAAACAGCTATCGGTATAGCGTAAACAATACTTTCTTCACGTGCTTTTGCAGTCATCATATAATTGTTTTTTGCAAAAAAGGGACGCAAACCAAAAATAGCACCTTCATGACATTTATTCAAAATTGTTTCTTCGGCATCGGCAATTACAGATAAATTAATTAAACCGGAAGCCACCACATAAAAACTATCATGTAAAGCTTCATCAATTTGAAATAAGGTTTTATTAATTTCTAAATTGACTACTCGAATATTTGCAGAAATCTCTGATAACTCTTGAAACGTGAGTGCATCAAATGGAGCGTATTCTTTTAAAAAATCAGCAATGTGTTCTGCAATTGAATTCATATTTTTTGAATAATTATATTTAGCAAAATTAATAAATTAATGATGCAAATAACAGCGTAAATCTAGGTTATATATTAAATTTTGTGAATTTGTACTTTGGTTTAATTTAATTAATGAATTATGTACTAAAAGGAGAAGACTAAGTCAAAATTGTACTTTTTAATTATATCAATTGGCACAAGTAGTTTTACTGAGGAATCTTGCAGAATGGGAAGTTTGTATATTTTCTATTTTACATAATATAAATTATAGTTCGTTTTCTATTATCCATAAATAGTATAGGCTGTCACCAATTTGAATGATTCTAATTGTTTTATAGAACAATGCACTGCAGCAACTTAATTCTCTTCGTAAATTGCTTCATTTATTTTTTGATATTCCGTGCCATGTTCAATAAATTTTCAAATACGCGATTCTCAGCGATTGTATATTATTAGAATAAAATGTAAAACCGGAAATTTTAATTCTATATATTTATAAGGATTTAATTTCTATCAAAAAATTGATTACACCATACTGTTTAAAAAGGTATCACTTTAATTTATCCAAATCGTTTTGGTATTCACAAATTCACGAATTCCATACGCAGCAAGTTCTCTCCCATAGCCACTGTTTTTTATACCACCAAAGGGTAATCTTGGATCAGAAACAACTAATTTATTTACAAAACTACTTCCAGCCTCCAATTGCAATGCAAGCCTTTCCCCTCTTTCTTTATTGCCAGTAAACACACCCGATCCCAGACCAAAAACAGAATTGTTAGCTAATTCAACCGCATGAGCATCATCTTTTGCTCGTATTACAGATGCTACAGGACCAAATAACTCATTATCAAAACCTTCCATTCCTGGCTCTAAATCTGCCAAAATAGTGGCTGGATAATACGCTCCATTTCTATCTGGAATTTCACCACCTAATACCAATCGGCCTCCTTGAGCTACAGTTTTTAGAACTTGTTCGTGAAGTTGATCACGCAAGTCTGTTCTAGCCATCGGGCCGTAATACGTAGTTTCATCCGTAGGTTCGCCCATTTTTGCAGCTTTCATTTTCTTTGTGAATAAGGCTAGAAATTCATCATAGATTTCATCAAGGACAACAAATCTTTTAGCAGCAATACAGGTTTGTCCGTTATTTTGTAATCTTCCTAAAGTAGCCATATCAGTCGCTTCTTCCATGTCAACATCATCAAGAATAATATAAGCATCACTACCTCCTAATTCCATCACTGTTTTCTTTAAATTTTGTCCAGCAATCGAAGCAACAGAACGACCTGCTGGTTCGCTTCCAGTAAGCGTCACAGCCATTATATTTTTGTTTTCAATAATATCTTTTACCAATTTTGAATCGATGTTTAAGTTGGTAAATGTGCCTGTAGGAAATCCTGATTTTACAAATGCATCTTCCAGCGCAAATGCACAACCTTGAACATTTGAGGCATGTTTTAAAACACCTGTATTTCCTGCCATCAAAGCTGGAACTGCAAATCGTATGACTTGATAAAATGGGAAATTCCAAGGCATAACAGCTAAAATTACACCGATGGGCTTAAAAGTAACATAACTCTTAGTAGCTTCTGTCTTTACGATTTCATCTGCCAACAACTCTTTAGAATGATCCGCATAGTAACGGCATACTAATGCACATTTTTCTATTTCTTTACGAGATTGACCAATTGTTTTACCCATTTCTCTAGTAGCTAATTGCGCATATTCTTCCTTATTTCCCTCTAGAATTGCAGCCAATTTATGCATCAATTGGGCGCGTTCTTCAAAATTTTTTTGCTTCCAACTATCGAATGTTTTTTTTGATTGGGTAATTTTTTCTTTAGCTTCATTTATTGTGATGCGATTATACTCCGCTATTTTTTCTCCAGTAGATGGATTTATAGTTATAGTAGTTGCCATTATTTTTATTTTTGAGATTCCTTAATTATTATTCTAAACTAAAGTATAAAAATAAAGAAAAGCACTCCAAAAAAAGAGACTGTTATGATAATTAATTCCCAATATTTGATAATACAAAACAAAAAACCCGAAATAGCCTTATAGTCTGTTTCGGGTTTTTAATTAGTAAATAAACGGATGAATTACTATACCTTTTTTGATAATTGATACGTACTGTATCCGTAATGAGCCACTACAGCTAAACAAATTAGGGGTAGAATAAAAGAAAAATTCACTTCAGGAATGAATCCAAACAGTTTGATATCTGCAAATCCAGGACCTCCCATATCTAGCATAGATCCTTGTAAAACGGGCATCAAAGCACCACCAACAATGGCCATTACTAAACCTGCAGAACCAATTTTGGCTTCGTCTCCCATATCTTTTAATGCGATTCCATAGATGGTAGGGAACATAATTGACATGAATATGGAAATACAAATTAGCGAAATTAATCCAGGCATTCCTTGTAGTACAATAGCGCCTGCTGCACAAATTACTCCTCCAATGCCAAATACCATCAATATTTTGGATGGGTTTAAAGTTTTCATTAAAGCCGTTCCAATCCATCGTCCCGATAAAAATAAAAGCATTGCAGCAATATTGTAATAGGTTGCTGTTAAATGTAATCCAAAGGTATGATTGATATTATCAACATATTGAAAAATAAATGTCCAACACATGATTTGCGCTCCAACGTAAAATGCTTGTGCTAAAACGCCGTGTTTGTAATTTTTATTGGCAAATAATTTTTTGAATGATTCAGATACTGACATTTTATCTTCGTGAGCTGTGGTAGGCATTTTAGTAAAAATGATAATGATTAAGATGATCAAAACAAAAAGTCCTAAACCAATATAAGGAATACTGATTACACTCAAATCATTTTCACGAATACTAGCTAACTCAGTTGAAGATAAAGCATGATACGCTTCCTGGGTGTAATCATCAGATTTTATTTCTTTGATTACTAAAAACTGGGCCATAATTAATCCCGTTATAGCACCAATAGGATTGAAGGCTTGCGCTAAATTTAAACGTTGGGTTGCTGTTTCTTTATTACCCAGGAATAAGATTAATGGGTTTGAAGTGGTTTCAAGAAAAGCTAAACCACAGGTAATTACCCATAATGAAATAAGAAAAAAAGTATAGCTCTGGTAATGAGCTGCTGGATAGAATAAAAAAGCACCTGTTGCATAAAGGATTAGTCCTAATATGATACCTGATTTATAGCTGTATTTTCTAATGAATAATGCAGCTGGCAATGCCATAAAGAAATACCCAAAATAAAATGCAAATTGCACTAATGACGCCTGCGTATTAGAAAGTTCAGGCATTACTTTTTTGAAAGTAGAAACCATGGGAGTTGTCAAATCATTAGCAATTCCCCACAGCGCAAATAATATGGTTATAATTACAAATTGAAAAATTAATTCTTTACTTACTACGGGTATTTTTTTTGTTAAATTCATTGGTCGGTTTATATAGTTAATTGGTAGTTGATGTTTTAGCAAAACGGTTTACTTGCTCAAATCCAGACAAGAAAACATCAATTTCTGTTGGAGAAATTACAGGGTTTGCTCCTTCATTTTGAGCAACGATGGCTCCAATGGCACTAGCAAAATTAATAGCGTGTTGTGGATCTTCACCATTCAATAATTTAATAATTAAAGCGGCTAAGAATGAATCTCCTGAACCTACCGTATCTACTACATTCACCTTGAAACCACAGTTGTGATAAAATTTATTGTTGCAATACAAAACGGCTCCGTGTGATCCTAAAGTCACACAAATGGTTTTCGTATTGGTTTTCTTCGCAATGAATAAGATGTTTTGCTCTAATGATTTTTTATCTGATTGTAAGTCTTGACAAATTTCATTTAACTCATCATCGTTAAACTTAATAAAATCAGCTACTTGCAATAATTCTAAAACATTCGATTTAGTATAATGTGGCACCCTTAAATTGACATCAAAAACGCTATATTTGGCTACTTTTAATAATTCTTTTAAAGTATTATTGGATACAGAATCTCTTGAAGATAAACTTCCATAGACAAAAAAATCAGCACCTTCAACCAGTTGTGTACTTGTAGTTGAAACTTCGATTTTATCCCAAGCAGCAGGATAATTAATATCATAAGATGCATTTCCTTTTTCGTTCAAAATTACATTTACCACTCCCGTAGCGTAATTTTCTTTTACTTGAACGCTTTCAGTATTTACTCCTACTCCATTCAAATAATCCACTACTATTATTCCATTGGCATCATTCCCAACGGCACTTATCATAGCGATTTCTCCACCTAGTGAGTTTAATCTTGAAGCAACATTTAATGGGGCTCCCCCAATTTTTTTGTGTTCCAAAAAAACATCAAAAAGTACTTCACCAAAACAAACTCCTTTTAGCCTTTTTTCCATTTTATTTATTTTTTATTTATTTTTATTTTTTATTGAATTAATTGATTTTCATTGTACCAGAGGGCTACTTTTTCTTTCATAAATAGCAGACTGCCTTTGGCAAGATCTTCTGAATTGTATTTTGAAGGCCTCCACAAAGAAGTAGGTCCTACTAAAGCAGTGATTTCTGATGAGAAATTTTCTAGAACTAATGGTCCTTGGTAATTGATTTTGGCTAATGCCTTAAAAAAATCATCCCAATGTACATTTCCTTCTCCTGTCATTCCACGATCGCTTTCGGTAATATGAACGTGTTTCAAGCGGTCACCTGCAACAATAATAGGATCGTAAAAATTCATTTCTTCTATGTTCATATGAAAAGTGTCCAAATGCAAACCAATATTAGTAGTATTGATTTCTTCAATCATTTGCAACACTTCATGAGCCGCAGTAAAGACATAGCTTTCGTAACGATTAATCGGTTCAATCGCTAACGTTATATTTTGCTTCTTGGCGTAAACTGCCAATTCAGTAAAAACTTGACGAATAATGACTTTTTCATCAACTGTACATTGTTTTCCTGTAAAGGTCCCAATGGCCGAATGTAAGACACCACCTAAAAAATCACCTTCCAGCTCCCCTACTTTATCCAATGCTTTTGTAATCAAAGCCAAAGCATTTTCTGGGTATAATGGAATATGGGAAGCTTTGGGCAGATTCAGAGACAAACGTCCTTGAATTCCATGTTCATCCAGTTGCTTCTTAGTTGCTATGGCATCAAAATCTAATGATGATGGCAAAGAAATTTCAAGCATGTCAAAGCCATATTCTGCTGTTTTTTGTATGGCAAATGTTCCTCCTTCAGCAGTCCATCCGGGAATGAATGATAAAATACTAGTTCCAAAAATTGGCATATGTATCTATTTTAAATTATTTTTCTATTGAATTAAAACAACCACCACTCTGTTTTTACCCCTAAATAAGAACCCCATCGTTTTTGATTTACCAGTAAAAAAGAGGAGTAATTATGGTCTCTTGCAAAATCATTGTATCTGGCCACTGTATAAACCAAACGAATGTGCGGACGACTCCATGGATCCCGCTGTCCTAAAGGCACAATTGTAGGTGCGAGAGAAAATTTCCACATGCTTGCTTCTGGATTATCTCCGTCTTTTCTAACAGCATAATGTAATTCTTGAAGAATGTGAAACCAATCGGTCACATAATAAAAATTACGCATTCCAACTACCAAGTCGGTTTTTTGATTGTACAATTGTGTCCCATCGAAATAGGTGTCTTTATCAGTACTACTAGACCCACCTTTACTTCTTGTGAAAACACCATACCCATTGATGCTAAATTTTTTAGAAATATTTAATAAAAAATGTTCCACCATTGTAAATGAATATGCACCATTGTATTTCCCTGCCGCATCTGGAGCTCCATAAGTAGCCCAAGTAAAAGTGTTTCCGTTATCACCACCATTCGCAATCCCGGTACCATAACGTGCCGATATTTGATTGAAAGAACCAGGCATAGCGGTTTTAAACGGACTGTTGTATTTAATTCCAGCTACAAAACCGTTATCCGACGCATATTTAATACTGGCTTCATTAGAACTAGCTGATGCATAGTGAAATTCACCCAAAAGCTTTATGGTATTGTCGTTTTTAAATTTAAAACTGTGTTCCCCAATCCAAACCATTCTTTGACGAATAGCTGCATTTGTAGCACCCGCGACAGTAACTTCATAGTTATAAGGATAAATAGAACCTGTATTCGAAGAAGCAGGCATTAACATAGTCAGTTCTGTGGTTTTATGGCTTACACCAAAACCTTGTGAAGAATGATCATCAAAATAAAAATAATCACTGATGTGTATATCATCATAACGACGAAAACGGGATCCTGCCCAAGCAGACCATTTACTTCCCATAATATTAGTTGCTTCTACATAAGCCTCAGGAAGAATGAAAGTTAGTCCGTTTTTAGTTTGAGTGCTTGTATTTCCAATAAATTGTCCATTATTAGAGTACATTCCTAAACGCATTTGAAAAGTAACATTGGTACTTTCTTTCCCTACTAGTTTAGGTGTAAAGTGAAATGCAGGTAAAATATCGATATAGTCAGTTTGCTCCATTCGACCGCCCAAAGAGCCTTGGCCCGAAAGATTTAATGGTCTCCATTGGTTCCCTTCCCCATTTGGCGAAAGCCCAACACCAATTCGACCTGTAGTTCCCATAGAAAAGTTGGAATTTGTTATTACAACTTGTGAATACGATAACATAGCAGAAAAGGATAATAAAAATGTAGCAACGGTTTTTTTCATGACTTAGGGCTTGAATATTTGTTTATTTTTTTGTGTTCGCTTCAGTTTTTCGGCTACAATTAGTTTTTATTTATTAGCAATACTAAATCGAAATAGTTTTAACATTTGTATTAAACGTCAAAATGACTATTATTTTTCAAAAGTATATTTAAATTATTATATATGCTAAAAAAAAATACTTATATTTTGCTATTATTTAAATTAATTAGGTTTTATATGTATATATCGCATATAAATATATCTAAATTTCAAATTATAGATATAACGTACTAATGACGTTTGTATAAATATAGATAGACTTATCCATTCCTATCTATATTCATAATAAAATCCTTAAATTTGTTTTTTGAAGTATTTTAATTTTATTAAAAAACGTACAAACCATTTTTATTTTTCTACTTATGCAACCCCAAATAATTCCCAATATATCAGTTGACTGTGTCATTTTTGGCTTTGACTTTAATACTAAATCCTTAAACGTATTATTGATTGAACGTTTTTTAAAATCGGAAGTCAGTAAAGAACCACTTGTAAATGATTATGTTCTAACTGGATATCATACACTTGAAAATGAAACTATAGATGAAACTGCATCAAGAGTATTAAAGGAGCTAACGGGGCTTGACAATCTTTATAAAAAACAGTTTAAAGTTTTTGGTGACCCAAACCGTTTAATGAATGAAAGAGATATTATTTGGGCAAAAAATCAAAATTTTAATCAACGAACTATAACTATTGCTTATTATTTTTTATTACAAACACATGAAGTTAATTTAGAGACTACTAAGCTTAAAGTACAATGGTTTCCCATAAATAATTTACCCGCACTTGGATTTGATCATAAAACGATAATTAATGAGGCTTATGCTGATTTGAAAGAGAAATCGATGTACAAACCTATTATTTTTGAATTGCTTCCAGATAAATTTACTATTAAAGAGTTACAAGATACATACGAATCTATATTAGGTACTGAGATTGACAATCGTAATTTTAGACGAAAACTAATTACAAAAAAATTCATTGTTAAATTAGACGAAAAACAAGTTGGTACATCTAAAAAGCCATCGAATCTATTTATGTTTAGTGAGGCAATTTATCAAAAAGCTTATACTGAGAGTTATTTAATAAACATTTAAATAAATTGGTAGTTATTTTAATACTTTAAAACGTATCAATTTTAGGGCAATAATTATTTACCTTTGCAAAAAATTAAAGCTCTTTTTATGTCTAAAGCTCGTTATTTCAAATTAATTCTAATTTTAGGTTCTCTTACTGCATTGGGACCCTTTTCTATAGACATGTATCTACCAGGATTTTCTGGTATCGCAAAAGATTTGAATACTACAGTAGCCAATGTTTCCATGACCTTGTCCAGTTATTTTATAGGAATTTCAGCAGGGCAATTGCTTTATGGTCCTTTATTAGATCGTTTTGGGAGAAAAAAACCATTGTTTATTGGATTATTGGTTTACATATTAGCATCATTAGATTGTGTTTATGTCACTAATATTGACACTTTTATTGGTTTACGATTCATTCAAGCGATAGGAAGTTGTGCTGCTACAGTTGCTTCTGTTTCGATGGTTCGGGATTTATTTCCTGTGAAAGATATACCTAAAGTTTTTTCTTTATTGATGTTAGTAGTTGGGCTATCGCCAATGCTAGCACCTACAATTGGAGGTTATGTTACAGCGTATTATAGTTGGCATACTGTCTTTTTTATATTAATGTGTATGGGAATATTAATTCTTTTGGCCTCACAGATAGGCTTGCCAAATACATATGAACCAGATACCTCTATCTCATTAAAACCAAAGCCTATTATTACTAATTTCATAAGTATTGTAAAAGAGCCTCAGTTTTATACCTATGCTTTTACTGGTGCAATTGCTTTTTCTGGATTGTTTACTTATGTAGCTGCTTCTCCTATTTTATTCATGGATATTTTTAATGTGGATGCCAAAACATACGGTTGGATATTTGCATTTATGTCATTGAGTTTTATAGGTGCAAGTCAACTGAACTCATTGCTATTAAGGAAATTTTCAAGTGAGCAAATGATTTTTGGCGCATTGATTACACAATCAATAATTAGCGTTGTATTCCTTCTTTTGGCAATAAATGGTCTTTTAGGATTATATACAACAATTGCAATGTTATTTTTATTCTTAGCCTGTTTAGGGATATCTAACCCAAATACAGCAGGTCTTACACTTGCTCCTTTTTCAAGAAATGCTGGAAGTGCATCGGCATTAATGGGTGCCATCCAACTGGGGTTAGGGGCTTTGGCTTCTTTTGCAGTGGGTGTTTTTGTAAAAGATTCAATTACGCCTATGGTCGTAATAATGGCTTCAACAACTATTGCTGCCTTTTTAATTTTGATGGTAGGAAAAAGAAACATTAAAAAAACCATTGCAACTTCTCCTAATGAAGAAATTGCAATAATTCATTAATTGGGATTCTAGATTTCCTTTTTATCTACTTTAATTTTTTTATCGGGTCTAATGATCATACGTAGCGAATGGTCTTTTGCAAAATAAGCAATCATCCAGTTGAAGAATGTCTTTACTCTATTGCGGTAGGTTATCAAAGAAATAAGATGGATAAACAACCAGATTATCCAAGCAAAGAATCCCTTGAAATGCATTTTTGGCTTGGGTAAATCAACCACTGCTTTGTTCTTTCCAATGATAGCCATCGAGCCCTTATCATTGTATTTGAAAGGAATTAGCATCTTTTTGTTTAACATTAATTTGAAATTGGCAGCTAAGTTTAATCCCTGTTGAATAGCAACTTGTGCTACTTGAGGATGACCAGCGGGAAAATTAATATCGGTTAATTGAATGCAGGTGTCTCCAATGGCATAAATAGCATCTGTAGCATTTACTTTATTAAAAGCATCAGTTGCCATTCTTCTTCCACGACCATAACTTTCAGCCGGCATTCCTTCAAAAACTTTGGCAGAAACTCCTGCCGCCCAAATTAAATTTTTAGTTTGAATTGTTTCTCCATTGCCAAAATATACGGTGTCGTCAACATAATCTACAACAGTTGTATTAAGTTTTACAACCACACCTAATTTTGTAAGTGCATCTAGTGTGTCTTCCTGTGAGGCTTTACTCATGGGCGATAATACAGCATTAGATCCATCAACTAAATAAATATTACTGGCTGTAGTACTTAATTCAGGATATTCTTTTAATAAAATATTTTTTCGCATCTCAGCAAACATACCCGAAACTTCAACACCAGTGGGACCACCTCCTGCAACTACTATAGTTAATAATTTTCTACGCTCACGCATGTCTTTGCAAATGGCCGCTTTCTCTAGATTTTTCAATAAGGTATTGCGCATTACAATGGCATCATTCAAAGTTTTCATTGGAATGGCATTTTTTTTGACATTTTCCATTCCAAAATAACTCGTTTCTGCTCCTGTTGCAAAAACTAGGTAATCATAGTTTAGTTCTCCATTATTGAGAATAATTTTTTTCTCAGCTGGAACTACTTTAAGTAAATTTCCTAAGCGAAACTTTAGATTTTTTTTTCCTGCAAAAAACTTTCTAAAAGGGTAACTGATACTTGATGGTTCCAAAAAAGCGGTAGCAACCTGATAGATTAGTGGCGGAAAAAAATTATAATTATTTTTATCTACTAATGTGACATTAATATCTTTATGATTCAATAGTTCTTTAGCAAGATTCAATCCTGCAAAACCTCCTCCAATTATTACAATTTCCATTTATACTTGTATATTATTTATAATAAAAAACACCCATAAAATTAAGCAATTTATGGGTGTTTATGAAGGTATAAATCTGAAAAAAACAATGTGATTTTTATATTCTTTTTAGTTTTTTAACAGGTTTCTCTTGAATTTGATTTTTGTTTTGTAACAAATAATTTGCTAATAATTTCTCAATCAATTCATCCTTAGTTAAATGATGAAACACCGTTTTGATTTTGGTCTTTAATTCCGAATCAACCTCATGATTGGGTTTGGTTTTAAAAATTTGTTTCGCCCATAACAATGTATTGTTTTCTTCGATACTAAGCGTACTCGGTTTTTTAAATTTGGTAAATTTTATTCCGAGTTCTTTTTCAAAATCAACTATTTCTTTTTCTTCTTCCGGTTGTAATACGGTTAAAGAAAGTCCTTTTGCTCCTGCTCTTGCGGTTCTACCAGAACGATGAACATACGCTTCGTAAACATCTGGTAAGTGGTAATTTACTACATAGGAAACTTCTTTTACATCGATACCCCTTGCAGCCAAGTCAGTTGCTACTAATATATTAATGTGTCCTTCACGAAATTGCTCCATGATTCGGTCTCTGATTCCTTGAGATAGACTTCCGTGCAATGCTCCTGATGAAAAGCGATTGATCGCTAAATTTTTAGCTAATTTATTCACGGCTGCTTTGGTCTTGCAAAATATGATTCCGCGTTCTCCTTCTTTTGAATTCAAGAAATGCATTAAAACATCCAGTTTTTCAATTGGATCTACCACAATGTATTCATGATCGATACCTTGATTACCAATAGTTTCCATATTGGCACTTACTTGAACTACGTTTTTATTTAAATAGTTCTGAATCAATTGCTTGATAGTACCTGGCATGGTTGCAGAGAATAAAAGTGTCTTATGACTTTTAGGTAATTCGGCAATAATTTCGTCTAGGCTTTCTTTTAAGATGGTTACCATTTCATCGGCTTCATCAAGAACAAGAAATTTTGTTTCCTGTAAGTTAACCGCTTTGCGCTGAATCAAATCAATTAAACGACCTGGAGTAGCCACAACAATATGTGTAGGCTGAGAAAGTCGTTCTATTTGTGGCTTGATTGGAATTCCTCCACAGGTTGCTGCAATAGAAACTTCGGGTAGGAATTGAGCAAAAGCCTCTAAGTTTTTAAAAATTTGGTGACCTAGCTCTCGTGTTGGTGCAAGTATTACGGCCTGTACTACTGGAGAAGCAGTTTCTATTAATTGTAAAATAGGCAATCCAAAAGCGGCCGTTTTTCCAGTTCCCGTTTTTGCTAGTCCAACTAAATCAGTAGTGTTTGATAATAGTAACGGAATTGATTTTAGCTGAATTTCTGTTGGTTCAACAATTTTCAATTCGGTAAGCGCTTTTAAAATAGGTGCCGAAATTCCTAAATCAGAGAATTGTTTTGACATTTTTTTGGATTTGTTATTTTATAAAAAATAGTTGTTTTGTAATCTAGTTTCTAGCCCTGATGGGAACGATATCCTGTAGTGGCGGGGTTCGCCACTACAGATAAAGTGTACAGCAGGATTAGCTCCTTATATTAATCTTCATCAGGTTCGTTCATGATTTTCTCACGATACTTTTTCCCAATTAATAAAGTCATTTTTAGCTTATAATCATCAACAAGCCATTCGCGGTAGTTTTTACTACACTGACTTAAACATTTAGAATAGCGCTTGATACGGCAATCGATATCTTCATCTAACTCTCTTGATAATGATTTGGCTTCTTGTAAAGTCTCTGTATTGTCGACACACATCCCAGCATGTTGCTCGAGTGATTTATCCAAAACGACTTTAGAACGTAAATTTTGAGAAATAATTAGTTTGTGTTCTTCATCAACATCAAAAGTTACTTCGGCAGTTTTACTGAATTTAGCACGTAATTCTGGGGGCATTGCATATTTGAAATACAATTCGATTTCCGTATCATCACGAAGATTTTCAAGATAGAATTCAGGTGATTTAAAAATATGTTGCCAGTTTACAGGTTCACTCCACAATCCAAAACGGGCCGCATTATTCCCTAAATCAATAACGGTAAACATATCTTTATTAGGCAGTTTTCTAGAACCACGACCAATCATTTGATAATATAACGTCAGTGATTTAGTCGCTCTGTTTAAGATTATGGTTTCAACTGTAGGCTCATCAAAACCTGTAGTCAAAATTCCCACAGAGGTTAAAATAGCGTCCGGTGTATGCTTGAACCAATGTAAAATATCTTTACGTTCTTCGGTATTGCTGGTGTTATCCAGATGGCGTATAGGGTATCCTGCTTCTCTAAATGTTTCATAAACATATAAAGAGGTATTGATTCCATTATTGAAAATTAGTGTTTTCTTACCTAAAGATTTCTCAGTATAAGCATGCAGTAATTTTTCTTGCATGGCCATATTCGTATATAAATCATCGGATGATTTTACGGTGTAATCTCCATTGATTCCTACTTTTAAAGATGTTAAACCAACATCATAGCTGTAGGTTATGGCTTTCGCCAAAAATCCATTCTCAATTAGCGAACTGATTGTATCTCCTACGATTAATTCATCGTAGCTTTCATGCATGGGTAATTTTATATTAGAACTCAATGGAGTTGCGGTAACTCCTAATATAAATGCATTTGTGAATGAACTCAATAATTTACGGAAAGAGTTGTAATGGGCCTCATCAATAATTACTAAACCTACATTGTCAAGGTGTAGTTTTTCATCATTAATACGGTTTTTTAAAGTTTCAACCATGGCAACAAAACAAGAATACTCATTTTGATCAGGAAGTTCTTTTACTTTACTATTGATTATTTTGTTTTTAACTCCAAAACCTTTTAACATTTTTGAAGTTTGTTTACACAACTCAATTCGATGCGTTAAAACAACTACTTTTTTCTCATGTTTTGTCAAATAACGACGTACAATTTCAGAGAAAACCACTGTTTTACCACCACCAGTAGGCAATTGATATAACAAGTGATGTTGTTTTGGGGCATTATCTATGCGTTCAAAAATAGCGTCAATATCGCCTTGTTGATATGCATAAAGTTCTTTTTTGTCTTCTTTTTCTATTTCTATAGTATTTTCAAACATTGTTTTTGTTGGGTTTTTGCAAAAATACACCTAAAAAACAGTTTTTTCGTCAAATATTCTTTAAAATATAATAGGATGTTTAATTATAAGGTGTATTAGTATTCAAAACGCTCTACTATTGCGTTAAATTCGGCTTGATTTTTCCATCGTTGGGCTACGGTTTCATTATGAATAGCTTTAATTCTTCCCATAAAATCGGCTAGTATACCATTAGCAATCAAAAATACCACTGCTTGTTCATACGAATTAAGCATACTTTTAAAGAATAATTCTTGTTTTATGAGATGTTCTGCTGAAAATGCTTGCGCAATTTCAATATTATAAAGCATTACATCGGCAATCACGTAGGGATCAACACCTAGAATAATAAAGTGTTTGATGTATTTTTGAGCTACTGAACGCCTCATTTTTGGCTTCTTACCCCTTCCAGAAGTTTTTACAGGGAAGTATTCATTGGAAATTTTGAGTTTACATTCCTGCAAGAGGGTATCTTCTTTGGGGTTAAAAACAAAATTATAATAGACTTTTACAGGAGAGAACTTTTCGTACAACTCGATAATTTGCTCTTCGAGTTGTTCTTTATTTAATTCGTTTAGGTATTTTTTTAAATCACGTTTACTCATTATCAAAGTTTAAGAATACAAAAGTAAATTACTTTGTGATTGATTAGGGTGTAAATCGATGTTATTACTTAATTTTGCCTGATATAAATTAAAATTATTTAAATGTTCAAGATTTTTAAGATTACAGCCATTCTAGAAGGGATATCCTATTTGACTTTATTTTCTAATATGCTTTTTATCAAGCCGAACCATTTTGAACTGTATCATACGCTTTTATATCCAGTAGGAATGAGTCATGGAATCCTATTTATTGGTTATATTTTATTGGCAATTTTATTAAAAAAGTCTCAAAAATGGGATTTAAAAACTTTTATCATTATATTAATTGCTTCTTTAATTCCTTTTGGTACTTTTTATGTAGAAAAGAAATACTTGGAAAATGTATAAATTTATAGAAAAAATATTTCAATTACTCTACCCTATTTTTCGAAAATGGGGCATGAACTATACATTTGCATCGTACATAAGTTTAATTTTTAATATTGCATTATTATGCTTTTTGGCATATAGTATCTATGTGGTTTTCAGGTTGGTTTTAGTTACTATAATGGTTTTTATTGCCCAGAAGACAAAAACCCAATTTGACGATTTATTAGTATCTAATAAAACAGCTAAATACATAGCGCATTTAATTCCGTTATTGTTTATCTATAAATCAGTTCCAATTATTCTTGATAAATATGAATATTGGGAAAGTGTTTTTGGAAAACTAGTTGGAATTTATATCGTATTTCTGATTTTATGGATTATACGAACCATTTTTAATGCTTTAAGAGATTATTTAAAACTGAAGCCTAGATACAGCGATAAACCTATTGATAGTTTCATTCAGGTTATTATGATTATACTTTGGATGGTTGGTATTACCGTAATCATATCAAAATTATTTGATTTTAAAATCTCGGAATTATTTACCACTTTGGGAGCTGTTTCTGCTTTAATTATTTTGATTTTTCGAGATATTATTTTGGGATTTGTTGCTAGTGTTCAAGTATCTATAAACGATATGATTCGGATAGGAGATTGGATTACGATGGATAAATTTGGAGCCGATGGAGATGTAATTGAAATTAATTTAACTACTGTAAAAGTTCGAAATTTTGATAATACTACCACAACTATCCCTACATATAGTTTAAGTTCTGACTCTTTCCAGAACTGGCGTGGGATGCTAAATTCAGATGGAAGGCGTATTAAGAGGCATATTCTTATAAAAGCAAGTAGCATTCGTTTTTTAGGTGATGACGAACTAAATGATTTAAAAAGTATTTCACTTATCAGTAATTATATTGACACCCAAAAAAGAGATATTGATAGCTTCAATGCTACTAATTCAATTGATAAATCAACTATAATAAATGGTAGAAACTTGACCAATTTAGGACTATTTAGAAAATACATAACACAGTATTTACGCAACCATCCTGCGTTGAATCAAGAGATGCTTTTAATGTGTCGTCAATTGCAATCCACAGCACAAGGAGTGCCTATAGAAATTTATGTTTTTTCAAGTGATAAAAGATGGGAAAGCTATGAATATGCAATGTCGGATATTTTTGATCATATATTCTCTTCAGTTAAATTTTTTGATTTAGAATTGTCTGAATTTAATTTGGATAATAAGATTAATAAATAGTTGCGACTTTCCTCTAATTTCAGCACATGAGCAGGAAGAAAAGCAGGAATGATACGAGAAGGACGTGGACGACAAGTTTTACCATTAAAAACAGGATGGTCCGATAATTTTGAATACTCCCTCTTAGAAACAGATAAAAGGAAATCGCTTAGCTAAAAAAAATACTATGACTACCACAGATTGGGTTGGATTTATTGGAGTAACAATTCTATTAATCGCTTTCTTTTTAAATCTAAATGACACTATAAAAAAAGAAAGCATAATTTATCTTTCTTTGAATTTCGTAGGTGCAGGGATTGCTTGTTTTGCTTCTTTATTATTGCATTATTTGCCTTTTATTATTTTAGAAGGTTCTTGGACGTTAGTATCAGCATATGGTTTATTACACTACTTTAGAAAAAAATAAAATGGCAGGAGAAAAAAATTTAGAAACATTACTAAAAAGCATGAAGCCCCAACATAATATTGGGGACTATGTATTTTGTATCACTGATGATCTTAAAAAAATTAACCTAGAAGAAATAATTTTAATATTCAAAGAGCAAGAAGGAACCACCGTAATTATAAAAAAAGAGCTCGCTGATCGATTAAATTTAGACTATTCATTTATTGCTTCTTGGATTACCTTGACAGTACACTCTTCTTTAGAAGCGGTAGGATTAACAGCTGCTTTTTCAAGTGTACTCGCACAAGATGGCATTAGTTGTAATGTTGTTGCTGCATTTTATCATGACCATATATTTGTCGACCAAAAGGACATACATAAAGCCATGGAAATTTTAAATCATTTTTCCCGTTAAAGAATATTAAAGACGATCTTTTACAAATTCAATCTCTTTTTTTCCGTGAGCTGCTGGTTTTCCATCACTGCCTAAATTGACCATTGTAGTACTATCTATTGAAATGATTGTCTCCCGAGTCATCATATTTCTAGCTTCACATTTTAAGGTAAGTGATGTATGACCAAATTTCACCACGTCAATTCCAATTTCAATAATATCTCCTTGTTTTGCTGAACTTCTAAAATTGATTTCAGACATATGTTTTGTAACTACTCTTGAGTTTTCTAGTTGTATGATGGTGTATAAAGCTAATTCTTCATCAATCCAAGCTAATAATTGACCTCCAAATAATGTTCCATTTGGATTTAAGTCTTCGGGTTTTACCCATTTTCTGGTATGAAATCGCATGTTTTTTATTTAATAATGCTAAAGTAACATTTCCATGCTTATTTTTATTTAATTTTAAAGAAAAAAAGATGAACGAAAGAGCAATTTTTTTAAAGGAATTACGAGGAGAAACAATAGGAACAGTGGGTTTAAGCTCCTCTTCTGACGAAGTGTTTCAAAATCAGGTGCTACGCCCTATTTTGAAATTACAAAATGATTTATTCATCGCTTCTTTTAAGAATTATATCACTAAATATAAAAATGATTTCTACTCCCAGTCAACAGAGAAGAAATTAGCACAAATAGAAAATGCTATTCAAAAAGACATCAAGTATCGCAATGCCTTAAAAGGGATGGTTATTGGGTTGTTTACTATTGATGAATATGTAATATACATAAAAAACTCATCGAGTCTTAATAAAAGAATGATGGGAATGCTTGTGGAAAGATTAAAGAGTCAAATACAATTATTTGAACAACCTTAAAAGGCAAGACTAACCCAATATAGTTCTAGTTAATAAATTCACTATAGATTTATTAATTACATATTATTTAAAAAAAACAGCTTTTAGGAGTCTGTTGCTATTGGATTCTTTGTTTTCATTATTCGTTCTGTTTTTTATAATAAAATTAAAATTTGACACTTTATTTATGTCTATTTTACATTTTTTTTCATTATAATTGTTAAAACAAAGTTATGAAAGAGGAATATTTCAAATGGTATTCTCCAAACCTAAATAGAGAGATTGAAATGTTAGTATTTGGTCATTCGGGCTATCCAGTGATTTTATTTCCAACATCTATGGGAAGTTTTCATGAGAACAAAGATATGGGACTCATCGAATCGGCAAAATGGTTTATTGAACAGGGATTAATTCAAATTTATTGTCCGGACAGTATTGATAAAGACAGTTTTTACAATAAACAAATTCACCCAGTGCATCGCATAGAAAATCATGTTTGGTATGACAAAATGATTTGTCATGAAATTGTGGAAAAAGTAAAAAACAACACTCCATCAGGTAAAGTGGTAGTTGCTGGTTGCAGTTTTGGTGGTTATCATGCAGCAAATTTTGCTTTTAGACATCCAGGATATGTAAGTCATTTATTTTCTATGAGTGGCGCTTTTGACATTAAAAGTTTTATGGACGGATTTCATAATGACGATGTATTTTACAATAGTCCTTTAGATTACTTATACGGTCTAGAAGATTATGAATTATGGAACATGGATATTGTTTTAGGGACTTCAAATTGGGATATCTGTTATGATGCTAATCTAAAATTAAGTAAAGTACTTAGTGATAGAAATGTGCATCATTGGCTGGATGTTCGCCCAGATAGACAGCATGATTGGCCAGTTTGGAAAGAAATGTTTCCACATTATTTATCAAGAATAAAATTTTATTAGTCCTACTACTAAATTAACTAATCAAGAAAAAATATATCAAAATGAAAAAAATCGGAATTTTATTTGGAATGGAAGATACCTTTCCTCAAGCATTTATTGACAGAGTTAATTCAAAAAACGAAAAAGATATTATAGCTGAAGCGGTTGGTATAGATATGGTCGTTCAAAATAAAGACGGTGAATACGCAGTAATAATAGACCGAATTTCACAAGATGTTCCTTTTTATAGAGCGTATCTAAAAAACGCTGCTTTAACTGGAACAAATGTGATTAATAATCCATTCTGGTGGAGCGCAGATGATAAATTTTTCAATAATTCATTAGCCGATACTCTTGGTGTACCTTTACCTAATACAGTACTCCTTCCTTCGGCAGAACATCCTACAGACACTACAGGAAAATCATTTAGAAATTTGAAATACCCAATGAACTGGGAAGCTATTTTTGATTACATAAAATTTCCTGCTTATATGAAACCGTATGCTGGTGGTGGCTGGAAAAATGTGTATCGATTAGAAAATAAAGAAGAATTTTGGGAGAAACATCAGGAAACAGGGCAACTCGTAATGATGCTTCAAGAAGAAATTGTTTTTACTGAATATTTTAGAGTCTATTGCCTAGGCTGCAAAGCAGTGCGCATTATGCAATATGAACCTAGAAATCCGCATCATTTGCGTTATGTAATTGATGGTCCACCAGTAGATAAAAAACTTCTAGCAACCATAAAAGATTATACATTAAGACTTTGTAAAGGATTAGGTTATGATTTTAATACGGTTGAATTTGCTGTACGTGATGGAATTCCTTATGCAATTGATTTTGGTAATCCAGCTCCTGATGCAGAACTAACATCAGTTGGTGCTGAAAATTTTGAATGGGTGGTTGAAGAATCAGCAAAAATGGCTATTGCTGCCGCAAAAAAACAAAAGCCAGGAAAAATGAATTTGACTTGGGGAACTTTTATGAAGGAAGCTGTTGCAATAAAATAGTATTCCATTAAATCCAATTCCCTAGCCCAGATAGAAGAGAAAATCCCATCTCGTTTTTCACGAGATGGATTGTATCGAATAGCTGGAAAATGCTCCTAAAAAAATAGAAATGAAAAAATTACCTGTTTTTACACTTGGTGTTGAAGAAGAATATCAAATTATAGATCCCGAAACAAGAGACTTACGCTCCCATCTATCAAAAATTGTTGATGGAGCTAAAATTATACTAAATGAACAGGTAAAAGCAGAAATGCATCAATCTGTTGTGGAAGTAGGGACTAATATTTGCAAAAATGTTGATGAAGCGGAGAAAGAGATTAAGTTTTTAAGAACTAAAATTGTTGAATTAGCCGATAAGCAAAATTTGATTGTTGGTGGTGCTGGAACCCATCCTTTTTCTAAATGGCAAGACCAACCCATTACAGATGATCCCCGTTATCACACGATTGTTAATGAATTACAAGATGCTGCTCGATCCAATTTAATCTTTGGAATGCATTGTCATGTAGGTATCGAAAACAGAGAGATTGGATTGCAATTAATGAATCAGGCTTGCTATTTTCTTCCGCATATTTTTGCGCTATCAACTAACTCCCCTTTTTGGGAAGGTCGACAAACAGGGTATAAATCGTTTCGAACAAAAGTTTTTGATAAATTTCCACGAACCGGTTTACCAGAATATTTTGATTCGGTTGCCTCTTATGATAACTTTTTGGAGACTTTAGTAAAAACTAATTGCATTGATAATCCAAAGAAAATTTGGTGGGATTTACGCTTGCATCCTTTCTATGATACCATTGAATTTCGTATTTGTGATATGAGTTTAACAGTTGAGGAGACGATGTGTATAGTTTCTGTAATTCAAGCTGTTGTTGCTAAATTGTATAAATTAAACTTACACAACATGAGTTTTAATATTTATAGATTAGCGCTAATAAAAGAAAATAAATTTCGTGCTGCTCGTTATGGAATTGAAGGACATATGATTGATTTTGGACTTCAAAAAGAAGTTGAAACAAGAATGCTAATTTTAGAATTACTTGAATTTGTTGACGATGTAGTTGATGAATTAGGAAGCCGTGATCACATTAATTATGTTCATGAAATTCTAAAAAATGGAACTGGCGCCGCAAAACAGTTGGCCGTTTTCGAAAAAACAAATGACTTGACAAAAGTGGTTGATTTTATAACCGGAGAATTCACAAAAGGATTATAAAATAATAGATTAACTTTGCGGATTATTTATAAAGATTTAAAAATGAGCAAGAAAAAGATAACAATAGCACTTTTAGACATGTATAATGGCGAGCCCAATCAAGGCATGCGTTGTATTATTGATGTTATTAGTAGATTTAACCCTATTGTAGACTTTAAAATATTTGATGTAAGGGGAAAATGTGAATTACCTGAAATCAACCTGTTTGATATTTATATTTCTACTGGTGGTCCGGGAAATCCGTTAATTGGTGATGGAACTTGGGATACGAAATACTATGAATTCATTGATGCTTTAACCAAGTGGAATACCGAAAATGAGATAAAAAAACATGTTTTGTTTATTTGTCACTCTTTTCAAATGGCTTGTAAACATTTTGGTTTGGCCGAAATAACAAAAAGGAACGATACTTCATTTGGCGTAATGACGATTCATAAAACTAAAGAAGGCCTTTTAGACCCGCTTTTTGAAGGATTAAGCGATCCTTTTTATGCAATTGATTCTAGAGATTATCAAGTAGTTCAACCTAAGCTAAGTGTATTTAAGAAAAAAGGAGCAAAGATAATTTCATTAGAAAAAATTAGAGATCATGTTCAATATGAACGTGCTATAATGGCAGTACGTTTTACAGATTATTTTGTAGGAACACAA
Source organism: Flavobacterium sp. WC2421 (assembly GCF_040822115.1). Taxonomy (NCBI): domain Bacteria; kingdom Pseudomonadati; phylum Bacteroidota; class Flavobacteriia; order Flavobacteriales; family Flavobacteriaceae; genus Flavobacterium; species Flavobacterium sp. WC2421. The sequence continues at coordinate 2,845,984 of NZ_CP162004.1, read as the reverse complement.
TTCCATCCAGAGGCCGATCCTATTAGTTTTGTTTCCCACTTAAGAAATAAAGAAGCGAAGGATAAAATTAGAAATATGAAAGGGAAAAGAAAGTTTAGAAATATGCTTGAAGACCTAATGGATGACGATAAAATATACAGAACAAACGAAACCTTGATTCCAAATTTTCTTCGAACTGCAATAAACGACTTGATAAAAACAAAAAAAATCATGTCTAATTAATCACCCCAAATCTTATGATTCCAAAGTATCGAAAATTATTTAATGAACAATTTACAGATAAAAAATATCAGGAATTTAAAGATGATATTGCCTCTGATTTTGATTACGAACCTACTTTTCGATTAGGAGAAACTCCTTTTTTTATATCTAAAGATTTAAAAAAACAATTAATCGAAGGCTCGAATGAAGTTATAGCTTTAATTCAGAGTAAAGACTTTAAAAAGCTAACTGATAAATCATTAGAACTAAATCATAAAGTTCCAAATGAAGATAATCACACGACTTTTTTAGCGATTGATTTCGGAATTTGTGAAGAAGATGGAATCATTATTCCTAAATTGATAGAAGTACAAGGATTCCCATCTTTGTTTAATTATCAAGTTAATTTATTTAATAAATTTAAGAAACACTATCCATTTATAAATGAACTAACTCCATTTATTACTGGAATTACTGAAGAAGAATACATGCAAAATCTCGAAGAAGTAATTTGTAATAATTACCCTAAAGAAAATGTTATTCTGCTTGAAATTGAACCTGAAAAGCAAAACACTAAAATCGACTTTTATTATTGCAAAAGAGATTTAGGTATACCTATAGTTTGCGTTACGGAACTGATTAAAAAAGGAAAGCAACTTTTTTATAAAAATAAAGAAGGTAATGAGATTCTTGTAAGAAGAATTTACAATCGAGTGATTTTTGATGAATTGGATTTGCGCACTGATTTAAAATTAAATTTCCATTTTTCAGACGATCTTGATGTAGAATGGGCAGGACATCCCAATTGGTTTTTTAGAATAAGTAAGTTTATCTTGCCTTTCTTAAAAGGGAAATACTTTATAGAGACTACACTCTTAAGTGAATTAACTGAAATACCAGAGGATTTAGAAAATTATGTTTTAAAACCATTATTCTCTTTTTCTGGATCTGGAGTGATTTTTCATGTGAAAAAAGAAGATATTGAAGCTGTGGTCGAAAAAGAACTTTATATACTTCAGAAAAAAGTAAATTACATGCCCATTGTTCAATCACCAGAAGGAAAAGTAAAGGCGGAAGTCCGTGTTCTTTGCACCTGGAAAAAAAATGATGTTGCACCTACTCTACTTTGCAATTTGGTTCGATTAAGTCGTGGAGAAATGATTGGCGTAAAATTCAATAAAGATAAGAATTGGGTTGGTGGTACTATTGGACTATTTGAAAAGGAATAATGTTAACCTTTAGCTACTACAATCTGTTTAATTATCTATTATTTTGTTGTTGTTTTTTTAAAAAAAAATCTTTTTTATCTAACTAAATTAACCCTATTTTTATGTATTTTTATATTCGTAAAAAAACTGGAAGATTTTACTGCTTAATAATTTACTTTAAATGTCATTTTAACGCAATGAAATCCATGAAAATCCAAAAACAGACCTTTTTTGATTTTAAAAACAGTCAAAAATAGTCTTAAATTGGATATTACATCGTTTTCGAAGATTTCATTTGTTCAATAATAATGCATTTACTGCTACATAAATCAATTTCATTTACTATTTAATAGTTATTTTTTAGTGTTTAAACAATTATTTTGAAAATACTTTAATTCTTTAATATTTTAACATAAAAAAAATGATGCTTCTTTTTTTTTCTTTATTATTGTATAGCTTTGATAAACTCATGATAATCAACAATACTAATTACTATTAAAAAATCAGCAAATGGATAGACGTAAAGCAATAAAAAACTTGGCACTTGTACTTGGAGGTGTCATCTCTGCTACAACAGTGGGGATTTTAATTAAGGATTTTGTTATTCCTGAAAATGACGACAAAAAATTCTCTTTTTCAGCAACAGATGAAGATTTTCTATCTGAATTCGCTGACTTATTGATACCAACAACTAAAGCTTCGCCTGGAGCGAAAGCAGCAGGTTTGGGTGCGTTTATTCCTATGATGATTAATGATTGTTATCCAGCCGATTTGCAACAAACTTTTGCAACAGGTATGAAAGAAATGCAAGATAAATGCATGAGTCAATTTAATAAAGACTTTAAATCGCTATCAATAGAAGACCGTACTAAAATTGTTGAAGAAACAAGAAAAGAGTCATTAGTTGATATTAATAAACCAAGCTTTTTTATTATCGCTAGAGATTTAACCATTTTAGGATATTTTTCATCAGAAATTGGGTGTACTCAAGCACGTGAATATTTGGCTGTTCCTGGAAGATATGATGGAAGTGCTGAATACAAACCTGGGCAAAAAGCTTGGGCAACATAGTAAACCTTTCAAAAATAAATTTCGTATCCATTATATGGAGGATACAAAATAGTACTTTTTAAAAAAATAATCTTCACATTAATCAAATTTAATAGCGCTGGAATGAATATAAATACAAATTTAAAAGAAGAGAATACTTATGACGCAATTGTTGTAGGTTCAGGTATAAGCGGTGGTTGGGCTGCAAAAGAACTAACCGAAAAAGGATTAAGAGTTTTGATGTTAGAACGCGGAATGAACATCGAACACATCAAAGATTACGATTCTGCAATGAAAAACCCATGGGAGTTTAAGCATGCGGGAAAACATACAGAAGAAGAAAAAAGAACACATCCAGTACAAATTAGAGATTATCCATACCAGGAAGCGAATGAAAAATGGTGGGTTAATGATTTAGAATGCCCATATACTGAAGACAAAAGATTTGATTGGTATAGAGGGTTTCACGTTGGTGGAAAATCTTTAATGTGGGGACGTCAAAGCTACCGTTTTAGTGATCACAATTTTGAAGATAATGCGAAAGACGGTCATGGTAATGACTGGCCTATTCGTTATAAAGATATTTCTCCATGGTACGATTATGCAGAGAAATTTGCAGGGATAAGTGGTCAAAATGAAAATTGGCCTTTACTACCTGATGGGCATTTTTTACCTCCAATGGATTTAAATTGTGTGGAGAAGTCTGTTAAAGAAAGAATGGAAAAACATTACAATAGAACTAGAATCTTAACTATTGGACGTACTGCTAATTTAACTGTTCCTCATAATGGACGTGGAAGCTGTCAATATAGAAATTTATGTAGTCGTGGATGTCCTTTTGGTGCTTACTTTAGCACACAGTCCTCTACTCTACCTGCAGCGATGGCTACTAACAGATTAACGGTTAGACCTTACTCTATTGTAAATCATATTATTTATGATAAAGACACTAAAAAAGCAAAAGGAGTAATGGTTATTGATGCAGAAACTAATGAGACAATGGAGTTTTATGCTAAAATTGTTTTTGTAAACGGTTCTACATTAGGTTCTACTTTTATCTTATTAAATTCTACTTCTGAAGCACATCCAGAAGGTTTAGGAAATGCTAGTGGACAATTAGGTCACAACTTAATGGATCACCATTTTCGTTGTGGAGCTTCAGGAACTGCCGAAGGTTTTGAGGATAAATACACTTATGGACGTAGAGCCAATGGTGTTTATGTACCTAGATATCAAAATGTAGGTAATGATAAAAGAGATTATTTAAGAGGTTTTGGTTATCAAGGTGGTGCTAGTAGAAACCCTTGGCATGAAGAGGTTGCTGAATTATCATTTGGTGGTGATTTCAAAGACAAATTAAGTCTTCCTGCGAATACATGGAATATGGGATTAGGTGGTTTTGGAGAAATGTTACCTTACTACGAAAACAAAGTATATATCAATCATGATAAAAAAGACAAATGGGGCCAACCTGTTTTAGCTATTGATTGTGAATACAAAGAGAACGAGAAAAAAATGAGAATTGACATGATGAATGATGCTGCAGAAATGCTTGAAGCTTCAGGAATTAAAAATGTTCAAACTTATGATAACGATTGTTACCCTGGAATGGCAATACATGAAATGGGAACTGCGAGAATGGGTAATGACCCTAAAACATCCGTTTTAAACAAATGGAATCAAATGCATGAAGTAAGTAATGTATTTGTAACAGATGGTTCTTGTATGCCTTCTATTGCATGTCAAAATCCATCATTAACATTCATGGCATTAACAGCACGTGCTTGTGATTATGCAGTTAAAGAATTAAATAAAGGAAACATTTAGGATTATAAATGATGAATAGAAAATTAAAAATGGGTATGATCGGCGGTGGCCAAGATGCTTTTATAGGCGCAATACACCGCTTAGCAGCCAATATGGACGGTCTTATTGAATTAAGTTGTGGAGCATTAAGCATAACACCCGAAACAGCAATTGCTTCTGGTAAAGCGTTATTCCTTCCCGAATCCAGAACCTATACTTCTTATGAAGAAATGATCAAAGCGGAAGCCAACTTACCAGTTGGTGAGCGCATGGATTTTGTTACTATTGTTACTCCTAATTTTGCTCATTTTGCTCCTGCAATGATGGCACTAGATTATGGTTTTAATGTTGTAATCGAAAAACCAATTACTTTTTCTTTGGAAGAAGCAAAACTATTGGAACAAAAATTGGAAGAAACGGGATTAATTCTATGCTTGACACATACCTACTCAGGGTATCCAATGGTAAAGCAAGCTAAAGCAATGCTTAAAGAAGGTAAACTAGGAAAAATCAGAAAAGTTTGGGTAGAATACCCTCAAGGATGGTTAAGTAAATTATCTGAAAGAGAAGGAAATGCACAAGCTGCTTGGCGAACAGATCCAAAAAAAGCAGGAAAAAGTTCTGTAATGGGAGACATTGGAACTCATGCTGCACATCTAGCTGAATACATTACTGGTTCAAAGATTACAGACATCTGCGCTGAATTAAATACACTTGTCGAAGGACGTGTAATGGATGATGACGGAGCTGTAATGTTGAAATTTGATAATGGAGCTAAAGGAGTTTTAATGGCTTCTCAAGTAGCTGCTGGTGAAGAAAATGCTTTAAAAATTAGAGTCTATGGTGAAAAAGGCGGAATTGAATGGTTGCAACATGATCCCAATACTTTGATTGTAAAATGGCTTGATGAACCTACTCAAATTTTAAGAGCGGGTTCTAATTATGGTCATCTATCATCATTTGCGACTCATAACTGCCGAACTCCAGGCGGACATCCAGAAGGATATTTGGAAGCATTTGCAAATATCTATCGCAATTTTGCCTTAACATTATGCTGCAAATTAGACGGTATAGAACCTACCCCAGAAATGTTAGATTTTCCTTCTATTGAAGATGGATTGCGAGGAATGGCATTTATTGATAGTGTAGTAGCATCTGCTAATTCAGATAAAAAATGGTCGCCTTATATATTATAAAATCTAAGTAGACAAAAAGAATAAAAAATGACAACAATACAAGGTCCAGCAGTATTTTTAGCACAGTTTATCAGTGATGAAGCCCCTTTTAATTCTTTAGACGGAATTTGTAAATGGGCTGCAGATTTAGGTTTTAAAGGCATCCAAATGCCTACGTTAGATACTCGGTTTATTGATCTACAAAAAGCTGCCGAAAGCAAAATATATGCAGATGAATTAAAAGGAAAAATTGCTTCCTACGGTTTAGAAATAACCGAATTATCTACACATTTACAAGGGCAACTTGTTGCTGTTCACCCTGCTTATGATGATTTATTTGATGCATTTGCTCCAGCAAATGTGCATGGAAAACCAAAAGCAAGACAAGAATGGGCAGTGCAGCAATTAAAATATGCTGCAAAAGCATCTCAAAATTTAGGTTTAAATGCTCATGCCACTTTTAGTGGTTCTTTGCTTTGGCAATATTTTCACCCTTGGCCGCAAAGACCAGCAGGTTTAGTTGAAGAAGGATTTGCTGAATTAGCAAAACGTTGGTTGCCTATTTTAAATGAATTTGATCAAAATGGTGTGGATCTTTGTTATGAGATTCATCCTGGTGAAGATTTATTTGATGGAGAAACCTACGAAATGTTCTTGAAGGCGGTCAACAACCATTCAAGAGCATGTATTTTATATGATCCTTCTCATTTTGTACTTCAACAATTAGACTATATCCAATACATTGATTTTTATCATGAAAGAATAAAAGCATTTCATGTAAAAGATGCCGAATTTAATCCAACTGGGAAGCAAGGAACATTTGGTGGATATCAAAGTTGGGCCAACCGTGCAGGGCGTTATCGTTCTCCGGGAGATGGTCAAGTTGATTTTAAAACTATTTTCAGCAAACTTTCTCAATATGATTTTAAAGGTTGGGCTGTAATGGAATGGGAATGCTGTATAAAAAATCAAGAAGATGGTGCTCGTGAAGGTGCTGAGTTTATAAAGAATAATATAATTAAGGTTACTGATAAGGCCTTTGATGATTTTGCTTCGGTAAATAGTAGTCAAGAATTTAACAGAAAAATATTAGGGCTTTAAATTTCTCATTTATTCAATCAATAATTAAAATCTTTCGATCAGCATGAAAAAAGAAAAAGTTAAAAAAATTGAAGAAAGTAAAATCATAAATAATCGACGTGATTTTATAAAAACCAGTGCTTTAGCCGCAGCGGCATTTATGATTGTTCCTAGACATGTTTTAGGAAGAGGATTTGTTGCTCCTAGTGATCGCTTATTAATTGCGAGTATTGGTGTAGGCGGTAAAGGACAGTCAGATATTGCCATGTTCGATAAAAGTGGTAAAGCTTCAATTTCTTTTCTTTGTGATGTTGATGATAGAAGGGCAGCAAAAACGGTTAATGCGTTTCCAAAAGCCAAATATTATAAAGACTGGAGAGAAATGTTTGATAAAGAACACAAAAATTTTGATGCTGTTTCAGTAGCAACACCAGATCATAACCATGCTATTCAAACCCTTGCAGCAATGCAGTTAGGAAAGCATGTCTATGTTCAAAAACCGTTAACTCATGATATCTATGAAGCTAGAATTCTAACTCAAGCTGCAGCGAAATACAATGTAGTTACTCAAATGGGAAATCAAGGTGCTTCAAATGATGGTACTCGTATAATGAAAGAGTGGTATGACGCAGATTTGATTGGAGACGTCCATACTGTTTATGCTTGGACTGACCGTCCTGTTTGGCCTCAAGGTATCCCCTGGCCTACTAGTAAAACTGAGATTCCAAAAGAATTAGATTGGGATTTATGGTTGGGTACTGCTCCTCAAAAAAATTATGTAGATAAACTGGTTCCTTTCAACTGGAGAGGATGGTGGGATTATGGAACGGGTGCTTTGGGTGATATGGGTTGTCATTTAATTGAAGCTCCATTTAGTGTTTTAAATTTAAAATACGCCAAAGATGTTCAATGTAGTGTTGGATCAGTATATGTAGATGAGTTTAAAAGAGGGTATTTCCCTGAAAGTTGTCCTCCATCAAGTCATGTTACATTAACATTTCCTAAAACCAATAAAACCAATGGAGACGTTACTCTGCATTGGATGGATGGTGGTATTCAACCTGAAAGACCATTAGAATTAGAACCAAATGAGATTTTTGGAGATGGTGGAAATGGTACTTTATTTGTTGGGACTAAAGGAAAAATGATGTGCGATACATATGGTAGAAATCCGAGATTACTTCCATTAACCAAAAATGAAAATTTAAATATCGCTCAAAAATACTCTAGAGTTGTTGACGGTTCAGAAGGGCATTATAAACAATGGATTGAAGCAGCAATTGCGGGTCACGGAAAAAAAGAGTTAAGTTCTCCTTTTGAAATTGCAGGCCCTTTGACAGAAGCCTTATTGATGGCAAATTTAGCCATAAGAGGCTATGATGTGCAAAAAGAAGTAGGTGGAAAAACTAAATATCCAGGACGTTCTGTAAAATTACTTTGGGATAATGATGCCATGAGAATCACCAATTTTGATGATGTGAATCAATTTGTAAAAAGAGAATACCGTCAAGGTTGGAACAATCTAACTTTGTAAATATCCCATTATGATAAAGAAAATAGTATTATCACTAGGCTTAATCTTCATTATGCAAAATACTCAAGCCCAAAAAAAATTCACTCGCCTGTTTGATGGTAAAACAACAAATGGATGGCATTCTTATGGAAAAACAAACGCAGGTGCTGCATGGAAAGTGGATAAAGGGGTTCTACATTTTGATCCTTCAGCTGCTGAAAATGGTCAAGGAGGAGATCTTGTTACGAATAAGGAATATTCTAATTTTCATTTAAAGTTAGATTGGAAAGTAGCTCCTAAATCAAATAGCGGAATTATATTTTTCATCCATGAAGATCCTGCAAAATACAAGAATACATACGAAACAGGTTTAGAAATGCAGGTTTTGGATAACGAGGGTCATCCTGATGGAAAAATTGACAAGCATAGAGCTGGAAACTTATATGATTTGATTAAAAATGATATTGAACCTGTAAAAGCTGTTGGAGAATGGAATACAGCTGAAGTAATTTGCAACAAAGGGAAACTTACTCTAATATTAAATGGAGTGACTGTTGTAAAAACTATGTTATGGGATGACAACTGGAAAAAACTAGTTGCTGGAAGTAAATTTAAAGCTTGGAGTGATTTTGGAACATTTAAAACTGGAAAAATTGCTTTGCAAGATCATGGTGAAAACGTCTGGTTCAAAAATATTGAAATAAAAGAATTATAATCCGGAATGGATTTAAAGAGTAAGAAACTAAAAACAAAATATATAAACTAACCAATAATCAATGAATACTACAATACGAATAAAACTATCAATAATGATGTTCCTAGAATTTTTTATCTGGGGTGCGTGGTTCGTAACATTAGGAACCTTTTTAGCAAGTAATTTAAAAGCCTCTGGAGCTGATTCAGCTGCAGTTTTTTCAACACAGTCGTGGGGTGCAATCATAGCACCGTTTATTATCGGATTGATAGCTGACCGCTATTTTAATGCTGAGAAAATATTAGGAATTCTTCACCTTGTGGGTGCATTTTTAATGTATCAAATGTATATGTCGGATGATGTTAGTGTATTTTATTATTTTGTTTTAGGATATATGATACTATTTATGCCAACATTGGCCCTAGTAAATTCAGTATCGTTTAATCAAATGACTGATCCTGAAAAAGAATTTTCAAACATTAGAGTTTGGGGAACAATTGGATGGATCTTAGCAGGTTTATCAATTAGTTATTTGTTTCATTGGGATTCTGTAGAAGGGGTTTCTAGTGGAATGCTAAAAAATACATTTTTACTTGCAGGAATAGTATCATTAGTATTAGGTATTTTTAGTTTTGTGTTACCAAAAACACCTCCAAAGGTTGCTTCTACTGAGAAAATTAAAATTGGTGATTTATTAGGGTTTGACGCCTTAAAATTATTAAAAGATAAAAACTTTGCTGTATTCTTTATTTCTTCAATTCTTATCTGTATTCCATTGGCGTTTTATTATCAAAATGCGCATCCTTTTTTGACTGCAGCAGGAATTGATAATCCAACAGGGAAAATGGCTATAGGTCAAGTGTCTGAGACTTTATTATTGCTTTTGCTTCCAGTGTTTTTTACAAGATTCGGATTCAAGAAAACAATTTTGTTAGGAATGCTTGCTTGGGCAATTCGTTATGCTTTGTTTGCTTATGGTAATGGGGATAACTTGAGTTTTATGCTTATTATTGGGATTGCATTGCATGGTATTTGTTATGATTTCTTCTTTGTGGCTGGACAAATTTATACCAACTCAAAAGCGGGAGAAAAATATAAAAGTGCTGCACAAGGCTTAATAACTCTTGCTACTTATGGAGTTGGTATGTTAATTGGTTTTGCAGTTGCAGGATGGATTACAGATAATTACAAAATGATTGATGGTGCAATTAACTGGCAAATGGTTTGGATTATTCCTGCTGCAATTGCTTTTGGTGTATTTTTATTTTTTGCTGCTTTATTCAATGAAAAAAGTAAAAATAAAGTTGAAGCAGCCTAAATATAATTTTTATGAGTAATCAAATAAATAGAAGATCTGTAATAAAAGGAATCCTTGCTGGAACTGCAGTATTAGGATTTCCATCTGGCTTTTCTGCTATGGCCAATACTAAAGAGGAAGTAAGTAATATGACATCTGGTATATTAAAAGGAAAATTAAATCATTCTGTTGCCCGTTGGTGCTTTAATGATTTTGATATTGAAACGCTTTGTACTGAAGTAAAAAAAATGGGAATCACCGGAATTGATTTAGTGGGCCCTAAAGATTGGCCAATATTGAAAAAACATAATCTAGTTTCAACAATGTGTAATGGTGCTGAACTCAATTTAGTAGATGGTTTTAACGATTTGCAATTTCATGAAGCGCTTATTAAGAATTATACTGAAATGATTCCGTTAGTTGCTGATGCAGGATATAAAAATCTAATTTGTTTCAGTGGAAGCCGAAGAGGTAAAACGGATGAAGAAGGTTGGCAAAATTGTGTTACTGGTTTACAAAAGTTAATTCCGCTGGCCGAAAAACACAATGTTACCTTAGTGATGGAGCTTTTAAATAGTAAAATTGACCATCATGATTACCAATGTGACAGAACATCATGGGGAGTAGAATTGGCTAAACGATTAAATACAGAAAACTTCAAATTACTTTATGACATCTACCATATGCAAATTGATGAAGGTGATGTAATTAGAAATATTACTGATAATCATCAATATATTGCTCATTTTCACACTGCTGGTGTTCCCGGCCGACATGAAATTGACGAGACTCAGGAGCTAAATTATGTTGCAATTATGAAAGCAATCGCAGCAACTGGTTATAAGGGATTCATTGGTCAAGAATTTATACCTAAAAATGCTAACAAATTAGAATCTTTGAGAAAAGCGATTCTAATTTGTGATATCTAATAAACTAAAAACAAACTCATGATAAAAAGAAGAGATTTTTTAATAAATAGTGGCTTGGCGCTAAGTGCATTAGCCATTGCCCCTTCCTTTGCATTTGCTGCAAAAAAGAAAGCGATTGGAATTCAATTATGGACATTGAGAGATACTTTTCCAAAAGATGTTAAAGAAGTATTGGCTCAAGTTGGAAAAATAGGATTTAACGAAGTGGAAACTTTTGGTTTTTCTCCCACAAAAGGTTTTTTTGGGACATCAGTTAAGGATTTCAAAAAAATGCTTTGTGACAATGATTTAAAAGCAACGAGTAATCATTTTGATTTTAATGGTTATATAGAAAATGGTAATACAGATGTAATTAAGTCCTACACTGAAGCAGCTAATATATTAGGTAGTGAATACATTACTGTTCCTTATGTTGTGGAGAACTTAAGAGGTAAAACTGGGGATGATTATAAAAAATTAGCCTTAAAAGTTAATAAAGCAGCCGAAATTTGCAAGGCCGCTGGTTTAAAATTAGCATATCACAATCATGATTTTGAATTTACTAAATTCGGAGCAACTAATGGTTATGAAATTTTACTAAATGAAACTGATAAAAAATTAGTTGATTTTGAAATGGATTTATATTGGGTAGTACGTGCAGGCCATGATCCATTGCAATTATTTAAAGAACATCCAGGCCGTTTTAAAATGTGGCATGTAAAAGATATGGATAAAGCCAATCATGAATTTAATGCTGTGATAGGAACTGGAACTATTGACTTTAAATCTATTTTTGCTCAATCGGAACTTTCTGGAATGAAACGTTTCTTTTTGGAACATGAAAGTAACTACATTCCTAATCCAATAGAATCTGCAGCTGCTAGTTATAATTATATAAAGAACAACTTAATATAAAGCCACAAAAAAGGGATACTTTTCGTATCCCTTTTTTTATTCCCATTTATCAAGTCCTAATAATTTTTTACCTAAATCGGTCAACTCTGCAGTTTCATATTTAGTTTGTTCCCATTTGCGTGGATCTCCCGGAAAAGCATATCCTTCAGGTGCCACCCTATTTTTCCAAGAATTAATACGCCATTGTTTAAGCTCTTCATTATCTTCTTCTGCTGGCATCATAGAAATATATTGTGCCATTCTCACTTTATCCTTTGTTATATTAGGCCGTATCCCATGTGGCTGTGTACTATTGAAAATTAATAAATCCCCAGCTTCCATTTTTACTTTTACAAATTTATCTTCTAATCCTGTTACATCTGGTTTAAAACGGTTACGATCTTCGGGTTGTGTTAATTTCCAGGTATCATAATTGCGATATAAATCAGGAATACATTGAAAACCTCCCATATTTTCATCCGTTTGATCAGCTAAGGCAAGAACTCCTTGAACGTTTTGTGGCTTGGTGTCAGGATCATAATCCCAATGAATAAATCCTTTAAAATCAAAACCAGGTCTGATTGGCAAATTGAGATTAGCTCTATCAATAGTCACCCATAATTTCTCAGTTCCCCAGATATCAACAAATGCGTCATATACTTTCTGCATTTGTCTATTATCCCACTGGTATTGGTGATTGTACACTTCGACCATACCACTATTAGTAAGTTCTTTCATTTGCATTTCGGCTCTTGGTGGAGCGTACCAAGTTTCGGGGTCATTTTGATTTTTTTCTTCAAATTCCCATAAAAAGTCAGCCATCTTTTTAGCATTCTCTTTTGGAACAGCATTTTTTATCACAATATATCCGTTGACTTTCCAAAATATCCAATCATCTTCTGTTAATAAACGTAAGGGCTTCCCATCAGAACGATCATTCAATTTTAAAGTACTCGATTTTGCCGTTGAAGGATTTCCAGGAATGTCTTTATGAGCATTATTATTTGCCATCGTAGGCACCATATTTGGTGTCATTGTTTTTTCCTTATTTTCCATTATTTGAATATTTAGTTATTATTAATAATTCAAAATTATAAAAAATGAATGCCATTAATTTCTACAAAATTCTCTTCTATTTGTACAATATTGATTTATTTACTACTTTTAATCGTTATTATGTATATTTTTGAACAATTAATAGTTTTAAATAAAAATGAAAATAGTTTTTGAAGACATAAAAAGATTAGCAGGAAGCTCATTCCGAATATTAGTAAATCCAAAATTGAACGATTTCTATTATTGGCATTTTCACCCTGAATTTGAACTAACTTTTATCGTTGCCCCAAGTGGAACAAGACGTGTAGGAAATCATGTGGGTAATTTTGAAGGAAGTGACTTGGTCTTTATAGGATCTAATATTCCACATTTGAATTTCGATTATGGAATAAAAACAGAATATGAAAAAGTAGTTTTACAAGTAAACGAAGATTTTTTCAAAAATGATTTGGCAGTTACTCCTGAGTTAGCATCAATTTATCAATTCTTTGAGAATTCTAAAAGAGTGATTTGTTTTAATGGGAAAATCAAAGAAACAGTTGGTAAAAGACTCCAAAAGTTACATTTATTATCTCATTTCGAGCAATTTATAGAAGTACTGAGTCTATTTCAATTACTTGCAAATTCTACTGAAATGACACTTTTACATGATGTTCCCTTTGAAAACATGTATAATAACAAAGAGCAATTGCGATTGAAAATTGTTTACGAATTTATTGAAGAAAACTTTCAAAGACCCATTTCATTAGAAGAAATAGCCGAAAAAACGAATTTATCTAAAGCTGCTTTTTGTCGCTATTTTAAAAAAATGACGCAATTAACTTTTATAGAATTCCTTAATCAGTATCGAATCGAGCAAGCTAAAAGGCTGTTAAAAAGCGATAAAAATGTGACAGAGACCTGTTATGAATGTGGATTTGAAAGTTTATCTTATTTTAATCGAATTTTTAAAAAGGTAGTTGGTAAAAACCCTATTCAATTTAAGAAAAAATAATTGTTTGTTATTTTATTTCCAAAGATTTTTAAATAAAATAGGGCAAATTACTCCCATAGTATTAGGTTCGTCGACATTCCATGAAAATTTCAAAACAGGGTAATTTTCATCATTTGTAACAAATCTATCGTAATCTATATAAGAGAATAATTCTTTATCGGTTTTGTTTTTAAAAGCATTCATCGCCACATACCAAAAACCTTCAAACTCATAGTTCTCCTGCCCTTTTGTTACTAAATTAATTAGGGCATCAGGATTATCTTTTACTTTATAGAATGCATCTTTTCCCTTAGCAATTAACCAACATCTAAAATATTCAAAACCACCATCAGAACAACCACCGTTGATAATATATGCTGCACACCATAAATTTTCATTATAAGTGTCAAAAAGAAGTTTGTCAGTTCTTAAACGAAAACCAATCATTTCTTTTGGGCTTAACTTTTCAATTTCTGAAATTAAAAAAAGCTCTTGGTCCTCTTGGTTTGTAGTTTGTTTTATTGAGTTTTCAACTATTGTCCAATATAAATCCTCATTAAGCATTTCACTTGACTTAGCGATTGCTATTGTATCACCCAAAGTACTGGTGTTCGCAATTGCTAGATCTTGATTCTTAACATTAGTTTGACCCATTGCAAAATGACTAACAAATAATAAAGAAAACAATTTTATGGCTGAATTTTTCATGATTTGAAAAGTATTTTACAGTTGATTATTTTAAAAAACTGAGGTAAAATTAGCAAAATTTATTCTGAAATATCAAATCCTGCTACATAAAAATCCTTGTCTATTTGTAATTTTTTTATTTTGAATTCAGCAGTTTCAGTACTCCATCCAGTATTAGGTTTTAACCATTTTTCTTTTCCATCAATTAAAACTTTTACTGGCATATTAAATCCTTTTACACAATTTGTCCAACGAAAACCCAATTTGTTTTCTTTGAAATAATATTCTAAAGTTGGAATATGAGTATCTCTTAAGTATTGATTAAAAACGGTTGATAAGTCAATTCCAACTGCTGTTGTCAAATAATCTTCAATTTGTTTTGTAGTTACTGTTTGATGGTAAAAAGTACTGTTTAATCCTCTAAGGATAGAACGCCATTTTTCATCATTATTTACAATTTGGCGAATTGTATGTAACATATTTCCTCCCTTAGGATACATATCGCCAGAACCTTCATTGTTTACATCGTAATTTCCAATGATTGGCTTATCATTCTTAATTCCTTTTCTTGTACCTCTAACATACTCGGCTCCCGCTTCTTTTCCATAATAATATTCTACAAAAAGACTTTCTGCATAATTGGTAAAGCTTTCATGGATCCACATATCAGCAATATCTCGATATGTTATATTATTAGCAAACCATTCGTGTCCCGATTCATGAATAATTATAAAATCAAATTTTAGACCCCAGCCAGTTCCACTTAAATCTCGACCTCGATATCCATTTTTAAAACCATTACCATATGTAACGGAACTTTGATGTTCCATTCCTAAATAAGGCGCTTCAACAAGTTTATAACTATCTTCATAAAAAGGATAAGGGCCAAACCAATGTTCAAAAGCTTTAAGCATGCGCGGAACGTCTTTGAATTGCTCTTTGGCTTTAGCCAAATTATCTCTCAGTACATAATAACTGCAATCTAGATCTCCTTTTTCTCCTTTGTATTTTTCAGAAAAAGTAACATAATCCCCAATGTTTATGTTGACTCCATAATTATTAATAGGGTTTGAAACATACCAATTGTACGTTTTTGTTCCATCTTTTAATTTTTTTACGCTTAGCAAACGACCATTGGAAACATCCATCAAATTTCCTGGCACATTTACGCTAATCAGCATATTTTCCACTTCGTCATACATATGATCTTTATTGGGCCACCAAACACTGGCTCCCAATCCTTGACAAGACGAAGCTATAAATAAATTATTGTTAGAATCTTTTTTCCAAGTGATTCCTCCATCCCAAGGTGGATTTACTGCAACTTTTGGTTTTCCTCCGTAAAAAACAATAAGTTCTTTTGTGGCACCAATAATTTGTGGTGAAACTAAATCAATAAAAAAGGCATTTCCTTCTTGGGTATATTTTAGCGTTTTGCCATCTTGAATTACTTTATAGATTTCCATTGGATTTTGTAAATCTACCTGCATCTTATTATACTCTTCTAATACTTTATATGTAATAGTGTTAGACCCTGTAATTGTGCTATCTGAAGGATTAACTTTAATATCTAAATGATACTTTTTCACATCCCACCACGCTCTCTCTTTTGTAATACTTCCTCGTAAAGTATCCTGTCTAGTAAATTGTAATTCAGACTTTGATAAAAGACCTTGAGCCGTACTATTTTGTAAAAACAGTAAAAATAAAAAAATGGATGCGAAATACTTTTTCATGAAATTGTGAGGATATAAATATTTTTTTTGTAGTTTTTAAAAACTGAGAATTAATGAAGTTTGACTATTTTTTCTTGTTTTAGGACTACTGAAAAATCAGCTAATAAGCGATCAACATAGTCATTTAGTAACTCCAATATTCTTTCATTTTTATCAGATTGTACAATTAAACCGGCATGATACTCTAAAGGAACTTTAAAACAAACTTCGGGGTCTGAAAAAGAAGATAAATCAGGGTGCTGATATTTTGATAAAGTCAAAACGATACCAGCATATTCTTTTTTTACTTTTGGTAATTTATATTTTTTTCCTTTTACCAAAGCGTCCTCAATTGCCGCCCACTCTTTCCATAAATTAATATTAGAAGCTGCAGCAACCATTTCTGCTAAATGGGCACCTCCTACTCTAGATGACGTTTCTAAAAAGTAGATTTCACCATCTTCATTGCATTTTATAAATTCAGTATGTGCAGCACCATGTTTTAAACCAAAACCTTTCATGACTTGTTCATTTACTTCTTTAATTGCTACATCATCATCAGAACCATACGGGATATTTGAACTTCTAAATACACCTCCACCTTGTGAAATTTCCATGGGTGTAGCTAAATATTTAGATGTTATGCTAAATATTACTTTTTTATCTAAAATTAAACTGTCACAATGGTATACATCTCCAGGTTTAAATTGTTCTAATAAATATTTGAAACGATTATTACCCATTTCGTTGATATGTATCCATAAAGTTTCTTTGTCATATACTTTAATTATCCCTGAAGCTGAAGCTTCTGAACGTGGCTTTAAGACCCACGGAGCTGGAACAGTATCCACAAATGTATTGATATCATGATCATTGAATAAAGAACAAAATGCGGGATTTGGTATTCCACAACTTTTTGCTCTCATACGCATAGCTAGTTTGTCTCTAAAATAGCGTCCCGTAGTTTGACCCATCCCATCAATACGCAAGTTTTCCCTAAGATATGTTGCTTTCTCAACATCATAATCATCCAAAGCAACTATGGCATCTATTTTATTGGATTTCATTAAATTACCAACACCTAATAATAAATGCTCTAAATTCCAATCGGTATCTTGGCCCTGCATATAAAAAGTTTCTTCTATAGCTTCATGTGGCCAAGGTTTATCTCTTAATTTTTCACTGGTAATTAGGTATACTTTATTTCCAAGACTTTTTAAATGAGTCAAAAAATCGGCTCCTTTGAAATAGTTCGAAATACAAATGAAGGTTTTAGCATTTTCCATAAGCTTTATAAATTTTCAATGAATTTAGTTAATAAATGAACACCATAAGCAGTAGCATGTTTACTTTTTGCAAATTCATCATCCCCAAATGCAACTCCAGCAACATCGAGATGCGCCCACGCTGGGTGTTCTTGAGTAAAAAATTCCAAAAATTTGGCAGCACTGATCGCACCTGCTACTGGTTTTCCACTATAATTTTTAACGTCAGCGATGTCGCTTTCAATATCTTGTTTATACACATCCCAAAGTGGCAATGGCCATAAACGCTCTCCTACAGCATCTCCTGCTTCTTGTATTTTTTTAGAAACAACTTCGTTATTGGTAAATAAAGCACCACATTCATACCCTAAAGTACCCACACTACTACCGGTAAGAGTCGCAACATCTACAATATACTCGGGTTGGTAATTTTTGATTAAATAGGATAAACCATCTGCTAATATAAGTCGGCCTTCAGCATCTGTATCAATAATTTCAATTGAATTCCCGCTATAACTTTGAATCACATCACTAGGTAAAAAAGAAGTCTTATCTACTGAATTTTCAGCACATGGTACAATTGCAGTAACTTGAACTGGTAATTGCAAATCGGCTATCAACTGCATGGCGCCAAATACAGCAGCTCCACCTGCCATATCACATTTCATATGGACCATTCCTGCCGTTTTAATATTTAATCCCCCTGTATCAAAAGTGATTCCCTTTCCTACTAATCCAACGTGTTTTAACTTTTCTGCATTTTTCTTTGGAGTGTAGCTCATAATGACAAACTGTGGTTCATTTTGACTTCCTTTTCCAACAGCCAAAAAAGCACCTAAACCTTCAATTTTTGAAGCTTCTAGACCCAGCACTTTAATATCAAATCCATATTTAGTCCCTTTATCTTGCGCCCAACTAGCTAAATATTTTGGAGTTACTTTATTTGGAGGTAGATCTACTAGAGCTAATGTTTCTAATTGTGCTTTAGCGATTTTTATTGCTTTATTTATCACATCTGAAAAATCCTTGGTCGATACAATTTCCAATTCAAAATTAGTATCCAAAAACGGATGATCTACTTGTTTTTTATAGTGTCCTAAGTTATATGTACCTAAAAGTAATCCAGATACTACTGCTTCTACTTGTTCGTCGCTGAATTCTTCTGGAATATTTAAAGCAACTTGTTTAGAAAAAGATTCTTTTTCTTTAACTGCAATTCTACGAAAAGTGGTCTTTAAAGATTTATAATCAATTGATTTTCCTAGCCCAATAAAAATAAAAGTAGTATCGTTTTTCTCTGCCAGATAATGCGTATCTTTTTTACCATAAAAAACTTTAGATGAAATGGATAAATCACCAAATTGGATTGGAATTAGATTTTTCGGATTGGTTTCAAAGACAGGTATTAACACCGATCCTACAAAATTTTCTAAACTAGCAATTTTCTTTGTTTTCATTTAATTTTCTTTTGTTTTAAAAAATAGCCACTCAATAGCTTTAGGAAATTCATCACTCCAATAAATTTCGTTATGTTTCCCTTGTTTATTAATACTTAAATTAATTTTCATTTTATCCTTAACAAATTCACTAGCGATGATGCGCTCTTTGAAATTTTTTACATGAGAAACCATTGTTTCACTTTCATCTCCACCAGCATACAAGTATATTTTTGTATCTGAATTATTTTCATCATCAACTTTAATTTTTAAGTCTGGTTTAACCCATAAGGAAGGAGAGAAAATCATTAAGCGACCAAATACATCTGGATATCTTAATCCACTAAAAATACTAATTAGTCCGCCCATAGAGCTTCCTCCTATTCCTGTATTTTTGCGGTCTTTTTTTGTTCTAAAATTGGTATCAACAAATGGTTTTAAAGTTTCTATTAGAAATTTTATATATTTTTTTCCTTGTCCTTTTCCTAAAACGGTTTTACCTACATTGTATTCTTTAATACGATCTTCTTCAGCGTGTTCAATAGCAATAATAATGATTTTCCCAATTTTATATTCGGACATTACAGCCAACTTTTTATCTATTTCCCAATTGCCATATTCTGCCTCTTCATTAAATAAATTTTGAGCATCCTGCAAATACATTACGGGGTAACTTTCACTTGAATTATCGTAATCATGTGGCAATAATGCCCATATTTTTCTCGTTTTATTTAACTGAGGAATTTCAAATTCATCCGATATTAAAACAACTTGCGGTAAATAATTTTGTTTAAATGGAAGCCAGTTTTTCCTCCATCTAATTACATGTTCGTTCTGAATTCCAGTATGTTTATTAGTCTCTCTATTTTCTGTACGATTTCCGCTTAGGTCAATTTCTACTTCACTCCAATCTCCTTTTGTAAATTTATATAGAAG
Source organism: Flavobacterium sp. WC2421 (assembly GCF_040822115.1). NCBI lineage: Bacteria > Pseudomonadati > Bacteroidota > Flavobacteriia > Flavobacteriales > Flavobacteriaceae > Flavobacterium > Flavobacterium sp. WC2421. The sequence continues at coordinate 2,826,090 of NZ_CP162004.1, read as the reverse complement.
TTTTTCAGGATAATTATAATCATGAGTAAACTTATAATGATATAATCCATTACCTATTTTCTCCATCAAAAACTCTTTGTCTTGGGTAAGCCAATTATTAAAATTACCTGAAATATATACTGGTCGCGAATCATCTTCGTCAGTAGTTAATATGATATGTAAACCAGTTTTTATAATAGTATGATTTAAGTCTTCAGTTTCTATTGTATTTTCAAAATTCATAATATGTAATGTGGTATTTCTTTTAAATAAAAGTAAATATAGTGGATTGCATAATCAAAAAAAAGAAAAAAGAAAACCCAATAATGAATCGCTTCATTATTGGGTTTTATTATATTTAAATTAATAAGAAAAACTGCTCTATTTTTGACGACTTTTCAATACTTCAACAACATCATTGAGTTGAAATCCTTTGGCTTGCAGTAGTATTAAATAGTGAAAAAGTAAATCAGCACTTTCACTCAAGAACAAATCATCATTATCATCTTTTGCCTCTATAACAACTTCTATTGCTTCCTCACCTACTTTTTGAGCAATTTTGTTCATTCCTAATTTGAACAATGAAGCTACATAGCTTTTCTCTGAATCAGCATTTTCACGACGTGTTTTAATCGTTTCTTCTAAATTTGAAATAAATCCATAATCCGCTTTGTTTTCGGTTTGCCAGCAGGTATCTGCACCAGTATGACAGGTAGGTCCCACAGGTTTTGCTTGAACTAGTAAAGTATCACCATCACAGTCATTTTTTATATCAACCAAATTTAAAAAGTTACCACTTTCTTCTCCTTTTGTCCAAAGTCTCTGCTTTGAACGACTGAAAAAAGTTACTTTTTGAGTTTCAATTGTTTTTTGATACGCTTCCTCATTCATGTAACCCAACATTAAAACGGCTTTAGTTTCACTGTCTTGTATAATGGCTGGAATTAATCCGTGTGCACTTTTTGAAAAATCTATGTTCATGTTATTTTATTTATTGATTGAAAAATTAAAAGATTATCAAATCTGACGTCTTTTCTCTTTCTTTTATAATCTTACTTCGATGTTGTGTTTTTGAAGTTCTTGCTTCAAAGTTCGGATTTCAATTTCTTTAAAATGAAAAACGCTTGCTGCCAATGCTGCATCTGCTTTTCCTTCTATAAAACTGTCCACAAAATGCTGTATGTTTCCTGCGCCTCCTGATGCAATAATAGGAATATTAACCAAGGTAGATAATTTAGACAAAGCTACATTAGCAAATCCATTTTTAGTTCCATCATTATCCATTGAGGTAAACAGTATTTCTCCTGCACCTCTCTCGGCAACTTCGGTAGCCCAATCAAATAAATTCAATTCAGTAGGCACTTTTCCACCTACTAAATGTACAATCCATTGCCCGTCAATTTGTTTTGCATCAATGGCAACAACAACACACTGACTTCCAAATCTTTGTGCTAAATCATTGATTAGTTGCGGATTTTTTACCGCAGATGAATTAATAGATACTTTATCAGCACCATTTTGCAATAATATTTCAACATCTTCAACAGATGAAATTCCCCCACCAACAGTAAACGGAATATTAATAGTCGAAGCTACTTTGCGAACTAAATCAACCAATGTTTTTCTTCGTTCTTCAGTTGCAGAAATATCAAGAAAAACCAATTCATCAGCACCTTCATCTGAATAGATTTTGGCTAATTCCACTGGATCACCGGCATCGCGTAAGTCAACGAAATTGACGCCTTTTACGGTTCTTCCATTTTTAATATCGAGACAAGGTATTATTCTTTTTGTTAACATGTATAGTAAGTATTAATTAATAAGGATGAAGTATTAAGTTTTCTTCTGATTATTTTTAGCAGAGATGATAATGCTTTTTATCAGTTTTAAAACTTCAACGCCATCGTTATGTAAACTCTCAAATTCTTCTTGTGAAAGGTATTTTGTTGCTTGTAAAAGTTCTAACCAGTATAAAGTTTCGTCTGCCTCTTTTTGAGAAATTCCCATTTTATGAATGAAATCAGCTCTACTTTCCGCATTTTTAGCTTCGCGAATGTTTGCACCTATTGAAGTACCAGAGCGCAAAACTTGTTTGCTCATGACATATTCATTTCTAGAAACTAAAGTCTTGTAGAGGTTGACCATTCTAATCGCAAATGAAAAACTCTTTACCTTGATTATATCTTCTCCCATACTTACAACTTAATCCTTATGACTTACTACTTATAACGTAGTTCTCCAATTGTTTCAAACTAATTCGACCTTCATAAATCGCTTTCCCAATAATAGTTCCTTCGCAACCCAATTCGGCTAATTTAGGTAATTCATCAAAGGTAGAAATTCCACCAGACGCAATCAATTTTATTCCTTTGGCTTCTGCTAAAATTTTTGCATACAGATCAAAACTCGGACCTTCTAGCATGCCATCTTTTGCAATATCCGTACATATAACGTACTGAATCCCTTTATTTTGATAGTCCTGAATGAATGGAACCAAATCTTCATTAGAATCTTCTAACCAACCAGAAACTGCTACTTTTTCGTTATTGGCATCTGCTCCAAGAATGATTTTATCCGCACCATACTCTGCAATCCATTTTTCGAAAATAGCTCTATTTTTTACAGCGATACTTCCTCCTGTAATCTGGTTAGCACCACTTTCGAAAGCAATTTTTAAATCGGCATCCGATTTCAATCCACCACCAAAATCAATTTTCAAACTAGTTTGAGTTGCAATTTGTTCTAATATTTTATAGTTGACAATTTTACTCGATTTGGCTCCATCTAAATCAACCAAATGTAAATATTCTATTCCATGTGCTTCGAATGATTTTGCAACCTCTAGCGGGTTTTCATTGTATATGATTTTAGTATTGTAATCGCCTTTTGATAAACGAACACATTTTCCTTCGATGATATCTATAGCTGGTATAATTCGCATTTTTTATAATTTAAAGATTTAAAATTGAATAATTTAAAGATTAGCAATTTTGAACGTAGAACTACTCCATCCAGAATTGCTTAATCATTACATCTTTCAATCATTTAATTTTAGAAAATTCTCTAGAATTTGCTCTCCTACATCACCGCTTTTTTCAGGATGAAATTGAGTACCGTAAAAATTGTTTTTTTGTAATGCCGAGGCATATTCAACTTCATAATTAGTTGTTGCAATGGATTCAACGCAGTCAGGGGCATAAAAACTGTGTACTAAATACATATATTCATTTTCTGCAATTTCATTAAATAAAGGGGACTTCAGGTTGTAAATAGTATTCCATCCCATTTGTGGCACTTTAACTTTTGGAGAAAATTTTAATACATCCACATCAAAAATCCCTAATCCCTTTGTATTTCCTTCCTCCGATTTATTACACATCAATTGCATTCCCAAACAAATTCCCAATACGGGTTGAGTCAAAGTAGGAATTAAGGTTTCTAAGCCACTTGCTAACAACATTTTCATCGCTGAACTTGCTTCACCAACACCTGGAAAAATTACTTTATCGGCAGCTTTAATTTCCTCAGGATTATTACTCAAAACCGCTTTAAATCCCAATCTTTCGATGGCAAACATAATGCTTTGAATGTTTCCTGCTCCGTAATTTATGATTACTATTTTCATTGTTTTTTTGTTTCAAGTTTAAAGTTTAAGGTTTAAGGTTTAAGGTTTAAAGTTCTACATAGAACCTGAAACTTTAAACTTTAAACAAATTTTTACAACATCCCCTTTGTCGATGGCAAAATCATTTTTTCGGTGTCGCGTTTTACGGCAACTTTTATCGCTTTGGCGAAAGCCTTAAAAATAGCCTCAATTTTATGGTGCTCGTTTTGTCCTTCGGCTTTGATGTTGATATTTGCTTTAGCTCCATCTGAAAAAGATTTAAAGAAATGCAAGAACATCTCTGTTGGCATTTTCCCAACCATTTCACGTTTAAATTCCGTTTCCCAAACCAACCAGTTTCTTCCTCCAAAGTCAATAGCAACTTGCGCTAAGCAGTCGTCCATTGGTAAACAAAAACCGTAACGCTCAATACCCAACTTGTTTCCTAATGCTTTCGCAAAAACCTCGCCTAGTGCAATTGCCGTGTCTTCAATGGTATGGTGCTCATCTACTTCCAAATCTCCTTTTACAAGAATTTCCAAGTCCATTTGGCCGTGACGCGCAATTTGGTCTAACATATGATCAAAAAAGGCAATTCCAGTTTCGATTTTGCTTTTCCCCGTACCATCCAGATTCAAATTAATGTAAATATCCGTTTCATTTGTTTTTCTTGATATTGTAGCGGAGCGCGCTTCGAGTTTCAAAAACTCATAAATTACTTTCCAATCAGTGGATTGTAATGTAATAATGTCATCCAACTCCTCACGTTTCGAAGCAATCTCACCACTTCCTGCCCCTTCGCTGGTGTTCATAAAAATCGCTTTTGCACCTAGATTTTTAGCCAGTTCTACATCAGTCAATCGATCTCCTAATACGAAGGAATTTGCTAAATCATAGGCTGGATTATCAATATACTTTGTTAGCATTCCTGTCCTTGGCTTGCGTGTTGGTGCATTGTCTTCTGGAAAAGACCGATCTACAAAAATATCGTCAAATAAAACACCTTCGTTTTCAAAAGCTCTCAAAATGAAATTTTGTGTAGGCCAAAAAGTATCTTCCGGAAAACTGTCCGTCCCTAACCCATCTTGGTTAGTTACCATCACTAACTCATAATCCAATTCTTTCGCAATTTTAGCCAAATATTGAAATGATTTTGGATAAAATTCTAATTTATCTAAACTATCTAATTGGTATCCTTCTGGTTCTAAAACAATCGTTCCATCACGATCGATAAAAAGTACTTTTTTCATTTTTATATAAGCTTTTAACTGTTAGCTTTTAGCTAGTTGTGTTTGTTTTATTGTTTTTGGCGTGTCCCTGCGGGTCGGGCTATTCGTTCCCGCTTTTTTTATCTTGAAAAAACAAGATAAAAAAGAGCTTCACTACTATCCCTCACGCACTTTCAATCCAATTTATTTTATTTTTAAAACCTTGGAATTAAAGACACTTAGTATCTTCTTCCATTATTTTCATTTTTTGCGTTGCCGTATTTTCGGTTACTTCTTCACAATAAATGTTATTAATAAATAATCCCGTTTCAAATACCAATTGTACATAGGTAATTTTGCCTGCTTCAACTTGGACTTCAAACTTCTCCGCTTTCTCTTTAGATTTTTTTCCTCCAAATTGTACGGAGCATTCATGTTTACCAACAGGAACTTCGTGTATAGAATATTTTTTATTATTTAGTTTACAAACAAATTCTCCATCAATAAAAGTTTTAAAAGCAACTGCTGACCCTTGAAAACCAGTAGAGCGTAGAAAATAAATTTTACCCGTTTCCGTGGTCTTACTTTCTTGAGCTCGCATCGCAATATTAAAACTTAATGACATTAAAAGTACAATGATTAGTTTTTTACACATGTTGTTATTTTTAGTTTGATTATTTAAAATTAGCTTATCGCTAATAGTGCTTCCATTAATTTTTTATTTTCTTCTGCTGTTCCAATGGTTAAACGCAACGTGTTTTCACACAGTGGTTGGGTAGTTCTGTTTCGAATAACAATCCCTTTTGCGATTAATTCATTATAGCGTTTAGTCGCATCATCCACTTTAATCAACACAAAATTAGCTTCGGTTGGGTATATTTTAGAAACAAATTTAACTTCTTTTAATACTTTAAGTAAATCATCTCTTTGTATTATAATAGAGTCTATTTCAAGTTGAATTTTTTCTATATCAGCTAATCTTTCTAATGCTCTTTGTTGCGTTAATTCATTCACATTATACGGAGGTTTTATTTTGTTTAAAACCGAAATTATTCCAGCTGAAGCATAACAAATACCTAAACGAATTCCTGCCAAACCATAGGCTTTTGAAAGTGTTTGTGTAATGATTAAATTTGGATATTCATCTAATTCATTCAACCAACTTTGTTTTTTTGAAAAGTCGATATACGCTTCATCGATAACTACTAATCCATTAAAATTTTGAAGTAATGTCACTATACTTTCATCAGAAAAAGAGTTTCCTGTTGGGTTGTTTGGCGAACATAAAAAGATTATTTTAGTATTAGCATCTACAGTATCTAGAATGGAATCTATCTCTGGTTGGAAATCAGTAGAAAGTAATACTTCTTTATTGGTTACCGCATTAATATTGGCTAAAACCCCATACATTCCATATGTAGGCGGTAAAGTAATTACATTATCTTCTTTAGGCTCACAAAAAGCTCTAAATAGCAAATCCAATACTTCATCACTTCCGTTTCCTAATAAAACTTGATCGATTTTTAGGTTTCTTTGTTTGGCTAAAACTGCTTTCACGCTGCTTTGTTGTGGATCGGGATACCTGTTTACACCATTTTGATACGGATTTTCATTGGCATCCAAAAATATCATTTGAGCCACATCAAAATCTTTAAACTCATCACGAGCCGATGAATACGGCTTCATGGTTTTGACGTTCTCACGAACTAAATTATTTAAATCGAAATTTTCCATTTTCTTTTGTTTTTAGAGGAAAGAAATTAGAATCAAGAGTCAAGAGAAAAGACTTTTATACTGTGCCTCCTTCTCTAATATCTTGTTTCTTGCTTCTTGTCTCTTATTCTAAACTCTTCAACCTTAGTGTCACCGCATTCTTATGCGCTTGCAGCCCTTCGGCTTCTGCCATAATTTCAATGGCGTTACCAATATTTTGAATTCCCTTTTCAGAGATTTTTTGAAAAGTCATTGATTTAGTAAAACTATCTAGGTTTACTCCGCTATAATTTTTAGCATAACCATTTGTTGGTAAGGTATGATTAGTACCCGAAGCATAGTCTCCAGCGCTTTCAGGGGTATAATTCCCAATAAAAACCGAACCTGCATTTTCGATTCCGTCGATAAAAAAATCATCGTTTGCAGTACAAACTATGAAATGTTCCGGTCCATATTCATTGATTAATTCTAAAGCAGTTTTATCATTTTCTACATAAATTAACTTTGAGTTGGCAATCGCTTTTTCGGCAATCGCTTTTCTAGGTAATTGCTCTAGTTGAATTTGAATTTCGGCTTCAACGGCGTCAATCAGTTTTTTTGAAGTTGACACCAAAATAACCTGACTGTCTGTACCGTGCTCTGCTTGAGACAATAAATCAGAAGCTACAAAAGATGGAATAGCAGTATCATCGGCAACAACAAGTAATTCAGAAGGTCCAGCAGGCATGTCAATTGCTACACCAAATTGAGTTGCTAATTGCTTGGCAACAGTAACGAATTGGTTTCCAGGTCCAAAAATTTTATACACTTTAGGGATCGTTTGGGTACCAAAAGTCATTCCTGCAATTGCCTGAATACCACCTACTTTTAAAATTTTAGTAACACCACATAATTGTGCTGCGTATAAAATGGCTGGATTTATAACTCCTTTTTTATCAGGAGGAGAACATAAAACAATTTCATTACAACCTGCAATTCGAGCAGGAACGGCAAGCATCAAAACAGTTGAAAATAAGGGAGCAGTTCCTCCTGGTATATACAAACCAATCTTTTGAATCGGTCTTTTCTCTTGCCAACATTGTACTCCTTCTACTGTTTCTACTTCTACTTTTGCCGTTTTTTGAGCTGTATGGAATTTTTCAATATTGCTTTTAGCCAATTGAATCGCATCTTTCAATTCGTTAGGAACGGTAGCAACAGCAGTTTCGATTTCTTGTATAGATACTTCTAGATTTTCAAAATTTACTCCGTCAAAAATCGAAGTATATTTGGCCACAGCGGTATCTCCTTTTTTCTGAACTTCCTTAAAAATTTCTTTTACAGTAAGTTCGATGTCGTCGATAGTCTTAGTAGGTCGTTCTAGAATTGCTGACCAGGTATTGGGTTTTGGGTCGTATATTTTATTCATCGTATTGTGTTTTAACCGCAAAGTTCGCAAAGGTTTTTCGCAAAGTTTGCAAAGTATCAACTATTTAAGTTTTACTCAACTTTATAATTCATACTTAATAATTTATAATTATTTACAGCACCATTTTTTCAATTGGGCATATCAAAATTCCTTCGGCACCAGCGTCTTTCAATTGATCGATTACTTGCCAGAAAGTATCTTTATCAATTACAGAGTGTACACTGCTCCATCCTTCTTGCGCCAATGGCAAAACTGTTAAACTACGCAATACTGGAAGAATTTTACCTACTTCTTCAATTTTATCATTAGGCACGTTCATCAAAATATATTTTGATTTTCGCGCTCTTAAAACGGATTCAATTCTAAATTTTAAGGTGTCAATTAATTTTTGAACATCTGGAGTTACTTTTGGAGAAACTGCCAATACCGCTTCACTTTTATAAATAATTTCAACTTCCTTTAAATTGTTTTTAAACAACGTACTTCCGCTTGAAACAATATCAACAATGGCATCGGCTAGACCAATATTTGGAGCGATCTCAACCGAACCAGAAATTTGGTGAATATCTACATTTACTCCAAAAGAATTGAAATATTCGATTACCGTATTTGGGTAAGAAGTCGCAATACGCAATCCATCTAAATCTTGAATAGAATTGTATTCGAATGTTTTGGGTACAGCAACTGAAACTTTACATTTAGAAAAACCAAGCTTTTGAATCACTTGAATCCCTTTCCCTTTTTCAACCAATAAATTGTCTCCTACAATGGCAATATCTACCACACCATCAATTAAGTATTGAGGAATATCAGAGTTTCTTAAGTATAAAACTTCTAAAGGGAAATTTGAAGCTTCTGCTTTTAATTGATCAATTCCATTGTTAATAGAGATTCCGCAATCTTTTAGAATTTGGATACTGTCTTCGTTTAAACGTCCTGATTTTTGAATTGCAATTTTTAATGTACTCATTTTTTTGAATTTAATTTTGTTAGTATTGTGTCAGAGTACAAAAGTTAGGCAATAAAAAACCCGTTTGATGTACTCAAACGGGTTTTAAAATATGATGACTTACACCCATTTCATTAACACATCGCTTGAGAGCAATAATGAAAATGATGATGATGTAATTGTTTTGTAAACATAATTGTGTTATTGTTTTAGAACTTTAATTTCTGATGCAAATATAAATCATATTTTAATTAAAACGCTATTTTAAATTTAACTAATTGCTATTTTATTGTTAAATATCTTATTCGTCGACTTTCCTTTTTAGCGTATCATTAAAACCGGGACGGACACTATTTATATTTTTAGAAACCAAAGTGTCATTGTTATCTCTAATTTCAGTATGACGAATTTCTCCACCAGATGTTCCTACGAACGTTGATAGTCCAGCAGCAATTAACGCCAGAATCAAAGTGATGTATGTTACTATTTTTGCAAATTTATTTCTTTTTTGAGTTGCATAAAGTGATACAATACTGAAAATACCAGTTGCATATAACACCAAAGCAAATTTCTCGGCTATTTGCTCATGTTCATGAATAATTTTTTCTCCAATTGTAGGCATATCTTTTACCATTTCTTCAGCGCCATCACCTGTCGCCATGCTTGCCAACGCGAAAACAGCTGCAATAATAAGTAGAAAAAAACCTGTATTCTTAACCGAATTATTTTTTAAAAATAGTCCAGCAATTAAAACCCCAAGGCCCAATATAGATCCAATAATTGGAAAATGGTTAACTACTAAGTGTAAATGAGCATCATTCATATTTTAAATTTTATGGTTTCATTTTAAAAATTAAAAATAACATTTTAATTTGATTATAATTTACTTTATTTTTTGATTTAATAAGAAAATTCCTTTTGAATTCTAAGCTGCTAAGGATACGCCTATCAATGATCCAATTCCATAGGTGACGGCCGCTGCCGCTAAGCCAAAAAATACTTGTCTAAAACCTGAAAATAATATACTTTTCCCTGTTAGTAACGTTATTGCAGCACCAATTCCAAAAAGCCCTATTACACTGCTGCCAATACTTAAATAAATGGCATTCATTCCGTCTAAAATCATAAAAGGATATAATGGTATTATGGCTCCTATTGAAAAAAGGACAAAAGAGGCAATTGCAGCTTCCCAAGCGGAACCACCTAATTCTTCTTTATCTATTCCTAGTTCTTCTTTAATTATTGCATCAATTGCAGTTTCAGGAGTTTCAAATGCTTTATCGGCTAATTTTTTAGCCTCTTCCATATTCATTCCTTTAGCTTGATATAATAAAACAAGCTCTTTTTTCTCTTCTTCTGGCGAAGCTTCTAGTTCTTCTGTTTCTAAATCAATTTGGCGTTGGTTCAATTCTCTCGAACTTTGTACGGACAACCATTCTCCCAATGCCATTGAAATTGCTCCTGCCATTAACCCTGCAATTCCAGTTAGTAAAATAGTATTATTAGAAACGGCGGCACCTGCAACTCCCATTACTAAACTCATATTGGAAACCAAGCCATCATTCGAACCTAATACAGCAGCGCGCAAGGCATTACCTCCCACTGATTTATGTCGGCTTTCAAATTTAGATAGAAAACCTCCCGAAACATTCAACGCAGCATTATCATTTACTGCTTCAATTATTTTAAGATGATTGTGCTCAAAACCTGTTGGTTTTTCACCACTTTGTAATTTATTTTTAATAGCGTTAACCGCAAATTGCTTTTCAATATTGGATAAACTACTGATTATCGATCCGTAGCCAAAAAACTTACCAAGTTTTAATTGAAATTTTGCTCTAGAAGAAGGCAGTGGCATTTTATAATTAGACTCAAATGAAATGACTTTGTCAAACATATGTTTAGCATGCCCCTTTTCAATTTCACCTAAACTTTGTAAAACACGAACTAAATTATCATCCGTTTGAATAGCAGCAATACTTTCGTACAAAAATGCAGTATCTACTTCTACTTGTAATTGCTCTTTTAATTTTTTTAAATCCATAATTATCGATTAATTAGTAACATCAAAAACACCTTTTACCAAAATTTTTGAAGATGAATTAATATGAGTATCCGGAAGAATTTCAATAAATTTTTCAGAACGTTCGCCAACTTTAACTGCCACTTTTTTAAAGAAATAACTGTTGTTTTTATCTTCTTTCAATAAAAGTACAAAGTATTTATTATTTTCTGTTATTAATGCTTCGGTAGGAATTGCTAAACCTTTCTTTGAATCCACTATAATAGCAGCTTCTACAAACATTCCTGTTATTAATTTTTGTTTCATGGTTTCGTCTAAATGGCCATGAACATTGATTGTTCTATCACTTCCTTCTATCGATTTTCCTACTAAATGAACTTCGGCGTTAAAAACATCTTTTGAAGCCTCTGGAACAGTAAATTTAATTTTTTGTCCTTCTTTTACATTCAATATATCTTTTTCAAAAACATTTAATTCCAAATGTAAATGAGAAGTTTGAATAATATCTAATATTACATCCGATGGAGAAACGTGCATACCAACATTGGCATTCATTACAACAATATCACCAGATATCGGGGCATAAATGGTTATTACAGAAGTTAAATTTCCTTTTTCAACATTTGCAGGGCTAATATTAAGCATCAATAATTTTGCTTTTAAGCTTTGGTACATCCCTTTTGCTCTGCGATAGTCACTCTCTGCTTTTAAATAATTTTTTTGAGAAGTGATTTTTTCATCGAATAATGTTTTCTGACGTTCATACTCCGACTTTAGATACTTAATTTGCTCTGCAACATCTAAATATTCTTTTTGAATATCTAAAAATTCTGTGTTTTCTAATGTCAATAAAGCTTGTCCTTTACTCACTTTATCACCTACTAGAAGTGTTGTAGATTTCACATATCCACCTATAAACGAAGTGATCTGAGCTCTATTTTGTGGCGGTACATCAATTTTTCCCGATGTTTTTACCGTTACGTCAAAATCTTCCTCAACAGGAGCTGAAATTTCCATTGCACCCGACTTAAATTGCGCTGTTGTAACTGATATTAGATTGTCATTTTTATCAATGACTTCTTCTGATTTTGTCTCTTTACAAGAAACAAATAGAATGGAAAGAGTAAATATATATAGTGTTTTTTTCATTTTAAATATTTTAGTAATTAAGGAATTGAATGTCAAGTTGTGTTTTATTGAATTGAAGTACATTATCTAAATAATCTACTTGAATAATGGTCGCGTTTTCTAAACTTTGGATGTATTGAAAAAAATCTATCTCTCCATGTTTGAAACTCAAATTTCCTACTTTAATAATTTCGTTCGAAAGTTTTTTACCGTATTGATTGTAATAATTTAAAGCATCTTGGTATTTTGCTAATTCATTCTTTTTTTGATTTAAATAACTATCCATTTTTTGGGTTTCATTTTGCTTTTGTTGCTCCCAACTTTGTAGTTCAAGTTGTGCCACTTTTGATTTTGAAATATTCGCAGTATATAAAATAGGAACTGCAATTCCAATTTGAAAACCATTCAAAGATTGCGAAATTCCTTTGTTAGAACCTCTAAAATAGTCTAAGTGCAAATCTGGAAACCAATTTTGTTTTTGAAGGTATATTTGACTTTCATAATTTTTACTAACACTTTCTAAATAATAATTATAGGTAAATTTACTTAATTCATTTGTTAAGACATTTAACGGTATTATTTTTATGCTTTTAATTACTATTTTATCCTCTGATTGTACTAATGCTTGTAATGTTTCATACTCCGCTTGCTTTTCATTTTTTATTTGAGAAAGTTTTGTTTTTATCTGTCTGAATTTGGCTTCTGCAGTGATTTTTTCGAGATAATTCGTCTCCCCTAATTCAAATCGTCTATCACTTGCTTTAGAAAAATTTTGATACAAACTATCTAAATATTGATACAGTTTTTCTTCATGTTGTAAGTACACGATTTGATAATAAACCTTAGAAATCATTAAGGAAGTTTTGTTTTTTTGAATCTCAAAACTAGCCTTTTCTTTTTCAAATTCTGTTGTATTTACTTTTTTCTGAGCACCATAAACGGTAGGAAAAGAAAAGCGTTGTTGAATCCCGAATATTTTTAAAGGTTCATTATTATAGGCAACATTATTTTGGTCATAATTGTAGTAGATATTTGTTTTATCGAATGCAAAAGCGCTATTTATATTTGCCTGGAATTTATCTACTTGCAATTGATGCGCTTTTAATCCTTTGTTGTTACTTATCCCTTTTGAAATCAAACTATCTAATTCAGTAGTAGTATTTTGTGCAAAACTATAAGAACTGCTTAATATTAAAAATATGATATAAGTAGCACTATGATGTTTTTTAAATCTTGGTTTTCTAAATTCTTTCCCTTCAAAAAGTTTATATAAAATAGGCAATACAATCATCGTTAAGATGGTTGCTGTAAACAAACCTCCAATCACTACGGTTGCTAAAGGGCGTTGCACCTCTGCTCCTGCTGATGATGAAATTGCCATTGGTAAGAAACCTAGAGCGGCAGCGGCAGCAGTTAATAGCACGGGACGCAATCGATCAGTAGTTCCTTTTAAAATAAGTTCATCAATATTTTTCATTCCCTGGTGTTTTAATTCTTTAAAATGCTCAATTAATACGATTCCGTTTAGCACAGCAATTCCAAACAGCGCAATAAATCCAACTCCTGCAGAAATACTAAAAGGCAATCCTCGAATCCATAAAAACAATACCCCTCCAACTGCCGAAAGTGGTATGGCCGAATATACCATCAAGGCCTCTTTTACTGAACCAAAAGCAAAATACAATAATATAAATATTAAAAATAGCGCAATTGGAACTGCAATCATCAGTCTGGCTTTGGCGCTTTGGAGGTTTTCAAATTGCCCCCCGTATTGCACATAGTAGCCCGTAGGTAACTTTATTTGAGTATCTACAATTTTCTGAATATCAGTTACTACACTTTGTAAATCTCTATTTCGCACATTGATTCCTACAACAATTCTTCTATTCGTATTGTCTCTTGAAATTTTAGCAGGACCTTCGGTATAATCTATGCTTGCTAACTCCTGCAACGGAATTTGCTCTCCAGACGAAGTGGTGATATAAAGGTTTTTTAAGTCATTTATACCCGTTCTATTGGACTGATCTAAACGGATAACCATGTCAAATCGTTTCTCGCCTTCAAACACATTTCCAACCGTTTTTCCTGCAAAACCAAGCGCTATCATTTCATTTAAATCGGAGATATTCAAACCATATCGAGCAATTTTTGAACGATCATATTTTACTGTCATTTGCGGTAATCCTTCGGTTTTTTCAATTATTATATCCGAAGCTCCTTCTACTTTTGCAATAGCTTTTTTAATTTCATGGGCTTTTCGAGCCAAAACATTTAAATCTTCACCAAAAATCTTCACCGCCACATCTGAACGTGTGCCTGAAATCAATTCATTAAAACGCATTTCAATCGGCTGTGTAAACTCGATTTCCATATTGGGAATTTGTTTTTCGATAGCCGTTTTAATTTTATCAGCTAATTCATCTTTACTGGATGCCGATACCCATTCTGATTTTGGTTTCAATTTTACAATTACATCACTTTCTTCCATACTCATTGGGTCTGTAGGAACTTCGGCAGCACCTATTCTACTAACCACTTGCTCCACTTCGGGGAAATTCTTGAGTATTATTTTTTCGATTTTGGTAGTAGTAGCTATCGTTTTTGTTAATGTAGTTCCCGTTTTAAGAACAGGTTGAATGACAAAATCCCCTTCGTCAAGTGTTGGAATGAACTCCCCTCCCATAGTGGTAAATAAAACGATCGCCATAACTAATAATCCAAAAGCACCATACAATACTTTTTTAGTATTAACCAAAGCCCAAGTTATAAGAGGTAAATACCAAGAATTTAGCTTTCGAATTAATTTACTAGATAACGATTTTGGATTTTCTACGGTTGGTTTTAAAAACAACGAAGAAACCACTGGAACATAGGTAAAGCAGAAGATCATAGCCCCCACCAAAGCAAAACTAAAAGTCATCGCCATGGGTTTGAACATTTTACCTTCGATTCCTGAAAGAGAAAGAATTGGAATAAAAACAATCAAAATAATAAGTTGGCCAAAAATAGCCGAATTCATCATTTTAGAAGCGCTCTTATACGTAATTTGATCAATTTCTAACTGTCGGTCTTCTTTGGAAAGTGGCCCTAACTGTGCTGATTTACTGGCTATTTGGAATGCAATGAATTCAACAATAATAACCGCACCGTCAATTATTATTCCAAAATCGATGGCACCTAAACTCATTAAATTAGCGTCTATTCCAAAAATATTCATCAGTGAAATTGCAAATAACAAACACAATGGTATGACTGAAGCTACAACTAATCCTGAACGCCAATTTCCTAATAATAATACTACAACAAAAATCACGATTAAACAGCCTAGAGTAAGATTTTCGGCCACTGTAAAAGTGGTTTTACCAACTAATTCGCTACGTTCTAAGAATCCATTGATATAAACGCCTTCGGGCAGTGATTTTTGAATGATTGCAATTCTATCTTTCACATCATTGATGACTTGTTTTGAATTGGCGCCTTTAAGCATCATCACTTGTCCAAGTACCTTCTCTCCTTCACCATTACCAGTAATTGCTCCAAAACGATTGGCATGACCAAAACGAACATCAGCCACATTCTTTATATAAACAGGGAAACCATTACTGTTTTTAACAACAATGTTTTCAATGTCTTCCAAGTTTTTAACTTTTCCTTCGGCACGAATAAAATAACTTTGATTTATCTTCTCAATATAAGCACCACCTGCAATACTGTTATTTTTTTCAAGAGCTGTAAAAACATCCGTTGTAGCAATATTCATTGCTTTCAACTGGGATGGATTAATAGCAATTTCATATTGTTTTAAAAACCCTCCCCAAGTATTAATTTCAACAACACCTTTAATTCCTGACAATTGCCTTTTTACTACCCAATCTTGGATCGTTCTTAAATCAGTAACGGAATAGTTATTTTTAAATTCGGGTTGTACTTCAAGTGTATATTGGTAAATTTCACCAAGTCCAGTGGTTATTGGCCCCATTTCAGGAGTACCAAAACCGGCTGGTATTTTCTCAGAAGCCGATTTAATTTTTTCAGCAATTAATTGTCTTGGTAAATAAGTACCTAAATCATCCTCAAAAACAATGGTGACAACTGATAATCCAAATTTTGAAATGGAACGAATTTCCTTTACTCCTGGTAAATTAGCCATTTCAATTTCAACAGGATATGTAATATATTGCTCAATGTCTTGGGTTGAAAGATTACGTGAAGTAGTGATTACTTGAACTTGATTATTGGTTACGTCTGGAACAGCACCAATAGAAATTTGGAATATAGAAAAAACGCCAAATCCTAAAATACAAAGAGTGAATAATAAAACAATGAGTTTGTTTTTTAGACTAAAAGCTATAATTTTTTCTAACATAAATATTTTATTTTGATCCTTCAAAAGTAAAATATAAAGATAGGGATTAACTTAAGATAGTCTTAAGGGATACTTAAAGAATACTTAATGAAAGTTAAGTTCCACTTGTGTTCCCTCATTTTCTTGACTAGAAATAGTAACTTTAATGTTCAGTAATTTACATAATCTACTAACAATCGAAAGTCCTAAACCAGTCCCTTTAATATCTGGATGATCTGTAGATTGAGAACGAAAAAAAGGGTTAAATATTTTTTGTAAATCTTCTTTTGGAATTCCAATCCCTGAATCAGATATGTGACATGTCACTTTTCCTTCTAATTCAGTTAATACAATTGCCAACTGACCATCATAATTTGAATATTTAATTGCGTTCGAGACAATATTATTAATAATAATGGACACTAAGTAGCGGTCACTTTTTACATATATTTCATTTGTAAATTGTGTATTAACCTGAATATTATTAGACTGAATTAAAGTAGAAAATCTAGAAATAGTATCTAATAATATGGCATTCAAACAAACATTTTCTATTTTAATAGATTGATTTTGATTCTCATATCTTGCCAGTAAAAGTAGTTGGTCAACAATATTATTTAAGCGATTTACTTCAGTAATACAATAATTAACTTTATCATGATACTCTTCTTGATTACGCGGTTTTCGTATTAAAACTTCTAATGTTCCTTTAATGACTGTTAAAGGTGTTCGTAATTCATGAGAAGCATCTGAGGTAAATTGTCTTTCTCTTTCAACTGCTGTTTCTATTCGATCTAAAAGATGATTTATCGTTTTTGATAAAATGTATAATTCGTCTTTTTTTTGTGGCAATGGAATTCTGGACTTTAAATTATCCTTTGTAATAATATTTGAGGTTTCTATAATAGAACTGATTGGTTTTATACTTCTACCTGCAATAAATCGAGCGATAAGAAAAAGTATTAATAGAATTAAAGGATAAGCAATAATTAATATTTCGGATAAATTTTGAAGTACCATGGAAGCATCTTCAAGCGACATAGCAATTATTAAATAACCAATTACTTTTTCATTTTGATAGATAGGAACTTGAATTTGACGAATTTTATTTTTTAAAATTTTTGAGTCAAACAATTCATTGTCTGGAACAGATTTATTAAAATATAAAATTTGATTCTTTAAATTAGGTGATTTTTCAAGAACATCCCCATTTGCATCCAAAAATTCAATAAATACAGGATTTACATCAACCGTATTGTGCTCTCTTTCTTTCCATTCTTCCATATGGATTAGGAAAAAAGAGTTGTTTTTAATTTCTATTTCATTCAAATGGTTGTTGACCTCTTTTGAAATATCAGTATTTACGTGATTATAAACACTAAATTTTACGATAGAATGTATAGCAAAAAACACCACAAAAATTAAAAGTGCAGTTGTGATTATATAATTAGAAGCAATTCTATTTTTAAAAGAAAGTTGTTGCATATTCATTAGTCATTAGCTATGTAACCTACACCACGAACTGTTTTAATATAATCTTCTTCGATTTTTAGGTTTAATTTTTTACGAATGGCATTGATAAAAACATCAATTACACCGGTATCGTATTCAAAATGGATGTCCCAAACATCTTCAATTATTTGATTTCTTGTACATACTTTACCTTTGTTTTTAATGAGATAATACAACAACTCAAATTCACGCTGTGTCAATGAAACTTCTTCTTGTTTAACTGATACGATGTGCTTTGTTCTATTGATTTCAATAGTCCCTAAATTCAGAATTTCTTCTTTATTTAGGTTTCGAAAGTGAATCTTGATTCGCTCTACCAATTCTTCAAAACTAAAAGGTTTTTTTATATAATCATTGGCTCCCGCTTTCAACCCTTCTATCGTTTCCTGAATCGTATCTTTAGCTGTTAAAAAAAGAATAGGCACTTTGGTATCTTTGATTCTGATGGCTTTACACAAATCCAAACCACTCATTTTAGGCAACATCCAATCTAATAAAATTAAATCAAAGTTGTTCTTTTGAATTAATTCAAACCCTTGTAAACCATCGGATGCACAAGTGATGTTATACCCTTCTTCTTCCAAACCTTGTTGCAAAAATTGAATAATACCTAATTCATCTTCAACTATTAATACATGCATTTATTAAATTGTTTTATTGTACTTCAAATTTAAACCCAAAAGAAGCAATATTTGCAGATAAACCATCACTCCTTTGATAATGATTCAATCGCAAATCTATTGATTTTAAACCTAAAACAAAGATTCTTGCTCTAGCAAATATATCCGTATACGTAAAACCAAGCCCATATTGATTGCTTACAAATTTAGATAAATCATAATCGGAGGTATAATATTTTTCGGTTGAAAGGTGCTGTTCATAAGGTGCAAAATAATCAGATGCTGTTTGCGTATAGTAGCGATACATTGGATACGCCGTAAATTTTGAATTTATTTTTATAGGCAACTCTATTGATGCCGTATGTGCTTGAATCCCCCAATTGTCCTGATAATATCTATAATATGCACGTGCAACCACATATTCATTGATGTAAAAATTTAGACGAGCGCCAATAGGAATTTTAAATCGAGTACTAGGTAACCTTTCTTTATCATCTGCCAATTGGTACACACCTTTATTTTCATAAGACCCATACACTGGAATATATTGTGATTGTCCAATATAATAGTTGGCTTTATCAGCAAAATAAACCCTTTGATACGGTGTAGCTAATAATCCTTCTTGCTTCAAAAGATCCATAAATATTGATAATTGAATCTTTTTAGTCATGATTTGTGAAAAGGAAATCGAAGCAGAATACGAATTTCTATTTGAATTAGTATAAGGTGTAAAAGCAGACGGCAAATAATTCGTTGATTTATTACCATATCGATCCATAATTGTAACACCAGTTAAATATCCTTGGTTCTGAAAATTAGCACCATAAGTTGCATATTCATGCAATTCAGTTGGATAAATGGGTCTCCATTGATCCAGATAAGCATTCGCTTTCAAACTAATCTCTGTGTTTTTTTCATTGAATAATTTAGTGTACCCACCACCAAACCCAAACGAAGTATAATCAAATTCATTTGATACAGCAATATCAGCATTCCACAAATTATTTCTATTGTCTGAACTATGACTGTAATTTGCCGAAACTGAAGCCAATTGATCACTCTTCGAAGCTCCAGAAGAAGCTTGCCAAGGTGTTCCGTAAGGTGCAGAACTTACTGTTGTAGAAGTCGTTTTCCCCGAAGCGCCAGAAGATGTTGATGTAGAACTTTTATTGGAATTAAAAGGATTAATATTACTGGAAGACGCTGATGTATAAGTAGAGATTCCAACATCGAATGTTAATACATCATCATCATTAATCGGCACTGCTATAACAATATTGGAGGCAACATCTGTTAATTTTTCGGAACCGATACCTCCGTTAACTGGTGAATGTGTCCCATCTTGATTGTAATAACTCAATAAAAAATCCACTTCTGTATTTTCTAAAACCCTCTTTTTAAAAGTAGTAGCAGTTTCTTTTTCTTGTGCAAAAGCAGTGAAATTAATCAATACAACAATTGCAATTAATATTTTTTTCATCTTTAATAAATTAATTGCATCCGCAACCACCACCTGTTTTTCCTCCGTTTGCACCTGCGGCAGCTTCACGGTATACTTGAAAAGTAGTCTCGTATTTTTCAGCTGGCTTTGCAGCTAACTTCATGTCGGGATCATTGATATATAATTTATCATATTCTTTCACAGCGACACAAGATTGCATTGCTAGGACTAAAACTAAAAAAAAGGGCCATTTATTCATTTTTATAATTTTTTAAATCAATATTTTTTGAGGTGGATATTTTTCCTTTATCGTCAACATAAATACAGCCAATTCCGGGCAGTTGATTCACCAAATCTAAACCAACATCAACTCCAAGTACAAAAATACCTGTGGCTAGTGCATCTGCTAATTCGGTTGATTTAGCAAAAACAGAGACACTAATCACACCTGATGCTGGATAACCCGTTCTGGTGTCAATGATATGAGAATAGCGTTTACCATTGAATGTAACATACTTTTCATAACTCCCTGATGTTTCAACAGAACTATCTTCGAGTGGAAAAGTAGCGAAAATTTTATCCTTATTCATTGGGTTTTTAATTCCCACTTTCCATTTCTCTCCATCGAGTTGTTTACCCCAAGTATTGATATCTCCAGAGATATTCACTATTCCAGCAACTACCCCTTTGCCGATGAGCATAGTTTTAATTTTATCAGCAATAAAGCCCTGACCAATACCTCCTAAACCCAATTTCATTCCTTCATTTTTAAGAAAAATAGTTGTGTTTTTTGGATCTAATATGATATTTTTATATCCTACTTTACTAACCGAATTTTTAATCTCTTCAGTTGTTGGCATCCTTGTCATGCTTCCGTCAAATTTCCAAATTTTATCCATTGAAGCATAACTAATATCAAATGCTCCTGAAGTTAACTCTGATATTTTCATCGCTCTCCCAACCAAATCAAATACCTCTTGAGGTACTTTTACTGGTTTAATTCCTGCATTTCTATTGACTTCGGATATTGGTGTTGTTGGAATCCAGTCGGAAATTAAATGTTCAATTCGAGAGACTTCCGCTACAGCCATATCAATATATCCATCGGCTTCTGGAATATCTTTAGCTACAACAATCATTTCAAACGGGCTTCCTAACATCGATAAAGTTCTTTTTTGGGTAACCTGAGCCGAAGTTGCAAATACTACAAAAAAGAAAATACAGGAAGATAATTGTCGCATTGTCATTATTTTAAAAATGAATTAAGCAACCCAATATATTCCGTTGGAGAAATATTTTTATAACTTGTAGTGCCCAATACTTTTCCAGTAGCATCTAATACAACAACCAAAGGAAAAATTCCATCCTTATTATATATTTCAGCAAGATCTTGATTTTGTTTCTTGATTTGTGCTTCTAATTGATTTTGCTTTTTCTTTGGAAAATCGGCACGTTCTAAAACCAAATGTTCAGTTGCATATTTCTTGAATTCTGCAGATTGCCAAATCGTTTTATCTAACTTTATGCAAGGTGCACACCAATCAGAACCAGAGAAAACAAGTAAAATGGGTTTGTTTTGTGCAACTGCTTCTTGTTTTGCAAGATTAATATCCGTTTTCCAATCTTGTGAATATCCTATTGTTCCAATAAAAAACAATAGTAATAGCATGTTTTTTTTCATTTTATATTTTTATTTTGTGAGCATTATTGATTGAAAATATTCTTATAAACTTATGGAATATAATATTTTACAAACTTAACTCAAAAACAAAGTGATTATTGTTATCCTAAAGAGTTCTTAAGCCAAAATTAAGAATACAATACCATAAAAAATTTAGTACTAATATGTACCAAATTGCATATTTTTGCATAAAACTAACTAGCTATGTCTTTTTTTAAAAAATTATCCCCTTTTTATAACCTTACCCTGTTTTACGTTTTAGTAAGTTTTATATTAAGAATCGTTTTACTTTTTCATCCTATTACACAAGCCTCTTTCAAAGGAATAGACGCAATCAAAATATTTACATTAGGTTTTGTCTCGGATATTTTTGTTTTTATATTGGCAAGTGGTTTTTTATGGCTGTATCTTATTTTTATATCCAATGCAAAATATTTAAAACCATATGGCTATATTTTTTTTGGGCTATTAATTGCTTTGTTTTTATACATTCTTTCAGGAAAATCAATACTTAATGAGTATGGTGGTGCTTTACCCGAAATAGGTTTGGCATTTGTAGGAATCAAAACAGGCTTGTTTGGTTTATTGCTTTTTTTGCCAAAACACAGAGATAAGATTCGATTTTGGCTTTTTAGTTTTGTTATGTTTCTATTTGTTGTTTTGATTTTACAAAATGCCATAAGTGAATATTTTTTCTGGAATGAATTTGGAGTGAAATATAATTTTATTGCTGTAAATTATTTAGTTTATACTAATGAAGTAATTGGAAATATCATGGAATCCTATCCTGTCATTCCATTATTTTCAGGATTATTCCTTATTGCTGGAATCGTTACCTATTTTATTGTTGGTAAATCAAAAAACTATATTGACAACATTCCAACATTTGTAGAGAAAATTAAAATATCAGGATTATATTTAGTTTTATTTGTAAGTTCCTTATTTGTTATTCCTTCATTGGCAAATCAAGAAAATTCTCAAAATATATTTGCTAATGAATTGCAAGCAAACGGGATTTATAAGTTTTATTTGGCTTTCATGAATAGTGAATTGGATTATTTTAAATTCTATAAAACACTACCAGAAAAAGAAGCATATACCTTACTTTCTCAACAAATTCCAGGTATTTCAAATGAATCTACTTTAAGAGATATCAAAAGTGCTGCTGCTGAAATGCATAAAAATGTAGTGTTAATTACAATTGAAAGCTATAGTGCTGACTTTATGGAAGCTTATGGAAGCGATAAAAAAATCACTCCTTTTCTAGATAGTTTAGCAAAACAAAGTTTGCTGTTTACCAATTTTTATGCTTCTGGAAACAGAACTGTTCGTGGATTGGAAGCCGTAACACTATGCTTACCTCCTACTGCAGGTGAAAGTGTAGTGAAAAGAAAAGACAATAAAGACAAATTTACAACAGGAAGTTTATTTAAGCAAAAAGGATATAATGTAAAATACTTGTATGGAGGAGATTCCTTTTTTGATAATATGGAAGATTTCTTTTCAGGAAATGGATATGATATCGTAGACAAAAAGACGTTTAAACCTGAAGAAATCACTTTTTCGAACGTGTGGGGAGTTTGTGATGAAGACATGTACAACAAAGCCATAAAGGTCATGAACGCTGAAGCAAATGAAAACAAACCTTTCTTTAATCATATTATGACGGTAAGTAATCACAGACCCTTTACTTATCCAAACAACAAAATTGACATTCCTGGAGATGCTAAATCACGTGATGGAGGTGTAAAATACACTGATTTTGCTATGAAAAATTTCTTTGAAAAAGCAAAAAAACAGCCTTGGTTCGCCAATACGGTTTTTGTAATTCTTGCCGATCATTGTGCTTCAAGTGCTGGAAAAACCGAAATGCCTTTGGACAAATATAGAATTCCAGCTATGATTTATAGCCCAGGATTTATACAGCCACAACAGTATAATAAACTAATGTCACAAATAGACATTATGCCTACCGTTTTTGGTCTTTTGAATTTTAATTATCAATCTAAGTTTTATGGTCAGGATGTTTTAAAACCAGATTATAAACCTAGAGCATTAATTGCTACTTATCAAGATTTAGGATTGATAAAAGATAATGTTTTGACCATTATTTCACCTAAACAAGCCTATAAGCAATACCAATTGACACTATTGCCAAAGCCTGGAGTTGGTGCCGATTTTCAAATTTATTATGATGAGAAACCACTAGATAAAAGCCGAATGGATTTAGTAAATGAAACTATTTCATTCTATCAAACCGCATCAGATATGCTAAAGAAAAAGAAATATCAGAAGAATTAATTTAACAAAAAAGCCTGTGAAAATCACAGGCTTTTTTGTTATTATTAAAATTATTTATTCAGCGTCTTTATCACTTTCTATTCCAAATAAATCTCCTTTTTTGAAAAGTTGATTGTCTTTTTTCAAACACTTAGCATTACGTTTTGTCAGTGAGGAAGCATCTAAATTACTTAAATCTGGTTTTCCTGCATTTACCCAAGCCGTATACCAAAAACTAGCTGTAGCGGTAACTGCTTTCTTCATTTGGCTTTCCACCATACCGTTTAAAGCAGTATTGAATTTCCCTGCATATTCATCGGTATATTTTACTCCGTTGTATTTATTTTTTACAATATTTCCCTCTGTATCTGTAACAAAAATTTGATTTGTTGGTAATGAAGTTCTCAATCCTTTATCTGCAGCTAATAATGCTGGTACTAAGCTATGGGTGTCCTTAATCAAGTCCCAAGTCGCTTTGTTTACATCTTCATAATAATGGGCAGGAGCAACCGTAAATTTATAGTTTTTAACAAATAATTCTGGCAATCTACTTTCCCACAAAGCATGAATTCCTTTTTGATCCGTAAATTGACCGTCGTGGTTATCTGAAGTATGCAACGGCATGTGAGCATCTGCTATATAATGACCTAAATCAGCTGCAATAAATAAGATTTCTGATTTTCTTTTGTCTTTAAAAGCTTGAGTTAACTTTCCCATCATTTCTTGAATGTGCCAAGGCAAAGTTCCGTTTTTAGACAAAAATTTATCATCGTATTTCTTTTTGGCTTCAGCCATAGTTTTTGGAAAACTATCTACCGAACCAAAATTCTCCATGTCAAAATAATGTCTAGGTCCTTCGGCCTTATCTTGTAAAATATATTTCCTTAAATCAGGAACAGTCGATTCTTGCGTAATAAAATCGATGTGGTTATAAAAGAAAACCTGAAGTGACTTTGGTAAAGCCATCACTGCTGCTTTATTAATTCTTTCATGTCCTACAATTCCCCAAGAAACAGTTAAGAAACAAATAACTACTGCAGTTAACGTCACTACCGTAGGCTTAAACTTGATATTTTTCATTACATTTATTTATATGAGTTACAAATGTATTTTATTTTTATACAATTAAAAAAAATATCAGTTTAAGATTACAACAATTAACAAAACAGTATTAATTATGTTTCGGCATCAAGGAAAAAACAGAACATTTATTCACAATTTGCGTTTGGCTACTTTACTTTCATTTGTTGCTGGAATAGTAAATATAACTGGAGTTTTGGCAGTAAAGACACTGACTACTAATGTGACTGGTCATTTTGCTTTTTTTGCCGAAGAAGTGATAAAACACAATTATACTGCTGCAATTACTTTTTTTGTATTTACTATTTTCTTCCTAATGGGGGCTTTTACTTCTAATTTTATGGCAGAATGGGTTTCAATAAAACATCCCCATTTATTACATATCATACCTATTTCAATGGAGATAGCTATTTTAACTTTAGTGGGGTTTTTCGGTATTCAAGCCGATTTATACACTTTAGAAGGAAAAATGATTGCTTTTGCAATGCTTTTTGCTATGGGAATACAAAATTCTTTGGTAACAAAAATATCTCAATCGACGGTAAGAACTACTCATCTTACGGGGCTTTTCACTGATTTAGGTATTGAACTGTCTCAATTGTTTTTTTATAAAAAACAAAATGAAAAAAAGAGATTAAATGCTAGCATTTCTTTGCGATTATCTATCATAACTTTTTTCTTTATTGGTTGTATTTCTGGAGGTTATATCTATACTTTTTTTAAAATAAAAACACTATTAGTTGGTGTCTTTTTTCTTTTCATTGCGCTTATGTATGATTCTATTCGCTTGCGTTTTTTAGCTGTCAAAAGAAAAAAGCTTACTACAAAGCACTAACTTAAATAGATAATAGATACTAAAGCTGCAATAGCAATAAAACCCCAAAGTAAAACCCCTTGCAATAATGGTTTAATACCTACTGTTTTTAAAATTTTCCAATTTAAACCCGCCCCTATTAGAAATAAAGTAACTGTAAGACCCGTTTTGGCAATTGAAACTAAATAAGGCGCTACAAGAGCTGTTTGTGAAACAAATGTGTTACAGAGCATCGCTAAGATAAATAACCCAATAAAATAAGGGATTTTGATTTTACTTTTTTTATTTTTAAATAAGTAAGATGTAATTAATGCCACTGGAATAATCCATAATGCTCTCGCTAATTTTACTGTTGTAGCGATTTGTAAAGCCTCTGCACCATATTTATTAGCTGCTCCAACTACTGAGCTGGTATCATGAATCGCAATGGCACACCACAAACCAAATTCATGTTGTGTTAAATGCAACCAATGTCCAACGGCAGGAAAAAGAAACAAAGCAACTGAATTCAAAATAAAAATGACTCCTAAAGCCACCGAAGTTTGTTTCTCATCAGATTTAATGACAGGAGCAATTGCTGCAATGGCACTTCCGCCACAAATGGCAGTTCCACATGAAATTAAATGGGACGTTTTCTTTTCAATACTAAACCATTTACCAATGAAAAAGCCTAAAGTTAATGTACTAAAAATTGAGGCTATAGTAAATAAAAAACCTTCTTTCCCAGCAGATAAAGCACTGTTTACATTCATGCCAAACCCCAATCCTACAACAGAAACTTGCAGTAAAATAGTAGTTGCTTTATGATTTAAATGTAAAAACGGATGCCCTGCCAAATTAGCTACAACTAAACCTAATAAAAGGGCAATTGGAGGAGAAATAAAACCCGACAGGCAAATTAGTATCAGAAAAATAAAAAACATTTGCTGTTGCCACTTCTTAATTTCAAAAAGAAAAGTAGATTTATTTGAAACTAGATAAGATTGATTTTCCATCGTAAAGTAATTGTATTATTACTTTACAAAGATCTAACGATTAAACAGTAATTGCCAATCGTATTTAATAATCTACCATAACTTCAAGTTATAATAACCTGCGATATTTTTTATAAATAATTCCGAAAGTGCGTCGGTTTTTCCTTGTAAACTGATAATATAGAAAAACCTTTCTATTGTTAAATTTTTTATATCTAGAATTACTAATTCTTGATTTTTCAGCTCTTTTTCTATCGCATGTATCGAAATAAAAGCAACACAATCTGAATTCATTAAATAAGATTTAATACTTTCAGTACTGCCCAATTCCATCTCAATTAGCAATTGAGATAAATTAATATCTAATGGTTTTAAAGCATATTCAATTACTTCTAGTGTTCCAGAACCTTGTTCCCGCATTAAAAAACGCATATTCAAAAGATCATCTTTTGTTATTTCAGTTTTAGAAACTAAAGGATTATTTAAATTACAAACCAAAACCAGTTCATCTTTTAAATAAGGAGTGTATTTAATTAATTTGTTCTTCGATTGTCCCTCTACAATACCAATCTCAATTTCTTTATTTAGTAATGCATTTTCAATTTGCTCTGTGTTTCCATTTCTCAAATTCACTTTAACATCCTTCAATTTTTGATGAAAACGCGCTAACAAAGGCGGAATGATATATTGAGAAATAGTGGTGCTCGCTCCTATTCGCAACAATCCTCGTTGTTGATTGATTAACGAACTCATATCAAAATCAACATCTCTATAAATTTCAAGAATTTTATTAGTATGACTCAACAACGTTTGACCAGCAAGTGTCAGGGAAACTTTATTTCCATTTCTATCAAAAAGTTTAATTTGATATTGTTCTTCTAATTCCTGTATGTGCTTTGAAACAGCAGGTTGAGTGATAAACAACTCTAGTGCAGCTTTAGTAAAACTCAAACGGTTTGCAACAGTATAAAATACTTTGAGTCTAAAATCCATACTCGTTTTTTATTATTAATTTACAATAAACCATTGTATTTCCTAACAAACCATTCGGTAGATAGAAAAATTACAATCAAAACCAACATCCAATACCAATCAATTAAAGGAGAACGCGTCACATTATTTTTTTGAATGGATTTATAACTTTCATCTGCAAGAAGTGACTTTATTAATTGATTCACTTGATCCGAAAAATAGGCTTGTCCCTTTGTGTTCGCAGCTAATTGCTGCAACTTATCTACATCAGGATTGACAAATTGTTTTTCAATATCAAAATCTAATATTTCAAAATGACTGGAATAACTTGTTTTAGAATTCAGTTCAGTTACTCTAAAATTATAGTTGCCTGCTGCCAGTCCGTCTAGATTTACTTTATAGGCATTATTGCTTTTCAATAAATCATAGTTTTTAGTTTGCTTCGTTTTTGTGTTCTCCAATGCAATTGTTAAACGTGCTTTATCGTCAAATTCATAATTCTTATTAAAGTACTGAGCAGTAATTTCAATGGATTCTCCTGAATTATAAAAAGTTTCATGATTAACAACCAATGATTTCTTAGAATTATTAGATGCCAAAAACTGAATTACCTTATCAATAAAAAGATCGTATTTGTCAAATGAGTCGCTATCTACGTGACTTTGTAATCTCCATTTCCAACTATTTTCACCCAATAAGTAGGCCGAGCGTTTTCCTTGATTTTCAGAGAACGCCAATAAAGGAGCGTTTGTTTCAATGTTTCTTATTTTTGAAGAAAGTAATACCGAAACCAGTCCGTTCACAGTAACTTTTCCATAGGCATTTTCCAAGGGAGGGAAATTTTCAAATCCAATATCATCTGTCGCAAAGAGATTGAATTGGGAATTAAAGCTAGCCAAATAATCTTCTTTTTGGCTACTCATTTTAAAATCAAAATTGCTTTGCTGTTGATTTAAAAAAGCAAAATCAGTATGCGTTCCTGTGATAATAAAAGTATTGATTCCAGCTAATTTATTTTCATCAAATACTTTTTTAAATGCAGCTGTTGGCTGGTATAACATTAAAATAGTAAAATCACGTAACGAATTGATTTCTTTAGGATTAACCACCGTTACTTTACGTTGTGAATTAGATTCAATTGCTCTTTTAAATGCTGCAACATCAGGATGATTGATTGCTGTAATTATAGCGATATTGGTCTTTTGATCAATTACTTCTACTGCAAATTTCTTCGTATTGTTATAGGTATTCACCTCTTTTTCTTTTGACGAAAGTGTCGCTTTAAACACTTGAGAACCTATTCTATTGGCAGGCAATAATACAGTAGCAACTGCTGTTTTTTTAGTAGCCGAAAAGGAAATATTTTGTTTACTTAAAATCGTGTTTCCTTGCGAAATGCTGAAATCAGCTATAGTATTTTTATCCCCTGAATATTGAAAAAATACTTCTACAGGAAATTTATTTTTATAAAATGCATATTTATTGACATTCAGCTGCGTGATTTTTAAATCCATCACTTTTGCAGTATCTCCTACAACTAATGGGAAAACTTTATTATTTGCATCAAAACTGTACACATATTCATTACCATTGGTTTGGTTTCCGTCTGTGATAATAACGGTTGGAAAAACTGCATTTTTATTGATGCTTCTTAAATCTTTAGCTATTGCATCTAAATTCGTTTGATATCCTTTAAAATCAAATTTTTCCGATGGTTCAAAATTAGCATCAAATCGATAGGACTGAATATCAAATTTATCTTGTAAATCGGTATTCGAAACTAAAGCTGTATATAATTCTTGCGCTTTATTATTCGCTTTAAGCGCCACAATTGAACTCGAATTATCTACTACAATAGGTAAAGGTGTTTTTACTATCTCTAAGGTATTAGTTTTTATAACTGGATTTATCAGCAACAATAATATCCCGAAAATGGAAGCAAAACGCAATAAAGCCAAAAACAAATTCAGCTTTGATTTGTTTTTGGCTTTATAAAAATATTGAAAAAATGACAAACCGCCTGCAATTACTATTGAAAGTAGAATTAGTAAGATCGTGTTTGTAGTCATTCTTTTTATTTTAAATGATGAATTTTAAATGGAAAGATTTCAATAATTTAAAATTCATCATTTAAAATTTATAATTTCTTTACGTAAGCATTCCTCCACATACATTCAATACTTGCCCAGAGATATAAGAACTCATATCTGAAGCTAAGAATAGACATGCATTAGCAACATCTTCAGTAGTACCACCACGTTTTAACGGAATTCCATCTCTCCATCCTTGAACCACATCGTCGTTCAATTTTGCAGTCATTTCAGTTTCAATAAATCCAGGTGCAATCGCATTACAACGAATGTTACGAGAACCTAATTCTAATGCTACTGATTTAGTAAAACCAATAACTCCAGCCTTAGAAGCCGCATAATTCGTTTGT
Organism: Flavobacterium sp. WC2421; assembly: GCF_040822115.1. Taxonomy (NCBI): domain Bacteria; kingdom Pseudomonadati; phylum Bacteroidota; class Flavobacteriia; order Flavobacteriales; family Flavobacteriaceae; genus Flavobacterium; species Flavobacterium sp. WC2421. The sequence goes on along the minus strand of NZ_CP162004.1, from coordinate 2,795,919 downwards.
CCAGCATTTCCTTTTACCCCTACTACACTACTCATATTGATGATAGAACCTGCACGTTTTTTCAAGAATGTTTTTTGAACTGCCTTAGTCATATTGAAAACCGACTTCAAATTCACATCAATTACTTTGTCAAAATCCTCTTCAGACATACGCATTAGCAAATTATCCTTTGTAATTCCAGCGTTATTGATTAAAATATCAACAGTACCAAATTCAGCAATTACAGCTTCAACCATAGTTTGCGCTTCATTAAAATCAGCGGCATTTGATTGGTATCCTTTCGCTTTTATTCCCAAAGCATTCAATTCATTTTCTAATGCTAAAGCCGATTCTACAGATGAACTGTAAGTAAACGCAACATTTGCACCGTGTTTTGCAAAAACCTCTGCAATTCCTTTTCCAATTCCACGACTTGCGCCTGTTATAATGGCCACTTTTCCTTCTAGTAATTTCATATTCGAAAATTAGTTTAATTTTTATTTGAAGCTATTCCCGCTATTCGCTTCAATCTTTTATGTTTTAAAGAAAAACATAAAAGGATTTCCACTACTATCAGGGCTATCTTAGAGTCGTCAAATATAGAATAATTCCTTTTTTAAAAAAAATTTCAAATTCAATAACATTATAAATCGAGCCGATTTTAAATATCTAAAAATCGTTTTACTAATTTATCCCAAAATGAACTATAAATCGCTACCAAAGTAAAAATAAATAAAAATAGATGATACCATGCATTCCCAAGCAAATCCATAAAATCAAGTTTCCCATTAGCAAAACTTAAAATCAAAAGTACTTGCGCACCATAAGGCAAAATTCCTTGAATAACACAGGAAAAAATATCAAGAATGGCGGCTGTTTTTTTGGAACTTAAATTGTATTCGTCGTTAATTTCCTTGGCAATTCCTCCAGTAATAACAATAGAAACGGTATTATTAGCAATAGCTACATTAGTAAAACCCACCAAAGCACCTATCCCCGCTTGGGCTGATTTTTTACTCTTAATGCGTTTTTTTATTTGGTACAATAAAAAATCAATACCTCCAGCCTTATCCACCATAGCGGCTAAACCTCCAGTCAGCATCGATAGCAAAAAGATTTCGGTCATACTGGTGAATCCTTCATAAATTTTTCGCGCAAATTCCATTAACGTAAAATGATTTCCAAAATACCCAATTAATCCAGCCAATATAGTTCCAATAATCAAGGTAGAAAATACATCAACACCAATCAATGCAAGTACAATTACTAAAATATAAGGCACAATTGCAAACCATTCAAAACTTGTTTTAGGAATAGCTACTGCAGTAATATCAGAATTCAATCCCAAATAAAAGAATACTGCGATTGTAATAATAGCAGCTGGAAAAGCAATGAATAAATTGATTTTAAATTTATCTTTCAATTCACAACCTAAGGATTGTGTCGCAGCAATTGTAGTATCCGAAATCATAGATAGATTATCTCCAAGCATCGAACCACCTAGCAAAGCACCTGCAATCAAAGGCAATGAAGCGCCACTAGAATTAGCCAAATCAACCGCAATTGGCCCAATTGCCACAATTGCACCTACAGAAGTTCCTGTAGCAGTTGATAAAAAAGCGGCTATCAAAAAGATCCCCAACGGAAAGTAAGCCACATCTACAGTATTAATTCCAAGACTTACCACGGCATCAACACCTCCCATTGCTTTACTAACCACTGCAAAAGCACCTGCTAATAGATAAATCAAACACATGGTCATAATTTTACTCTCTCCGCAACCTGCAATCAAGGTGGTTACTTTTTCATCAGCTGTACCTTTGAACAGTAAAAAAGCAGCAATAATTCCAATTAAAACCGCTATTGGAGCAGGTAAAGCATAAAAGTCATCAAGCCAAATTCCGGCTCCTAAAAAAGTAAAAATAAAAATCAATAAAGGAATTAAAGCATAAACACTTCCCTTTTTTTTCAATAAATGAGTCATAAATCAGTTTTAAAAATGATAGTATTATGACGAAAACTAAAGCAAAAAAAATGGGAATGTAAAACAACATTTTTTCCAAAGGATTTGGCTTATCGTTTTAGCACCTTGCTCGTTGTTGCAGGTTGCTATCTCATTATGAGATTCGTGATAACGGCTGCAAAAGTAATTATTATTTTATATAAAAAGCAATAGTAAAGTAGATTTTATAATTTAAAACCAAAAAAAAAGCCTTACCGAAGTAAAGCTTTTTATAAATAAATTATAATTTTTGAAACTGACTAGAAAGCCACATTCCATTTTGGTAATCTTCCATTTTCATCTAAGAAGTTTTGTAACACTTGTCCTTCTACGAATGTTGGAATCCCCTTAGAATTCTCGTTGAAAGTTTCGTACCAAACCACTTCTAAAGTGCTAATATCTTCTTTTACCATTTGTGTTGGCCAAGAATATTTTCTTCCTGTTTTTGCAAACTGGTGTCCTTCAACAATCTTTTCTTTCAAACCACCATTTTTGATTTTCAAAGACCCATCGTTTTGAACAGTTCCTGTAGAACCCACCATGATTAACTCTTTTTCATCTGCAACTGCATAAACTAAAAATACACCACTTCCTTCAGAAGCGTTGCATACTTGCTCTAAGCTATCATCTGCTGTAAAAGTGAAGCTATCGCTTACCTTAAACTTTTTTAATTCTTTGTACATCTTTCTTTTGTATTAATATTAAATAAAATGCCTCACAAAAAAAGTGAGGCATTTTTATAATGACTTGAAATCACCACTAATTTTTCAATTATCCGATAACTTCTTTAACTTTTTTACCAATTTCTGCTGGAGAATCTACAACGTGAATTCCACATTCTCTCATGATTTGTTTTTTAGCTTCAGCAGTATCATCTGATCCACCAACAATAGCACCTGCGTGACCCATTGTACGACCCGCTGGAGCAGTAACTCCTGCAATGAAACCAACAACTGGCTTACGGTTACCATCAGCTTTAATCCAATGTGCAGCATCAGCTTCTAATTGACCACCTATCTCACCTATCATAACGATACATTCTGTTTCTGGGTCATTCATCAATAATTCAACTGCCTCTTTAGTAGTAGTTCCAATGATTGGGTCTCCACCAATACCAATTGCAGTAGTGATTCCTAATCCTTGTTTTACAACTTGGTCAGCCGCTTCATATGTTAATGTTCCTGATTTAGAAACAATACCTACAGTTCCTTTTTTAAATACAAAACCTGGCATAATACCAACTTTAGCTTCACCTGGAGTAATGATACCAGGACAGTTAGGACCTATTAACCTAGCATTTCTTTCTTTTACGTAAGCATTTGCTTTGATCATATCAGCTACAGGAATTCCTTCTGTAATAGCGATAATTACTTTTATTCCAGCATCAGCAGCTTCCATAATTGCGTCCGCAGCAAAAGCAGGTGGTACAAAAATGATTGTTGTGTCAGCACCAGCTTGTTCAACTGCGTCTTTTACAGTATTGAAAACAGGTCTGTCTAGATGAGTTGATCCTCCTTTACCTGGAGTAACACCACCAACTACGTTTGTACCGTACTCAATCATTTGAGAAGCATGGAAAGTTCCTTCGCTTCCTGTAAATCCTTGAACAATTATTTTGGAATCTTTATTAACTAAAACACTCATGATATATATTTTATGTGATTTTTAAAATTGTGATGCAAAAGTAAGGTTTTGAAAATTATTTTTAGCCCTTTATTATCAAATAAATTAGGATAATTGACTCATTTGATAACCTCTATATAATTTATTGTCTTTTATTTGCCAAATTGCAATAAAATGGGCCAATAACATTTCTTCTCTAGGGTTCTCTATTGTTTTTACAAAATGCGAATAACGAACCGTAACCATATCATTTTCTGAAACGATATGACTTATTCTTACTTTCGAACGAACATAAGCTTTACTCAAATCATTAGAGAGACTCACTAAAGAATCATAATCCAATTGAATAAATCCTTTACTACTATTCCAATCTACAATGATATCAGAATGCAAATAATCTTTCAAAATGTCACTATCAATTAGCGCATCTGATTTGTAAAACTTTTGAATAATTTCTTTTGCCGACATAATTATTTCAATTTATTGAGTATCTCAGGTATTCTTTTAATATTGGCCAGTTGTTTCAACTTCTCTCTAGATTCTTCAATTGGTGTACCGAAATAAGTCTTACCCCCTTCTACCGATTTAGTCACTCCAGTTTGCCCTAAAATTACTGCTTTTTCTCCAATTGTGATGCCGCTAGTGGTTCCTACTTGTCCCCAAATCGTAACTTCATCTTTAATAATTACACATCCTGCAATTCCAGTTTGTGAAGCGATAAGACATTTTTTTCCAATCACGGTATCATGGCCAACATGTACCTGATTGTCAATTTTTGTTCCTTCTCCAATGATTGTATCACCTGTAACCCCCTTGTCAATTGTACAAAGTGCACCTATACCAACATTGTCTTTAATTACAACTCTACCACCCGAAAGTAATTGATCAAAACCATCTTCACGTTTCTTATAGTAAAAAGCGTCAGCTCCCAAAATTGTACCTGCGTGAATAATTACATTGTCGCCAATAACTGTATGATCGTAAATCGAAACATTAGAATGAATCAAGCAGTTTTTCCCAATTTTCACATGATTACCTACAAAACTATTTGGCTGTATAATAGTATTTTGCCCTATTATAGCTGAAGTAGAAATCGAAGCGTTTGAAAATTGAAAAGGTTTGAAATGTTTTGTTAAAGTATTAAAATCTCTAAACGGGTCATCAGAAATTAACAATGCTTTTCCAGGAGGACAATCTACTTTTTTATTTATTAAAATGATAGTTGCTGCTGAATTTAATGCTTTATCATAATACTTAGGATGATCAACAAAAACAATATCACCGCGTTCAACAACATGAATTTCATTCATTCCTAAAACTTCAAAATTGTCATTGCCAACATATTCGCATTGTAGCAAATTTGCAATTTCAAGTAAAGATTGTGCTTGTGTAAATTTCATTTATTTATTTTTAGTCTTTGCTTTCAATCACTAATAAAATAGAATTACTAGTGATTGAAAACTAAAAACGTATAAAAATTATTCCTTAACACGCTCCATGTATGAACCTGAAGCTGTATCTATTTTAATTTTATCTCCTTCGTTAATGAATAAAGGTACATTTACTGTCGCTCCAGTTTCTACCGTAGCCGATTTTGTAGCATTTGTAGCTGTATTTCCTTTAATTCCTGGTTCAGCATATGTTACTTCAAGTACTACAGATGCAGGCATATCTACTGAAAGAGGCAAGTCAGTTTCAGTATTAATACTAACCATTACGCTTTCACCTTCTTTCAATAAATCTGGTGAATCCAAGATGTTTTTATTCAAAGATATTTGTTCGAATGTCTCTGTATTCATAAAGTGAAAGTCATCTCCTTCTGGATATAAATATTGAAATTTATGATTTTCAACACGTACTTCTTCAATTTTATGTCCTGCAGAAAATGTATTATCCAATACTTTTCCATTACTCAAACTTCTCAATTTGGTTCTTACAAATGCAGGTCCTTTACCTGGTTTAACATGAAGAAATTCAATGATTTTGTAAATATCATTATTGTACTTAATACATAATCCGTTTTTGATGTCTGATGTAGATGCCATTTTATTTTTGTTTTTTCTCCATTTCAGCCCTTTCTTAAGTGAAGGGAAGCTGGATGGAAGTGTGTTACTTATTGTTATATTTTTATCTATACCTCCACAAACTAGTGGGAGGACTAGGCCTTAATAATTCCCGGTATATCCTTTCATAACACCACGAGACGAATTTCTGATAAAATCTAATATTTCATCACGCTCAGGAGTTGCTTCCATTTCCGCTTCAATAATTCCAATTGCTTGGGTTGTATTATAGTTTTTTTGATATAAAATTCTATAAATATCTTGAATCTCTTTAATTTTCTCCGTTGTAAAACCTCTTCTTCTTAACCCAACTGAGTTTATTCCAACATAAGATAAAGGTTCTTTAGCAGCTTTTGTAAAAGGAGGAACATCTTTCCTCACTAATGAACCACCCGAAATCATCGCATGATCTCCAATATGAATAAACTGATGAATAGCAGCTAAACCACCTATAACGGCAAATTTCCCAACCGTAACATGTCCAGCTAATGCAACACCGTTAACGATAATTGCATTATCGCCAATGTGACAATCATGCGCAATATGTGCTGTAGCCATAACTAAACAATTGTTCCCAAGGGTTGTTTGACCTGAAGCAATTGTTCCTCTATTAATGGTGACACATTCTCTTATAGTACAATTATCACCTATTATTGCTAAAGATTCTTCTCCACCAAATTTTAAATCCTGCGGTACTGCAGATATTACTGCACCAGGAAATATATTGCAATTTTTTCCTATTCTTGCGCCTTCCATAATGGTAACATTAGAACCTATCCAAGTTCCATCACCAATAACAACATTATTGTGAATGGTTGTAAAAGGCTCTATTACAACATTTTTGGCGATTTTAGCGCCAGGATGAACATATGCTAAGGGTTGATTCATCTGCTTTTTTTTATATTAGTATTTTCAGAATAATAAACTCCAGATAATTGACTTAGAGTGTTTATTCTAATTTAATTTTTATTGCTTTTTGGCAATCTGAGCCATTAATTCTGCTTCTGCAACTAATTTTCCATTTGCATAAGCATTGGCTTGCATATGACAAATCCCTCTTCTAATCGGTGTGATTAAATCACATTTGAAAATCAAAGTGTCACCTGGTAATACCTTATGTTTGAATTTAACATTATCTATTTTCATAAAATAAGTCAAATAATTTTCAGGATCAGGAACAGTACTTAAAACTAATATTCCTCCTGTTTGTGCCATAGCTTCCACTATTAAAACCCCTGGCATTACAGGAGCTTCTGGAAAATGTCCAACGAAAAAATTCTCGTTCATTGTAACATTTTTCATACCTACCACATGACTCTCAGACATTTCTATAATTCTATCAATCAATAAAAAGGGAGGTCTGTGAGGAAGTACTGCCATGATTTTATGGATATCCATCAAAGGCTCCAAATTTAAATCATATACAGGAACATAATTTCTTTGTTCTATTTTTATAATTTTAGCCATTTTTTTAGCAAACTGAGTGTTTACAAAATGTCCTGGCTTATTTGCAATTACTTTACCTTGAATTTTTGTTCCAATTAAAGCTAAATCACCAACAACGTCAAGTAGTTTATGTCTTGCTGCTTCATTTGGATAATGCAAGGTAAGATTATCTAGTATACCATTTGGTTTAACATTTATAACGTCTTTTCCAAATGCTATTTTTAAATTTTCCATCGTAGCCGCAGATATTTCTTTATCAACGTACACAATAGCATTATTCAAATCACCACCTTTAATTAGTCCATTATCCAACAAAGCCTCTAGTTCATGTAAAAAACTAAAAGTTCTTGATTCCGATATTTCTGTTTTAAAATCAGAAATATTTTTCATGTTGGCATTTTGGGTTCCTAAAATTTTAGTCCCAAAATCTACCATTGTTGTAACACTATAGTGATCACTTGGCATAATCAAAATCTCACTACCCGATTCTTCGTCAGTGAAAGAAATAACTTCTTTTACCACATAAATGTTTCGCCTAGAATTTTGTTCTTCAATTCCCGCTTTTTCGAGAGCTTCAACAAAATACTTAGACGACCCATCCATAATAGGAAGTTCTGAAGCGTTTAGTTCAATTATTACATTATCCAAATCACAACCAACTAATGCCGCCAATACATGCTCAGGTGTTTGAACTTTAACTCCAAGTTTCTCTAAATTAGTACCTCTTTGTGTATTAACTACATAATTAGCATCTGCTTCAACAACTGGCTGTCCTTCTAGATCTACTCTAACAAAAGTAAAACCATTATTAACTGGAGCAGGTTTAAAGGTCATTTTGACTTCTTTCCCTGTGTGTAATCCAACTCCAGTTAGCGAGATTTCTGTTTTGATGGTTTTTTGTTTAACCATTGTTTCCATTTTTTTGGTTTAATATTTGTTTTTTTAACTCTTCTATTTCTGCAACAATTTTCGGTAAATTTCTGAAATGTACATATGATTTACTAAAATCATTGTATCCAAATGCTGGACTTCCCTGCAAAACCTCATTGTCTTTTATATTTCTTCCTACACCTGCTTGAGCTTGAATGCGAACATTATCACCAATGGTTAAATGCCCTACAATCCCTACTTGCCCACCAATCATTCCGTTTTTTCCGATTTTGGTAGAACCTGCAATTCCCGTTTGAGCGGCAATTACGGTATTCTCTCCTATTTCTACATTATGGGCAACTTGAATTTGATTGTCTAGTTTAACTCCTTTTCTTATAATTGTAGAACCCATTGTCGCTCTATCAATTGTTGTACAAGAACCTATATCAACATCATCCTCAATAATTACGTTGCCTATTTGAGGTATCTTCTTAAAAGTTCCATCTGTATTTGGAGCAAATCCAAATCCATCTGCTCCAATAATTACTCCTGAATGAATGGTGCAATTATTACCAATTTCAGTTTCCGAATATATTTTTGCACCAGCAAAAATAGTGACATTATCTTTAATGACAACATTATCTCCGATAAAACAATTAGGATAAATTTTCACATTAGTCCCTAGAGTAACATTAGCTCCTATATAACTAAAACTTCCCAAATATAAGTTTTCACCATATTTAGTGTTTTCTGGCAGTACTGAAGGTTGCTCCACTCCTATTTTATTGCCTTTTGCTTCAGCATAAAATTCTAATAATTTTGAAAAAGATAAGTAGGCATCGTCTACTTTTATTAAGGTAGTTTTTAATTCCGATTCTGGAATAAAGGATTTGTTTACTATGGTAATGGTTGCCTCTGTGGTATAAATATAATTATTATATTTTGGATTTGCCAAAAAAGTTAAAGAACCTTCTTTACCTTCTTCTATCTTAGATAACTCAGATACTTGAGCATTGAGATTGCCAATAACTTCACCTTCCAAAATTCCCGCTATTTGTTCTGCTGTAAATTTCATTGCGACAAAAATATAAAAAAATAGATTTTAAATGTTCATTTACATCAGTTGTTTTGGGAAACAGATGTAATATTTAGTAACTGATTTCGATAATGATTTTAAATTCAACTGGTCAGATGATTCAATTACATCTTCAACTGTTCGATCTTTTTTCAAAATTCGTATGGGTTCTGCTTCTTTGCTATATGCTTGATTTTTTATTTTACCTTTAAAAATAAAATAATTAGTTTCTAACAAACTAATGTTGTTTTCCAATGCAAAGCGCTCTTTTAAAGGGTGTAAATCTTCAGTAGGCACTTTTTCACTTGTTAATTTTATTTTCAATAAATCCCTATTGATAATCATTTTACTCAAAGAAGACAAAATAAAATCATCCTCATGTTGCCATGCCTTTAGTGCACTTATTATATCAAAATCATCGAGCTGTGAAAATAAATTCAAAATTTCAGTATCAAATGCATCTAATGTAATTTTATTTTGAAGAAAAAACTGCAAGGGTTTACTACAAGGCAATATAGTTCCTTTTAAAGTTAATTCTTTGGCTCTCTTTAAAATTTTAGTTAAAATTAACTCAGCTACCAAACTGGTTTTATGCAAATAGGCTTGCCAATACATTAAACGTCGGGACATTAAGAATTTTTCCACCGAGTAAATTCCTTTTTCTTCGATTACCAAAACATCATCCACTACATTCATCATTTGGATCAATCGCTCCGAATTCACATTTCCTTCGGCAACACCAGAATAAAAGCTATCACGTTTTAAATAATCCATTCGATCCATGTCTAATTGGCTTGAAATAAGCTGCAACATGAATTTTCTATGATAATCCCCTTCAAAAACTTGAATAGCTAAACTCAACTGACCTTTAAACTCACTATTTAATTGGTGCATAAATAACAATGAAATTTCTTCATGATGCACATCTTCAACAATGCTTCTTTCCATAGCATGTGAAAAAGGACCATGCCCAATATCATGTAATAAGATTGCAATATATAATGCATTTTCTTCTTCTTGAGATATAGAAACTCCTTTAAAACGCAATACATCAACTGCTTTTTGCATCAAATGCATACAACCTAAAGCATGATGAAAACGGGTATGATTGGCTCCTGGATAGACTAAATAGGATAATCCCATTTGAGAGATGCGTCGAAGTCTTTGAAAATAAGGGTGCTGTATTAAATCGTAAATTAATGCGTTGGGTATGCTAATGAAACCATAAATGGGATCATTGAATATCTTTAGTTTATTGATTTGACTCACTAGAAGTTAATTTTTTAAGGAACAAATATAAGTAAATTAGATTTTATAATTTACAGCCTATAGATACATACTTTATAACCCTATAAATTATCAATTTCGTATTTATTTCCATCTAAATTAACAACATAAAAATAGTGTATTAAAATTAACATAATTTTAAGTTCGATTAGTTCGGTGTTTTATGAACCAATATTACATTTGTAAAAAAATTAACATGGATATTCAGAAAGAAAAAAATGAACTAAAAGAAATGTTTGGTGTTCATTTTGAAAAACTTTATAACATTCCACCTTTGGCATCACGCATTCTTGGTACACTCATAATTGATGGCTGTAAATCTGGACTTACATTTGAGACTCTTGTTGAAACAATGTGCGCTAGTAAAAGTTCGATTTCAACTAATTTAAATTTACTCTTAAAAATGGAAAAGATCACCTATTTCACCATAACGGGAGATCGTAAAAAGTACTTTAAGGCTGCTAATTTAAGTAAGCGCTTAGAAAACTATCTGAGATTAATTGATTCTGAAATGACCATTGTAAACCGAATGATTATTTATAGAGAACATACCGCATCTTGTCCAGCTGAGAGATGCAATCTGGAAAATACAAAAGCCTATAAAATTCATTTAAATGAGGTTGAAATATCGCTTAAAAAAACAATTGAAGAATTTAAAACAAAAGAAACCAAAAATATAATCAATCAATAATAATTAATCCAAATCAGTAAATATTCACAGATGAAAAAAAAATATTTTATAAGTGCCGTTTTGTTATCCATAAGTTTGCTCTCCTGTAAAAAAGAAACCACTCAAACAGCTCCATCAGTTATGCCTTATAAGGTAGTTGAAATTGGTAAATCTGACACTTCTTTATTAGCAGAATACCCCGCAAGTCTAGAAGGGATTACAGATATAGATATTCGTGCAAAAGTAGATGGATATATTGAAAAAATATATGTACAAGAAGGACAAGAAGTTAAAAAAGGGCAATTACTTTTTAAACTAGAAACACAAACTGCTACCCAAGAAGCTGGGGCTGCAAAGGCTAAAGTTGCTGCTGCACAAGTTGAAGTAAGCCGTTTAAAACCATTAGTTGATCGTAATATAATTAGTGATGTACAACTAGAAACTGCCAAAGCAAATTTGGCAAGTGAAAAAAGTACCTACCAAAGTATAATTGCCAGAATTAATTATGCAACTATAAAAAGCCCAGTTAATGGAATAGTGGGCACTTTACCTTTACGTTTAGGAAGTTATGTAAGTAGCCAAACAGCAGAGCCATTAACTCGTATTTCAGATATTAGTACTATTTATGCTTATTTTTCAGTAAATGAAAAACAACAATTAGACATCATGATGAATGCTGAAGGTAAAACATTTCAAGAAAAAATCAACAAAATGGAAAAGGTAAATTTGATTTTGAGTAATGGTATGCCATATGAGCAAAAGGGTAAAATTGAAACTTTTAGTGGACAAGCCAATATGCAAACAGGTTCCTTTAATGTAAGAGCCAGTTTTCCAAATGGAAACAAATTATTGCGGTCAGGTGGCAGTGGAATTGTCCAAATCCCAACAAATTTAAAGGATATTATTATAATCCCACAAAATGCTTCATTAGAATTACAAGACAAACGCATTGCTCTTATTGTAGATAAAGATAACAAAGTGAAAGCAGTGCCTATTGAAGTTCGTGCCATTCCTGGAGGTAAATTTTTTGTAGTAGACAGTGGATTAAATGTAAATGATAAAGTCCTTGTTGAGGGAGTTGGAATAGTTACTGAAGGAACACTTATCAAACCTGAGGTAGTAGATTTTAATACTATAATCAATCCAACAAAAAAATAATTGACAAACTAACTATTGAATAAATAACAAAATATGTTTTCAAAATTCATTGACAGACCGGTATTGTCAACAGTGATATCTATTATCATCGTAATTTTGGGGGTTTTAGGGTTAATCTCGCTTCCAGTTTCACAATATCCAGAAATAGCACCACCTACTGTAACTGTAGCGGCAAATTATCAAGGAGCAAGTGCCGAAGTTGTAATGAACTCGGTAGTAATTCCTTTAGAAGAACAAATTAATGGTGTTGAAGACATGACTTACATGACTTCAACATCAAATAATGATGGTTCAGCATCTATTAGTATCTATTTTAAATTAGGTACTAATCCTGATTTGGCAGCGGTGAATGTGCAAAATCGCGTATCACGTGCAACGTCACTACTACCCCAAGAAGTTACTCGAGCGGGTGTTACAACATCAAAAAGACAAAGTGATAATATTTTGATTTTCTCGCTTTATAGTGAAAATCCTGATTATGATGATACATTTCTTCAAAATTACGCCAACATTAATATTTTACCTAAAATTAAACGTGTAGCGGGAGTTGGAGAAGCTATGATTTTTGGTCAAAAAGACTATTCTATGCGTATTTGGTTAAAACCTGACGTTATGGGGGCTTACGGTCTAGTACCATCGGATATTACGGCGCTATTAGCGGAACAAAATATTGAAGCCGCTCCAGGACAATTGGGTGAAAATAGCGACCAATCTTTTCAATATACCTTAAAATACAAAGGACGTTTACAAAATATAAAAGAATTTGAAGAAATTATTGTTCGTTCAACTGAAAATGGAGAAATCCTTAAATTAGGTGATGTAGCAAGAATTGAATTGGGTGCTGTTAATTATGCGAGTGATGCCTATACAAACGGCAATAAATCAATAGCTATTGCCATTGCACAAACCGCAGGGTCTAATGCTCAAGAAGTAATTGAAGGGTCATTAAAAGTACTGAATCAAGCCGAACTGAATTTTCCAAAAGGAGTAAAATATGCTACATTAATTAATGCCAATGATTTCCTAGATGAGTCAATCACAAAAGTGATTCATACACTAATTGAGGCATTTTTACTAGTATTTATTGTCGTTTTTATCTTTTTACAAGATTGGAGATCGACTCTTATTCCTGCGATTTCCGTACCAGTAGCTATTTTAGGAACGTTCTTTTTCCTTAATTTATTTGGCTTTACCATTAACTTATTAACGTTATTTGCCTTAGTACTTGCGGTCGGAATTGTAGTGGATGATGCTATTGTAGTGGTGGAAGCCGTGCATGCCAAAATGGAAGCGGGTGAGCACAATCCTAAAAAAGCAGCTCACAGCGCCATGCAAGATATTAGTAGTGCAATTATATCCATTACACTGGTAATGTCGGCTGTATTTATTCCTGTTTCTTTTATTAGTGGTTCTGCTGGAGTTTTCTACAAACAGTTTGGATTAACGCTAGCGGTTTCAATTGTATTGTCAGCTATTAACGCACTAACACTTTCTCCTGCATTATGTGCTATTTTCTTAAAAGAACACGATAAAAGTGCAAAGAAAAAAGGTTTCATGGAACGTTTTTATACCGCATTTAACGCCGGATTTGAAACGACGACAGCTAAATACAAAAGATCTGTAGAGTTTTTTATAAAACGCAAATGGTTGGCTTTTTTAGGAATTGCTGTTTTTGCCGGAATTTTAATCTTATTATTAAATATCACACCAAAGGCTTTTGTCCCTGGTGAGGATACAGGAGCTATTCTTTCTGATGTTTCTCTTCCACCGGGTACTTCTTTACAAAGAACAGAAGAAGTGTTATTACAAATTGAAAATAAAGTAAAAGATATTCCTGAAATAAAAGAGGTACTTAGAATCTCTGGTCGAAGTTTAATCAGTGGTACGGGTAGCAACTACGGAATGGTAATTGTAAAATTGAAACCATGGGCGGAACGTAAAGATGCTAATCAAGAAATAACTGCAGTTGTTGCGGAATTATTTAAGCGAACAGCTGCCGTAAAAGATGCGAAAGTACTCTATTTTGCTCGTCCGACACTTGTTGGTTTTGGTTTTACCAATGGATTTGAATTTCAACTACAAGATCAAAAAGGAGGATCTATACAAGAGTTAAGCGAAGTAAACAATAAATTTTTGGCAGCATTAAACAGTCGACCAGAAATTAAATATGCAGCTACCTCATTTTCTCCAAATTACCCGCAATACCGAATTGATTTAAATGTTCCGCTTATAAAAAAATCGGGACTTACAGTCACTGATGTTTTAGGAACAATGCAAGGGTATTATGGTGGTGTATATGCTTCTAATTTCAACAAGTTTGGAAAACAATACCGAGTAGTATACCAATCAGATCCCGAATTCAGAAACAATCCTGAATCGCTAAACAAAGTTTTAGTTAGAAATAGTAGTGGACGAATGGCTCCTATTTCACAATTTGTGACTTTAGTAAAAGTGTTTGGACCTCAAGCTATAGACCGTTTCAATTTATTTACTTCTGTTAAAGTAACTGGAGCGCCAAATGATGGTTTCAGTACTGGTGATGCTATTAAAGCAGTTGAAGAAGTAGCTAGTCAAAACCTACCTGTTGGATATGGTTATGAATTTTCAGGAATGACGCGTGAAGAAATTAGTGCAGGTGGACAAACCTTGTATATTTTCATGCTGTGTCTAATCTTTGTTTACTTCTTACTTGCCGCTCAATATGAGAGTTATATGTTGCCATTTGCAGTATTAATATCACTACCGATTGGTTTAGCAGGTGCTTACTTATTTGCTTATTTATTCAATGTAAGTAATAACATCTACTTGCAAATTACGCTCATTATGCTTATTGGATTGCTCGCTAAGAACGCCATTTTGATAGTAGAGTTTTCGGTTGATTCAAGAAGAAAAGGAATGACTATTGCTCAAGCAGCAATTCATGGCGCTGTTGCTCGTTTACGACCTATTTTAATGACATCATTTGCATTTATCTTTGGACTAATGCCACTTATGTTAGCTAAAGGAGCTGGAGCCGTAGGAAATAATGCTATTGGAACTGGAGCAATTGGAGGAATGTTAATAGGAACTATTTTTGGAGTATTTGTGATACCAGTATTGTTTATCGTTTTCCAAACATTACAGGAAAAAATTTCTACAAAACCGCTTCCTATAGAGAATCAGGGAACAGATGTTGCACTTTTAGATGAAAAAAATGAAAAATAATATATATAGAATCGCACTCTTAGGAGTGACGGCAGCACTAATGCAATCGTGTTTTGTTGCTAAAGATTACAAACGTCCAGAATTGAAAACAGAAAACTTGTATAGAAATGAAGTGGTGTCTACGGACACTGCTTCACTAGCGAATGTTTCTTGGGATAAAATTTTTACTGATCCTCTTTTGCAGGGTTATATTAAAAAAGGGTTAGAAAACAATTTAAACATTCGGATTGCCTTGCAAAATCTTGCTGCCGCACAAGCTACAATGAAGCAAGGACAAGCAGGTTACTTCCCTACTCTATCTGCTGGGACAGATTGGACACACAACAAAATTTCTAAAAACAGTCAGAATGGATCTTTCTTAACAGATTTAAATACCGATCAATACCAATTGACTGGAAATCTATCCTGGGAAGCTGATATTTGGGGAAAAATAAGAAGTAATAAAAGAGCAACTAATGCTGTCTACTTACAAACAACGGCAGCCAATCAAGCCATAAAAACGCAATTAATTGCTGATATAGCTTCTACTTATTACCAACTGCTTTCAGTTGATGCACAGATAAAAGTGGCTGAAGAAACTTTAATCAATAGAAACAAAAGTATCGAAACCATTTTAGCATTGAAAAAATCGGGGAATGTAACAGAAGTGGGGGTAAAACAAACAGAAGCTCAAAAATATGCGACCGAAATTATTATTGCTGATTTAAAAAATAGCATCATTATTTTAGAAAATACAATGAGCGCACTTTTAGGAGAAGCTTCGGGTAAAATTGAACGATCTACTTTTGAATCTCAAAAAATGCAACCTAGCATTACTACTGGTGTTCCTGCTAATTTATTGAGAAATAGACCTGATGTTATTGCTGCTGAGTACAACTTGATTAGTAATTTTGAGTTGACCAATGTGGCCAAAAGCGGTTTTTATCCTACCTTAAAAATTACTGCTATAGGCGGACTTCAAAGTATCGATTTAAAAGAATGGTTCAGTGCCAATTCTATCTTTGCCAATATTGTAACGGGATTAACCCAACCTATTTTCAATCAAAGACAAGTTAGAACTAAGTTTGAAATAGCTAAAGCCAATCAGGAAAAAGCCTATTTGCAATTTGAACAATCCCTACTTACGGCTGGTAAAGAAGTTTCGGATGCACTGGCACAGTACAACAATGAAACTTATAAAATTACGGTTCGTGAGAAACAAGCGGATGCATTAACAAAAGCGGCCACTTTCTCTGATGAATTATTGACCTATGGTTTAGCCAATTATTTAGAAGTATTAACCTCTAAAAATGATGCTTTAAATGCTAAATTAAGTTTAGTAGATAATAAGTTCCAACAATATAAAGCTGTAATTCAATTGTACAAAGCCCTTGGAGGCGGATGGCAATAATAGAATTTCTAAAATACAATGTTTACTAATTCCGAAAAAGCCACTAAGTACTGTACTTAGTGGCTTTTTTATATGCTTTTATAAAATTGAGTTTTTACAATTTTCTAAGCCAGATATTTCTAAACTGTGTTTTACAACCGTGTTCTTGTAACGAAATCACATCATCTCCATGAGAAGAAGGATAATTATGCAAACCAGAATACAATGTTAAACCATTTATGGTTGTATTGTTTTGTACCAAAACCCCATTGTGAAAAACAGTAATTCTTGCTGGTGCATCAATGAGACCATTCGCTTTAAAGCGAGGTGCTGTATAAACTACATCATAGGTATTCCATTCCAAAGGTGTTTTCATTGCATTTACTAATGGTGGGTGATCTTTATAAATACTTCCCGCTTGTCCATTACTATAGGTTCTGTTGTTATACGAATCTAATACTTGTAGTTCGTATCTATTTTGGAAAAACACACCGCTATTTCCTCTCCATTGTCCTCCATCAATCACAACATCAGGGGCACTCCATTCAATATGCAATTGACAATCGCCAAACTGCATTTTAGTTTGAATTCCTCCAGCATCAGGAACTACTTCCATATAATCGTTATTCACAATTTTCCAGGCCGCAGGTTTGGTAACGTCTTTTTGACTTACCCATTGATCCATATTTTTACCGTCAAATAATATAATCGCGTCAGAAGGTGCATCCCCTAACTTTTTTGCAGGTGTAACTACACTAACTTGGGGCTCCCAAATTTCGGTCATTTCTGGTTTCATTGGCATAGGAGATACATCTGGTGGCGTATTAATCACCGTATGTTGTGCCATTGCAATTGTAGTTGAAAATAAAACAACTAATAATAAATAACTGCTAACTTTTTTAAATTTCATAACTGACTAAATTAATTTTATTGGACAAAGTATAAATTTATAATAAAATAGCTATCTTTTTGCATCATAACTAAAAAAAAAATAAGCTTTAATTATTATGTTGTTAAAAATAACCGAATTCTAGCAATCTATTTAATCCTGTTATTTGATTCTTTTTAATTTGTCAAAATCCAATCTGCAAGGATCAACTCCATTTTATAATCGGCGGTTTGATACATTAAATCCGTTAAAGGAATTTCTTTAAAACCTAAGCTTTTATAAAGTGCAATGGCGCTCAACAATTTAGTATTGGTTTCCAAAATAATGGCTTCAGCATTACTCTTTTTGCAAATATCAAGACAATGTACCATCAGTTTTCGTCCAATCCCTAATCCTTGATAGTCTGAATTAACTCCTAATTTTAGTATCTCAAAATTATTTCTCCCTTCTTTTATTATCGAAATAGTTCCCACAATAGTATTGTCATAATGAGCCAGAAAAATTGAACCACCTTTATCTAGAATTTCTTCTTTTGGAAAGTCAAGCATCGGCATATCTGCGGGTTCTAATAAACCATATTTCTCTAACCATTCTATAGAAAGTCTTTTATATTCTTTATGGTATTTGGGTTCGTAAGTAGCAATTTGTAATTCTTTCATTATTTTATTTTATTTCAATCGTACGGTTTGTTTTGCTGCTTTTTATAGCAGCATCAAGGATTTCCATAACAATCATATTATTTTCCAAAGAAGAAAGGTCGTAAGGCTTTAAAGTAATTTCATCTCGTATCACCGCTGCAAAAAAAGCAAATGGATCATTATAAGGAGCTTGAAGTGCGGTAGCTTTATGCCCATCTTCAGTAAAACCGTCATACCCTTCTGCCATTCTTACTCGTATGTCATTTTTATTATCGGCATAAATAGCTCCAGTTAAGCCGTAAATTTCCATATCCTTTCTTCCTATTGGCCAGTTCCACGAACCTTGAATCGTAGCATTTGCAGTATCATAAGTCAATAATATAGTAGATTCATCATCTACTTTTGGATTGTTTTCTTTTTGTAATTGTTGCGTAATGGCTGTAACCGTTTTGGGTTTCTTACCTTCCATTAACCAAGTCATTAAATTAACTCCATAACAACCAAAATCAGTTATAGCCCCTCCTCCATTCAGTACAGGATCCGTTAACCAATCTAAAAACTCCGAATTCACTCCAATTTTTTTAGGTCCTCTGTGTCCATCATGCACCACCACTTTACGTAAGTCTCCAATTTTTCCTGCCTTCACTAAATCATAGGATTCCTTATTTGACGGATACCAAGTGGTCTCATAATTCGTCAATAATTTAATCTTGTATTTCTTTGCAAGAACCTCCATTTTTTTGGCATCCTCCAAACTTACTGCCAATGGTTTTTCTACCATTACATGAATGCCTTTTGGTGCACAAGTGGCTACAACGCCTAAATGCTCATAAATACTTCCAAAAGCGGTAACTGCCTCTGGATGTTTTTTAGCAATCATTTCATCCATCGTATTATAAACTAAATCCATGGAGAAATGATATTGATCAGCATAACGTTGCGCTAACTCTCGATTCGTTTCCACAATACCCACAATATCAATATCTCCCCGGTCTTTAATTCCCAAAATCCCATGAACATGAGTGTGTGTAAGACCAATAATTCCTACTTTAAGTACTTTTTGTTGTGCAATGCAATTTATGGTTAGAATGGCTATAAAGACGGTGAAAATATTTTTAACTTTCATATATGGATGTTTTATTTTTATTATCTGTACTAATTTTCACTTACGAATTTAAAAAAATAAACTAGATAACGTTAAATGCCTTTCATTGAATTTCCTTTTTCTTTTTTATAAATGACAATCCATTTTTAGAAACAAAGGATTTGAAGCAGTTATTTGCCTACTCCAAGCACAAAAAAACTACACCTTACCTAAAAGTGTAGCTTCCATTTTTTTGAAATAAATAGGATATTTTATTGTGCGGTATTTGGATTTATTTCGGCAAATACTTCACTAACTGCATTAGCTGGAAAACCACCTAGTTTAGCATGTTCACGCACCATATCTTCATTAGGCGCAGTGTATACACAATAAATTTTATCTTTGGCTACAAAGCTATTGTGCCATTTTATTTCGGAACCCATTTTATCCAACACATTACAAGAGGTTTGCGAGATATCTTTTAGTTGTTGTGGGGTAAGTTTACCAGCTCCAGGAATTTCTCTTTCAATTACATATTTTGGCATCGTCTTTATTTTTGTGACACTAAATTAAATTCAGTACCAAGCCGTTTTTTAAAATGGTATCTGCTTCCATTATTCATTTGCATCTTAAAGTTAATAAAAATATTTATGGAATTATCACAAGTACTTAATTATCATAGATTTAAATACTTTTTTTTTGTAGCGAAATAATAAACCATTGTTTGTGTTTTTTATAGATTACAAAAAAAAGAGGAATACAAATTGATTTTAAAGCTCTTACTAAAAACGCAAAAAACCTAGAACAAAACTGGGTTTTGGACTAGGTTTTAATTGAATAATTTACTTTTATAAATCTAGAATCTAAGCTGGAATATTCTAATTGAACTATTTATTTCAACTCTATTACAAATTCTTCTTTAGGGGTTCTTACTTTTTTCATGGGAGCAATCCAGTCGTTTGGTGTGTCAGCATAACCTACATACATCAAAGAAACACTTTTTAATCCTCTTTTGTCTAATTCTAAGATTTCATCAACTACAGTGTTGTTAAAACCTTCGACTGGTGTACTATCTACTTTTAGTTCAGCGGCTTGCGCCAAAGAAAGACCAAGTGCAATATACGTTTGTCTGGCGATATGAGCAAAATTCTCTTCGGCAGATTGTGCTAGGTAGATTTTCTTCAACATATCAGTATAGCTATCAAAACGCCCTCTTGGTAATCCACGAACATCAGTTGTATGATTATAAACTTTATCAATTCGTTCAGCAGTATAACGATCCCATCCAGCAAAAACGACCACATGAGAACAATCTCTCATACATTCTGGATTCAAAGCTCCTTTTACTAATTTTTCTTTTAATTCTTGATTTTCAACAACAATCACTTGGAATGCTTGCAATCCTGACGAAGTTGGCGCTAAACGTGCCGCTTCTACAATTTTATCAATGTCTGCTGCACTTACTTTTTTGGTTGGATCATATGCTTTTACGGCATGTCTCCAGTTTAAATTTTCTAATAGTGTCATTTTTTTTTATTGTATTTATAGGTAATATGTGATGGAAATTAGTACGAAACTTATTGTCAATTTAATTGTTTGAAACAGTCAACTTCACTAGCATATTACCTCTAGTTGCATTAGAATAGGGACAAACTTGATGTGCTTTTTCAATTAATGATTGTGCTTCATCCATGGATACTCCAGGAATATTAGCATGCAGTTCCGCTTCTAATCCAAAACCACCATTTTCAATTTGTCCAATACTTACTTGGGCAGTTACCGAAGTTTCACCTGTTTGTATTTTTTCTTTTTTTATGATCAAGTTGAGTGCACTATCAAAACAAGCTGAATAACCCGCTGCAAAAAGCATTTCCGGATTTGCATATTCATCATTTGCTCCACCTAAAGATTTGGGATATCTCACTTCTAAATCGATAATTCCATTTTCACTTTTAACTTGTCCATTTCTACCACCAGTTGCGGTAGCATTAATTGTATAAATTGCTTTCATTTTTATTTCTTTAATATCTTAGTTATTATATTTTTTAAGCTTAACAAATCTTCTGCTGAAACATTCATAGATTCCATTAATTGACCCGGAATACAGGATGCTTTTTCTTTTAATGCTAGTCCTTTTTCGGTTAGTGAAATATTAACCAATCGTTCATCAACCGTACTTCTAATTCTTGAAACAAATTCTTTTTGCTCCATTCTTTTTAGCAAAGGGGTTAACGTACCACTATCTAGTTTTAATTTTTCTCCAAGTTGATTTACAGTCTGTTCTTTGTATTCCCAAAGTACAAGCATCACCAAATATTGCGGATAAGTAAGTTGTAACTCTTCTAACAAAGGACGATATTGATTTATAATTTCCTTTGCAAATACGTACACAGGAAAACAAACTTGCTCGCTAATATTTAATTGGTCTTTCATCTTTACTTTTTGATGGTACAAATATAGTTCACAATTAAATTGTGTACAATTTAATTGTGAAAGATTATTATTATTTTAACAACTGTTACAATATGAAAATCTATTATCCATTTCATTTATTGTTGGCTTTTATTAGACAACAATACTTAATACAACATATTGAAGTACTCCTACTCCATATATTTCAAACTTAAACGACTTTATGATAAACAAAAAACCTAGAACAAAAATGGTTTTCATTCTAGGTATATTCTTTTTTACAATTTCATTATTTCTTTTATTTAATTATCGCTGGCAAAATATAATCTTTTACAATTGTATCTGCTTGCGCATGTGCATAGGGTTTATTATATGCTTTGGAAGTGATAATAATAGTAATGGGAAGGTCTTTAAACATAATAAATTCATTGCCTCCATTTCCTGCACAATAATAGGTTTCATAATTTTTACCTTTATAGAAAACCGATTTGTTCCAGAACAAATAACTGTAAAACTGATTGTCTCTTTCGGGAATTTGAATTTGGTGTGTGAACGTTTTTTCTACCCACTCTTTTGGTAGTATTTGTTTTCCATTCCATACGCCTTTGTTTTTATATAATTGAGCATATTTAGCATAATCCAAAGACCTCATTTGCAAACTTCCTGCCGTATTCACTACTTTTTGTGGCGTATATTGCCATTGGTAATTTGTAATATTCAAAGGTTTAAATAGTTTTTCACTGGCATATTTTTCTAATCCTCCGGTAATTTTTTTGTCTAAAATGTCACCTAATACGACAACTCCGGCTGTAAAATAATCCCATTTCCCTCCATTTATTTTCGAATGATCCATAGGCAAGTCTAAGGTAAATTTTACCCAATTAGCTGTAGGATACATATTCTCCTCATTTCCTGGCGAATTACCGTCTGCATCTGAGCCATTAAGTGCGGAACTCATGGTCAATAAATCCTTTATCGTGATACTGTCTTTCATTGGTTCATAATTATCAAATTGCTTTAAATCATAGAAAGAATTCAATGTTTCATTTTCATTTTTAATGTATCCATCACGAATCGCCATACCCATTAAAGTGGATGTAAATGACTTTCCTGCGGATCTCGTGTCGTGCAATGTATTTCTATCGGCATCATTAAAGTATTCTTCCAGCATTAGTTTTCCCT
Organism: Flavobacterium sp. WC2421; assembly: GCF_040822115.1. NCBI lineage: Bacteria > Pseudomonadati > Bacteroidota > Flavobacteriia > Flavobacteriales > Flavobacteriaceae > Flavobacterium > Flavobacterium sp. WC2421. Next base: position 2,772,968 of record NZ_CP162004.1, on the reverse strand, counting down.
CTCTAATGACTACAATACTGGTGATTTCTTTCAAATTGTACTTGGCAATTTCCGAATTGAGCATTTCAATTTTGGTTTTGTCAAAAGGCAATTTGGAAATCTCCCAACCGCTATTGGGTTGAATGGCTTGAATCGCCATTTGTTCGGCCGTTATTTTAGGTGTTTTAATTACAAGTTGTACTTGACCTGCAGCAATTAAATCACCAACTATTGCGTCGCTACCCTCTTCTCTTTTCACATAGGGTCTAATCTCCATTTTGAGTTGGTGTTTGCCTTCAGTCAATGCTTTTTCTCCACCCTTAGTTTTAAATCGATCCCAAAGATACATCGCCCACCAATCTTCGCCTTTAGAACTCGTCAATGGCACTCTGAAAGTGGTAGACGCATTTTTAGTACCGCCAGATCCAAAACTGCAACCATGATGAATGTTTTCTTTGTAAATAAATTTGCCATCAATGTAAAATAAAAATTGAAGATTTCCTACATTTAGTAATTCTTCAATTGGTAAATCGGGAGCCAATTGATGCAGATAATTGGTAACCGAATTATTCATGAAAACCCGGATATTCAAGTCTGATTTTCGAGTTAAATTAAAGGAAGTTAAGAAATCCGATTCTTTATATTGAACTAATGGAATATTACCATTCATGAAAGTAATTTTTCCAACATTCGCTTTGTGCAAATCGGTTGTAATGCCTTCGGTGGCTACTACATTTTTTATTTGTCCAAAACTGGTTAGAAAAACCAAGTTAACTAAAATGGTGGCGAAAAACTTTTTCATAATTGGTTACTTATTTAGGCACAAAACTATAACCCAAATGAGTTAAAAAATAGAACAGAATTAACATTGGTAAAATTAACTGAAAAGAATTTTTCTATATTCAGAAGGATTAATTCCATTGATTTCTTTAAAGCAACGGGTAAAATGACTTTGATCTGCAAAGCCACAATCTAAGGCTATGGTGGTCAAACTTAATTTTTTCTGAGAGATGAGTCGCAATGATTTTTCGACTTTTAATTTTCGAATGTATTCTCCAAAACTAGAATGAAAGTATTTAGAAAAGTCTCTTGATAAATGCACAGGATGAATGTTTACCGTTTTTGACAAATAGTCTAAGGTAAGTGCATCTGTAAATTGTTCATTCAATATCATATTGATTTCCGAAACCCAAGTAGGCTTAATATTCGCCTTAGTTTGCTTATCAATTAACATTTTGGCTAAGGATTCTAATAATAAAGTTTGAATAGAAAGCGGACTTGTGGTATCGTCCATTTTGGTTTCTCTAAAAATTTTATACATTAAAAATTTCAAATCAGAGTTGGCAATATTGATACTCCCTTCTAAATTATTCGCATCAAATTCTAAATCATCAAACCATTTTTTTTCTATTTCAATATGAAAACCTCTTGTAAATCCTTTGGGTTTGATATTGTAGTGTGGCTCTTGCCAATTGTGAAATAGCAAACTCCCTGCGGAGCAGTTGTATATCTCCTTTTTATTTCCTTCAATCACATTTCCTTCCAAAATAAAAGTAAAATAGGCATTTTCGTGATAATGCCAATCTACTTTATCGTGTGTATAAACGGTATCGGTCAACGTAATTCCATCTAAATGAATCGTTTTGTTCGTTTGCCCATAAAATTCTCCTCTTTGTGATTGTTTCATTATTTGATTCTAATTAGCATTTCGCTTTTTGAAAATAACATATAAATTAACAACTTATTTTTGGTTTTAGATTACAGTTACTTGCTAGAATTCAATTATTTATCATTTCCACTCTAGAGAGAAATCACATAGAAAGGGCAAAGATTGTTATTTACTTATTCAAAATGACAATTAGGTATTCCTTTTTATTGAAAAGACAAACCTTTATAATTTCCGTCATATTTATAAGGTTGAAATGATGGATCGACTACTTGGCAGTCAACAATTACGTTTGTACCATAAGCGTCACCAAAAATACTGGCAACAGCAGCATCTGCAGCATCCCTTCCGTTAGCAATTTTTATTAATCCGTTGAGTGGTGCTAATTTAGTTGAATCAAATACAATCCAGTTTCCATCTATATATACTTCCATACAAGCATGAAAATCGGGTGGATTTAATTGATACGCATATCCTGTGAAGTATCTCGCAGGAATTGTTAAAGCTCTACACAGCGCTATTCCCAAGTGTGCAAAATCACGACATACCCCTACTCTATCATTTAAAGTATCGATAGCCGAAGTTTGTGAATTTGTGCTTCCGCTGGTATAACTAATATTGTTATAAATCCATTCAGTTATAGCCACAACGGTTTCGTAAACCGAATTATATTGCCCGAATTGATTGTATGCGAATTCTATAACTAGATCGGATTGACAGTACCTACTTGGATACAGAAATGAAGCAATATAACTGTCTAATTCTACTACATCGACGACATTGGCAGAGGCACTTTCATCTATGATTTTATAGTTCATATCTACAACTGCTGAATATGTTAAGGTGAAAGTAGTGGGTTGCAGAACCTTAAGACGAATAAACCTAGAACTACCGTCGTGGGCAGTATATTGTTCTAAATACATTGGTGGATCTACCTGAATATTTTCTTGCAAGACTTTTTGACTATAGGTATTTAAGGCTTGAATATTAAAGATGAAAGTGGTAGGACCATTTACAACATACGAAAGCGAACAGTTTACATTGAAATTCATATCAATTATTTTTTAATTTATTCGTTTTGGTAGTTATTTATGTGTCGGGAATCGCCACAACTACTTTTCCGTTTTTCTGATGATAAATGTAGGAAGAAAGTAATGGTAAGACTTATATAAATAAAGACAAATATTATATAATTGTTAGTTAGTTAAAATGTGGATTCTTAATTTCTTCAACTTGTTGTATAGAAAAATAGCATTCCAAACCTCTTTAGACTTATGTTCTATTGGTATGGGAAGGATTTTCGATAGAATTATTGGTAAAAAAACTACTATTTTAAGAGAATTGTTAGCGCAACTAGTCTGTCAAGAATTCTTTTGGAAATGATCAACAGACTTGCACTAATTAAGTTGGATTTATTCTTATTGGTTTACTAGTTTACTCTTTTTAGGTCTAAATCTTGAAAGTCAAAACTAAAGTCAATATTTGGTGAAATTCCTTTCATCTTTATCGATTGTGCTTTTCCGGTTTCGTCTGCGGTAAAAGTGGCCATCGCATCACAATTCATCGCTTGATATTCCCATTTTATGGCAAATGTATTGGCATCATAAAAAGCCAAAGGACCATTTAATTTTGGCGAACGTAAACATTTCATCCACAATTTCTTGTCTTTTAAAAATACTTCCACTTTTCCAAACCAGTTGTCCTCATAAACACCTATAAAATCTTGATTTTTGATTTTGGTGTTTTTTACAGCTTCTACTTTTTTCCAAACTTCCTTGGTTACATCATCACCTTGATTTCTACCTTCATTCATCCATCCCACCATTTTATCGGTCCACCCAAAATCGTCTAAACCTAAATAACTGTCGCTTATCGTTTGGGTAACTGCACTAAATAAACCAGCTCCACCATTCTCCGTATTGGTCAAAATAACAATTCCTAAGTTCATGTCAGGATACATCGTAATTATAGATAACATGCCTGGCAGACCGCCTGTATGAGAAACTTTAAAATTCCCTTTGCTATCCCCTAATTCAAATCCTAAACCGTAACCCGCAAAATGAGAATTATATCTTGGGTCTGGATTGGCCTGCTCTACGGTATGTATGCGCCACATTTCGTTATGATTTTTTTCAGAAAACAAAGTAGATTGCATATCAACACCATATTTTCCTTTATTCATCTGTGTCATCATCCATTTTGACAAGTCGGCTACATTTGAGTATACACCTCCCGCTGCACTTGCTGTACTAATAGCATACGATTCAATGGTTTTTATAGTCCCTGATTCTGATGAGTGCGAAACCGCTAGATTACTCTTGTCTTTCAGTAAGCTCCCCACATAAGTACGGTTCATTTCTAATTGAGTGATGATGCGTTGTTGCACAAATTGCTCATAACTCATGCCACTCTCTCTAGCGATAACCTCTCCTGCAACGATATACAGTAAATTATCATAATCATATTGCGTTCTAAAGGGCGAAACCGCTTTAAAATGTTGAAAGCTAGTCACCACATCGTTCACAGTAAAGTTAGAACCATCAGGAAAAAACATTAAATCCCCAACACCCAAACCAAGGCCACTGCGGTGTGTTAATAAATCTAGGATGGTAAAATTGGCAGTAACATAATCGTTATACATTTTAAATTCGGGAATATGGTCAATCACTTTATCGGTCCATTTTAATTTGCCTTCGTCTTCTAAAATAGCCAAAGCAGCCGTTGTAAATGCTTTAGTATTGGAGGCAATTTGGAAATTAGTATTTTCATTGACCACTTGCTTGGTAACAATAGAATTAACTCCATATCCTTTTTGATGGATAATTTTGCCGTCTTTAACAATAGCGATGGCAGCACCTGCTACCTTAAACTTTTGTAATGCCTCTTGCATCAAAGAGTCAATTTTGGTTGATGACAATTGAGCAAAACTTGCGGTTGATGTTAAACAAATAAATAGTACTGCTAAAAATGATTTTGACCTTTTTTTCATATTGATTTGTGATTTAGATTTCGATAATTATAGTTTTTTAGTTTTCCAATTTTATGGTGACTATGGATTATAAATGTAGGTAAGAGATGTTTTTTATTTATGCTTATCAAATAACCATTTAGGAATTTCCTCGGTTATTAAAAAAGGAATGACAATAGTATTATGATTGAGGTTATTAAAAGTCGTAAAAATCAAATTTTTGTTTGAAAGTAATTTATTAAACAATTCAACACTTCCGATATAGGGATTCTCGTCATCTTTTTCCCCATGTATAAGCCATAAATTTTTCTTGCTTAATTTTTTAAGATTTGAAAAATCAGGAACGGCTGCAACAGAAACGGTAGCCGCAAATATGTTTGGCGCAATATTCAGTACGTTTTGTGCAGTTGATGCCCCCATAGAATAACCAATTAAGTAAATCCTATTTTTATCAATGTTTGGATATTCTTTTTCAACATTTTTAATTAATTCCAATACCGCAAAAACATCTTTTGAAGATTTTGAAATTTGAATACCATCAATATTCTTTTCATAATTTGAAGAACGCTTGCTGAATTGTGGTGCAATTACATAACATTGATATTTATTATAAATTTCAGGTCTTAACCAAATTTTTGCAAATGGTTCAAGTTGATTTTCATTATCATTTCCAATTCGGGTAGAGTTGTGGAAGGTAATTACTAAAGGATATTTTTGGTTATTACTATTATTTTTTGGCTTTAGAAGCCGATACGGAATTTGTATATTTTCTTTACTAAATGTTTTTTTTAGATAGACATCCGTATTTAGGCTGTTTACTATTTTTCTGTTATTTACGAAAGCTAAACTATCAACAACCGCTTCTCGGAATTCTTTTTTCTGTGCAAAAGTGGAATTTGCAATTAAAATCAAAAAAATTATTGTTAGATTTTCTTTTAAATTTCTTTTATACATATTGTTTTTCTAAAATAAAGTATAACATTCTGGGATTATAAATGTAGGTAATTGGTTTTGTTTTTCACGAGCCCACTGCTAGCACAAGCATCTCACTCGTGCCCACAATAAAAATCAATTCATATCTATTTCTAAAATTGTATGATCATTATTTCCATAGTTTCTAGCTGAACTGTATTTCCAATCAATTGAATCAGTTACAAAACCAGATTCTACAGGGTTTTGATGAATATATTTAAGTTTTTGTTCAAAAACTTTTAAAGACCAAATTTCAATTGGATGATTGTCTTGTTGCCAAAACTGTCTGTGTTTTACATTGCTATTCTTTTTCCTTGCACGTTCCATCATCCAAAGCATCCATTCTCTTCTACTTTCTTGAACATTTTCTTCAATTGTTTTGAGCATTTTTTTAGATGTAAAACCTTTAAAATCTCTCATCAAACCTGAAGGATCTCCATTACTTGAACGAAAAATTAAATGAACATGACTTGGCATAATGCAATAACCATAAATTTCCATTCCTTTATTTTTTCTACAAAAATCTAAGGATTCAATGATATTCTCAAAATAAGTATCTCGTGTAAATACATCAATCCAATTAATGGTTGCAAAACTTACAAAATAAGCACCTGTACTTTCACCAAATTTATATTTTGTACTCATATTTATTACAGTATTTGCTTTATGGTTAAGCTCATCGTAGCTAAAGACCGCTAGCGCGAACGTCTCGCTCGTGCCCATTATCAAAATAAATTTAAAATAAAGTAAACCATTATTTTTGATATTTTTATTAATGAACTATTTTATAAATAAATTATCAAAATAAACTGCTATAATAGAAAACTACATGTATATTTTTTCATACAACTTTGGTTTTATTTACTTTGTGGGCACGAGCGAGACGCTCGCGCTAGCTGGGATTTTATTTTCAGGCTCTTCGTCTATAATTGTAAATTTATCTAAAAGCAATTGTTTATTAGCATCATCTAATTGTTTGAATCTTTCTCTCACAATAGCAGTTTCTTCTCGTAAGACAACGGAAATTTTCTCTTCGCCATCTTCGGTAACTTCTTCGTGTGCATTAAGTAACTTTATTTCATTACCTTTAATAATGTGGTCTGTAATTACATTGCTAATTTCGTCTATCTTTTTTTCAACACCAGTTTTTTCAATAGCTTTGTCTTCTTTAAGTTTCCTTTTATGTTGTTCTAAAGCCTTAGTTTTGATTGACTCTTTTATATTATCAAGCATTAAGATTTCTCTATCTTCTTCCAGCTTCAACAACTTCTTATTTCCAATATAGGTTGATAAAAATTCCTTAGCAACTTTTGATTTCAATAATAAATAAGCACCATATGCCTTCAATCCGAAAGTTATTAGTTCCGTTAAGTCTATTGCAATGTCAAAATCAATGTTAAAAATTACATCTATTGAGCCATTTTGGATTTCTACTAAAGAAATTTCTTCTGGCGATTTTGATTTTAATAAAGTATGATAGATTAAAAGAGTCCTGTTCCAGCGATTCAATGCTTTTGAAAATTCTTTTAAACTTCCTGTAGATTGTAAATCTTTAAAAACTAATGAAACTAATGCTTGTTCAGCTTGCCCTTCGACAAGATTATCACTTGTAGCATATTTAGTAAATATTTTTTCGGCGACTTTAATTTCATTTAGATTTTCGTCAATTTTTAAATTCAACTTCTCTAATAGAGCATAAAATTTTTGAAAGTATTCTTCAGCGGTTAAAACTGGGTCGTTGTTAATTTCATCAATTTGATTAATAATATCTAAAGATGTAAATGGTTCAGAATCTTTCAAAATATGTTTTAACTCAGAAGCAAGAGAATTATTTTCTATTACAAAAAAATAAGTTTTCACTTTTTCTGATATATCTTTCATAAAGATAAGATTCCTATTTTGTGATTGAGCTATCGCACCAATGTAATCTACCAAATCACGTTTAAGTCCTGAATCGATTACTAATTCTTCAAAAAGTTTTATTTTACTTAGTATACTTTCAATATTCATTACTATTTTGGTTTATGGTGAGGGTTTACGCGCAAAGTTCGGTATCATTGCCTACAACGTCAGTTCGTCTAATAACCTAAATAAACTCTCTAAAAATTCCATATTTTATATTTTTAAAAGATAGGAATCCGAGAACAAAAACTCAAAACTGAGGTTTTTAGACAGTTTGACGTTTCGTAGCTACACGATGCACAAGGATTCGGAAACCCGAGTATTTTCCGCTAAACGTAAACATGTTGCGAAACGGAAATTCCACAAAAGCCTTGTGTATTTTGTAACTGCTGTTAGGGGCTGTGCTTTAATTAAAGAGCTTTTTTATAGTCCAAAAAAGTTTCTGAAAACTGTCCTGATTTTTCAAAGTTACTAAAGGAATATAATTCATTTAGACCGAAAGAAGTTTTAATTTCAAGTTTTCCATAACTTACAATTGGTATTTCATAATTGCCTTTGAATCTTTTGTCTGGTGATCCATTCTTATTTACTTTCGCCCAAGTTTTATCAATTATTTTTGTGTCTGAAGGGATTTTTTCTTCTTCTAAAAATCTTTGTTGTGAAAAAGTTAATTCTAAATCTTTAATATCAATTAGTGCAAATTTATTATTGCTTGTAGTGAAAATTATGAATGCAGGATATATGTATAAATCTCCACCATTTTTATTTTCAAAATGAAATGCTGGATAAGTTGATTTTATAATATCAATATTATCGAATTTAAATTTAACAGGTTTACGAGTTACAACACTTGATGCAGCACTTCTTGTAGTTTTCATATCCTGTTGTATGCTTGAAGTAATGTCCCAAATTACTTCGGTTGTTAAGAGTTCATTATAAGAATTTAGTAAACCATTGTATTTTTCTTCAAAAGATTTGTCAAATTCTACATCAATATTTATGAAACTATTTTCTAATTGATGTTCTAAATCACGCAAATATTCCTCTTTATCGAGAATTTTATTCTTAAACGTTTTAACGAACAGTCCGACAACAAAAATAGATGCTACTATACGTATAGTTTTTGCAGATTTAATTTCTTTTTTCGTTTGTATAATTTCTTGATTAAGTTCAATTCTGTCTTTATAAACTTCTTCAAGTGTTTCTTTTAGCTCAATAAGATTTGCGCTTGTTAATTTATCAGCTTCTGCACTTTTAATTTCACCAACAATTACTTGTGTACTATTACTTTTATGTTCAATATTTTCTGTAGAATCAGTGAAATTTGAATTCTGTTTTGTTCCAATTTTTTTTCGGTCATACAACCCTGTTCCGGGAATTCCAGTGTTTAAATAACTTCCTTTTTTAGTGAAGTTTACACTTGCTCCATTCACACCTAGTGTTGAACTTATTCCCGATTTTGAAAGATTCAAATGGAATCCGGGGAAAACTTTTACTCTTTTTCTAAATCTCATATTTTAGTATGTTTTTTCTGTTTTTTTTAGCATTGCCCCCAACTAGTATATAACCTAAATTTTATACTTCTTTTAATTAAATTCTCTCTCACGATACTCGAAACAAAAATCCACAACAAAAGGAAAGTGTACTTTCATCTTATTGTGGATTAATTTTGTTTTTACGTGGTTTTCAAATGTATGATTTTTTTTATTAAAATACCAATACCCAAATGTAAGTTATAGAAAATCAATCTCTTTACGGTTTTCCTCATTTTGCCCGTAATTAGGAGAACAATTCGTATTAGCAGTTGGCTAGTCATTGCTATTTTACTTCTTATGTTATTCGTAGTTTTTTATTGTAGTTAATAATTCAGTTTTATAATTATAAATATCGTCTAAGGAAGAAATTAATTTTTTCTCTCCATTCTCTTTTCCATTGTTGAAAAGTTCAACATATTTATTTGCTGAATTAAAATGTAAGCGACAAATTGGCTTTCTATTATTGTCATCTAATAAAATACCAAAATATGATTGAGTATCTCTAAATGCAATGCGAGACGCTGGCAAAATTTCTCTTAAAATGGCTTTTACTATTTGAGAACCTTCAATCTCTTCTTCCGTTGTAATGAATTTTGGAGTTTCAACATTTTCATCAATAGCTATAGTTGGTTCATTAGTCTTTGATGGAACGGTTTCAGTTATATTTAAAGCATTTGTCAATCTGAAGTTTATTGATTCATTTATTGAGTTTGAGAATGCTTTTTTAGTATATTCTTTGAATGCAACTAATCTTGGAGCTGTTAAAGGTTTGTTGAAAAATCTGTTTACTAAAAGACGAACTATTTCATCCGAAGGTTCTTGTATTTCTTTTTCAAATTCGTTTCTAATAGCCTTTATATATTTTAATCCTTCTGCTGAATCTAAAATTTCTTCAAGGTTGTATCCGTTTTTAGAAAAATTTTCTAGAATTTTTAAGCTTGTATCTTTTAAGTTTGATATGTCTAAAGTAAAAAATGGTTTTTCATCCATTATATTAGGTTTCTCTAAATCTGCATAAAAATTATAAATATGACCGTTTGTCAAAACTCCAAAGCGTGATTTTGAAACGTGATAATATCTATGAAGTTGAGAATTATGAGCATCAACATTTTCTTTCCAATTTTTACATTCAATTATTAAAATGGGTTCCCCATCTTTTTTAATTACATAATCTATTTTTTCTCCTTTTTTAGTTCCAATATCACAAACAAATTCAGGAATTACTTCTGTTGGATTAAAAATATCATATCCAAGAATTTGAATAAAAGGCATTACAAATGCATTTTTAGTTGCTTCTTCTGTATTTATTTGGTCTTTTAGAGAGTCAACTCTTTGATGTAACTGTTGCAATTTTAATTTTAAATCTTCCATTTCTGTTGTTGTTTATGTTGTGAAGTACTTTTGTTATGGTGTTTTTTCGGATAGCCAAAACTATTAAAATACCAATATTCCAAATGTAAGTTGTAGAAAATCAATCTCTTTACGGTTTTCCTCATTTTGCCCGTAATTAGGAGAACAAATCATTCTAGCAATCCCAATCCTGCGTGAGGGACGGAAACGGAAAGCCCACAGCCCCGCTTTTTTTGGCGGGGCGAGGACTTGCAGTGGACTGCCCGACCGGAGCTTTGGCGGAGGGCACGCCCAGAAAAAAGTACTAATCCGCACCCAATAGCGTTTTAACAGTAAATTTTATAATAATATTAATATCTAGACCTTTTAAAAAAATGTAATTTGGCATCTTGCTAGCGCATTTAATTCTTGATAAATAACGATATGGATAAGATAAAAATACTTTGGGTGGATGATGAGATTGATTACTTGAAACCACACATCCTTTTCTTGGAACAAAAAAATTATAGTGTGACGACTTGTAATAACGGTCGGGATGCGATTGATATTTTTGAAAATGAGAATTTTGATATCGTTTTTCTGGATGAGAATATGCCGGGTATGAGCGGGCTGGAAACGCTGTCGGAAATGAAGGAGAAAAAGAGTATGGTTCCCATGATTATGATTACCAAAAGTGAGGAAGAGTATATTATGGAGGAAGCCATAGGGTCTAAAATTGCCGATTACCTAATAAAACCGGTGAACCCCAACCAGATTTTGCTGAGTTTGAAAAAGAACTTGGATCACTCGCGCTTGATTTCGCAAAAAACAACGCTGGATTACCAGAAAGAGTTTAGAAAAATTACGATGGAAATGGCGATGGTGAACTCCTATGAAGACTGGATTGAGTTGTACAAAAAATTGATATTTTGGGAACTGCAGTTGGAAACCATCAACGACCAAAGCATGGTGGAAATACTGGAATCTCAAAAAGCAGAAGCCAACTCGCAGTTTGGGAAATTTATAGAACGCAATTACGAAGATTGGTTTTTGCCAAAAGCTGATAAACCCGTGCAATCCCATACGTTATTTAGAGAATTAGTGGTTCCGGAGTTGGTTAAAAAAGACAAACCAGTGCTGTTTGTCGTAATTGATAATTTGCGTTACGACCAATGGAAAACCTTTGAAAGCGTAGTCGCTGAACATTATAAACTAGAAAAAGAGGTGCCCTACTACTCTATTTTGCCTACGGCGACGCAGTATGCTCGAAATGCGATTTTCTCTGGTTTATTGCCTCTGGAAATGGAAAAACAGTTTCCGCAATACTGGAAAAATGATCCTGAGGAAGGTGGAAAAAACTTGTATGAGGCCGAGTTCCTGTCGGCTCAATTGAAGCGATTGGGATTGAAAATCAAAGAGGATTATTTTAAAATCACGAATTTGGCTTCGGGTAAAAAACTGGTAGAGAATTTCAAGGGACTAAAAGACAACGACCTAGTTACCGTAGTATATAACTTTGTAGATATGCTTTCTCACGCGAAAACCGAAATGGATGTGGTAAAAGAATTAGCCTCCGATGATAAGGCGTATCGCTCGCTAACGCTGAGTTGGTTCAAGAATTCTCCTTTGTTAGAAATCATTCAACAGGCACAAAAACTGGGTTTTAAACTGATTCTAACTACGGATCACGGAACAATCAATGTGAAAAATCCATCGAAAGTGGTGGGTGATAAAAACACGAGTTTGAACTTGCGTTACAAAACCGGTCGCAGCTTAACCTACGAGTACAAAGATGTATATGCTGTAAAAGAACCAAAAAAAATAGGATTGCCTGCCATAAATATGAGTAGTTCTTATATTTTTGCAAAAAATGATTTGTTCTTGGCGTATGTCAACAATTACAATCATTATGTGAGTTACTATAAGAATACGTACCAACATGGAGGGATTTCGCTAGAAGAAATGATTATTCCTTGTTTGGTGTTTAATCCGAAGTAGAAAAAACTTTGTTTAAAGTTTTTTTTGTGTAAGGTTGCCTTGATTGTAGTAATAAAAAAAGTTTCAGGTTTGACGTAGTTTGAAAATATAGTTTAAGGTTTCTTTTGTTTCAAGTTTATGGTTGCCTTGATTGTGGATATAAAAAAGGTTTCAGGTTTATACTATTGTAATAGAAGAGAGAATTGAATTCAAAATTTATAATTCAGAATTTAAAATAATAATAAAAAATGGAATTTATTTTTTCATTAGAAGACATCGCCTCCGTAGCGGAAATAGTAGTGGCTCAAAACCCAAAAAAAGTAATTCTTTTTCATGGAGAAATGGGTGCTGGAAAAACGACTTTTATCAAACAATTGTGCAAAACGCTGGGCGTTACAGAAGCGACAAGCAGTCCAACCTTTTCTTTAGTTAACGAATACCATACTGTTGACAATCAAATTGTTTACCATTTTGATTTTTATAGATTGAAGAATGAAACGGAAGCGCTGGACATGGGAGCCGATGATTATTTCTATTCTGGAAATTGGTGTTTTATCGAATGGGCAGAACAGATTCCGAATTTGATTCCGGAGGAACATTCCGTTATTAAAATTGAAGTCCTTCCTGATGGCAAACGTCTATTGCATTTAAGCTAATACCACTACAATGAGTTCAGAAAATACTGTTTTTATTATTCCTTTTTCGGATGAATTAAAGGAAGCCATAAAAACCTTGAATGAGGAATGGCTGAAGCGTTATTTTAAAATAGAGCCCAAAGACGAGCAAGTACTCTCCAATCCACAAAAATACATCATCGAACCAGGTGGAATGATTTTTTATGCGCAGTACAACAATAAAATTGTGGGTACAGTCTCGCTTATAAAAATCAATGAAACCGACTTTGAATTAAGCAAAATGGCAGTTACGGATGGTGTTCAAGGTTTAGGAATAGGAAAAAAGCTATTAGATCACTGCATCCAAGTGGCTAGCGAGCAACAAATGAAAAAGCTAATTTTATATTCAAACAGAAAATTGATTCCAGCAATACATTTGTATGAAAAGTATGGATTTGTTGAAGTCGCCCTAGAAGATGGCGTGTACGAAAGAGCTGATATAAAAATGGAACGAATTATGGATTAATTACTACTAACCTTTTTTATTGATTGCTAATTGATAAAAATCAGTTTTTTTTTAAACTTTTTTATGTAATTTTACTCTTTAATCATCACAACAACAATGTCAATATCTTTTTATCCATTCACGAAAGCAGAACTTTTACCACAGGAAGAAAAACTGGAGGTAGCAAGACGCAAGAGCGATCTTTTTATTGGTATTCCTAACGAAACCAGTTACCAAGAGCGTCGCATTTGCCTTACGCCCGATGCTGTAAATTCCTTGACTTTTCAAGGACATCGTGTAATGATTGAAGCAGGAGCTGGAGAAAACTCCAGTTACTCGGATAAAGAATACAGTGACGCTGGAGCAGAAATAACCAATGATACCCGAAAAGTATTTGGTTGCCCTATGATTCTAAAAGTAGGAACGCCTACACTAGCAGAAATTGAAATGATGAATCCACAAACCATCTTGATTTCGTCTATCCAATTAAAAACAAAAAGCAAGGCCTATTTTGAAGCGTTAACCAAGAAAAAAATAACGGCTCTCGCTTTTGAATACATAAAAGACCAAGACGGTTCTTACCCTGCAGTACGTTCCTCGAGTGAAATTGCAGGTACTGCTTCCATATTAATCGCTGCCGAATTAATGATTACCAATGAATTTGGAAAAGGATTGTTGTTTGGTAATATTACTGGAGTCGCCCCTACTGAAGTGGTGATTATAGGTGCTGGAACAGTAGGTGAATTTGCTGCAAAAACGGCTTTAGGTCTTGGTGCAACGGTAAAAGTTTTTGACAATTCAATCACAAAATTGCGCCGTTTGCAAAACAGTTTGAACCAACGAATATTTACTTCCACCATACAAACCAAAGGGTTATTAAAAGCCCTTAGACGTTGTGATGTAGCCATTGGTGCTATGCGGGGTATCGATCGCTGTCCCGTTATTGTTAGTGAAACCATGGTGGAACACATGAAAAAAGGAGCTGTAATTGTAGATGTAAGCATTGATACAGGCGGTTGTTTTGAAACCTCTGAAGTAACTTCGCATGAAAGACCTACTTTCATAAAAAGCAACGTTTTGCATTATTGCGTACCCAATATTCCATCTCGCTATTCTAAAACGGCTTCGCTTTCTATCAGCAATATTATCACTCCCTTTTTAATGCAAATTGCCGAAGATGGCGGACTTGAAAGCGCCATTCGTTGTGATATGGGCTTGAAACATGGCGTTTATTTGTACCATGGAATTCTGACCAATAAAGCCATTGGAGACTGGTTCGATTTACCCAATAACGACATCAATTTAATTGTGTTTTAAGAAATCTTTCCTTTACCTTTGCCAAAAAAAATAATTCATGAAGTTTGCACAACGTTTTGCCTACTATTTAGTGGGATTAGTTATGGGTCTGTTTTTCGTAGCCTTAGTTTTTAGCGGTAAAGACACCCGTTGTAATTATTTTCCAAATTCTAGAGTTTTAAACGACTTAAGAAACAAACCTTTCGATTATTCCGAAAAAGCGTCCAAAGTTTTAGCCGAAGGCTGGATTGACACCATTGATATCAAAAACACTTTGCAATACGGAGATGTTGACTTTGATAAAAGCAATACGGAGTTTCATAAAGCTAAACTATACGTTATTGAAGGAAAGACAATGAAAAATATTCCTATAACACTTAAAATCAGCAACCGCGAGGACAAAGCTACCTTAGAGGAAATTATAAAAAACTAGTACGTTCCTTATTTGGGCGTGCCACCACTAAAAAAAGAGGCTCATTATCAGTACGGTAATGAGCCTCTTTTTTTAGTGGTGTCGGGCTATCCGCGCTACTTGGTAGCTAGCTATTATCCCTCACGCAAACTGCAATCGACTAGCATCTATTCTAAAACCAAGAAATTACAGTCTTTCCCGCTTTTTCTAAATACGCATTTACTTGGCTAAAATGTTTGTTCCCAAACCACTTCCCCTGATTGGCACTCATAGGTGATGGATGCCCCGATTCTAAAACCAAATGTTTTGTACGATCAATTTTCAATCCTTTTTTATGTGCAAATGCACCCCAAAGTAAAAAAACAATTCCTTCCTTTTCTTCTGATATTTTTTGAATAACAGCATCTGTAAACAAATTCCATTTTAAATGTTTGTGACTATTGGGCGTGTCTTTTCTCACGGTTAGCGAAGCATTTAAAAGCAATACGCCTTGCCTAGCCCAAGACTCTAAATTCCCTGAATTAGGCATGAAAATCGAATCCAAATCATCATTAATTTCCCGATAGATATTGCGCAACGATGGTGGAATTCGAACGGCATCATTTACCGAAAAACACAATCCATTTGCTTCTCCTTCCCCATGATACGGGTCTTGACCAATGATAACCACTTTTAAATCATCAAAACTACAATAGTCAAAAGCGGCAAAAATCAACTCTTGTGGTGGATAACAAACGCTATTTTGATATTCTTGCTCCACATTCAAAAGTAATTCTTTAAAATACGGTTGCTGCGTTTCTTCCGATACAATGCTCTCCCACTCCGGATTAAGATTAATTTGCATATTATTTGAATTTCCCTAATTCGGTTTTAATTGCTACTTCTAATTGTGGTAAATAATTTTCACCTATTTCATAAATCACCTCAAAATCCAGCATTTCATAATGATGGGAGATAAAATCACGAAATCGAATAATTTTATTCCATTCTATTTCTGGATAATTATCCTGTAATAAATTATGTTTTCTCGAACTGTTTTTAACGTTCTCTCCTATTGCTTGAAGTCGGGTTACAATTGCGTCTAATAAAATTTTACCGTATTCAGTAGCTACAAAATCGGATGCCACATTGATTTCAGTAAATCTTTTATTACAAATAGTGATGTGTTCTAAAATAGTTTCTAACGAATATTTATAAACGTCATCATACATAAATTAAATCTTTTTCAATACTATTAAAAAAACGGTCCGAAATATGTGGCCCCTTTCTAACAATTTCAATTTTAGAATTTAATTTATCCTCTAAGTAAGAATACAACCCCATTAAAATACTGTAAGAGGGTTTATTAAATTCAACAAAAAAATCAACGTCACTCTCCGGATTTTCTAATCCTTTAGCATAAGAACCAAACAAAGCAATCGTCACAACACCATAATTTTCTTTTAGGTACTGCTTGTCTTTTTGAAGGACGTTAATAATTTCATCTTTTTTCATTAAACAAAGATAAAAAATAATACATTCAAATTACTTTGTAACTTTGTGACTTTGCAACTTATCTCAAAAAATGATATCCATTACCGAAAAAACATTACAAGATTTACAATTTCCAACTGTTCTAGAAACGATTTCAACGATCTGCAATACTGACATTGGAAAACAAAAAGCTTTAGAAATAACTCCCTTTAAAGATAAAGAAACTTTGATGCAGGCTTTAATGCAAACTTCAGAGTATGTTTCGTCTTTTCAAAATAATAATGCAATTCCCAATCATGGTTTTGATGCCATCACACACGAAATTAAATTTCTAGCCATTGAGGATAGTTTTCTAGAAGTAGGAAGTTTTAGAAAGATAGCAACGCTTTCTTCTACAGTGAATTTTTTATTGAATTTTTTTAAAAAGTTTGATGATTATTACCCGCATTTAAACACCAGAGCCAATCAAGTAGAATTGACTAAAGATATTATCACTCAAATTGATCAAATCGTTGATAAATATGGAGAGATAAAAGACAATGCTTCCCCCGTATTACTAGATGTTCGTAGAAGTATGAATTCCGTACGCGGAAAAGTAAATCAAAGTTTTGGATCAGCATTAACGCAATACAATAGTTTAGGCTACCTAGACGACATCAAAGAGAGTTTTGTACAAAACCGCCGCGTTTTGGCTGTTTTAGCCATGTACCGCCGTAAAGTAAAAGGATCAATACTTGGAAGTTCTAAAACAGGAAGTATTGCTTATATCGAACCTGAGGCTACTTTACAATATTCACGGGAACTAAGTAATCTGGAATATGAAGAAAAGGAAGAAATCACTCGGATTCTAAAACAATTATCAAATGATATTCGTCCGTATTTACCGTTATTAAAACAATACCAAGATTTCCTTAGTGATATCGATGTGATTGCTGCCAAAGCAAAATACGCCGATAGAATCAACGGAATCATGCCTCAAATCACTGACAATCGCCGACTCTTTTTTAGAGATGCGTATCATCCTATTTTGTATTTGAATAACAAACAGAAAAGGGAAATCACGCATCCGCAAACTATCGAGCTGCAACAGGAAAACAGAATTATTGTCATATCTGGACCTAATGCAGGTGGTAAAACCATCTCTTTAAAAACAGTTGGTTTATTGCAATTAATGCTACAATCAGGGATGTTGATTCCGGTTCACGAGCGTTCAGAAACCTTTTTATTCGATAGAATACTTACTGATATTGGTGATAACCAATCTATTGAAAATCAACTTAGTACCTACAGTTACCGACTTAAGAACATGAACTACTTTCTCAAGAAGTGCAATCGCAAAACGATGTTCTTGATTGACGAATTTGGTACCGGTTCTGATCCTGAATTAGGAGGTGCATTGGCTGAAATTTTCTTGGAAGAGTTTTACCATAGAGAAGCCTTTGGAATTATTACAACGCATTATTCCAACTTGAAAATCCTTGCCAACGAGTTGCCTTATGCTACTAATGCTAATATGATGTTTGACGAAAAGTCATTGGAACCCATGTATAAATTGGCTTTAGGTCAAGCAGGAAGTTCGTTCACTTTTGAAGTCGCTTTGAAAAACGGAATTCCGTTTAGTTTAATCAATAGAGCCAAAAAGAAAATTGAAGTGGGCAAAGTACGTTTTGACAAAACGATTGCTACTCTTCAAAAAGAACGTTCTAAGATGGAAAAAACGTCTCAAACGCTAAAGGAAGAAGAGACTAAAGCGCGTGAAGAAGGCAAGAAAATGGAGACGATCAATGTCAAAATAAAACAAAAATTAGAGAGCTATCAAGAATTGTATGACAGCAATCAAAAGACCATTTACATTGGCCAGAAAATAGAAGATATTGCCGAGAAGTATTTCAATAACAAAAACAAAAAAGACCTGATAGGGGAATTTTTGAAAATTATAGAAATAGAAAATTCGAAGCGCAAGAAAGCAACGCCAAAAGAAGCCAAAGCTATTGTAGCCAAGAAAAAAGAAGTCATTGAGGAGGTTACAGTTCATGTAGAGGAAATTCGCAAAGAAAAAAAGGAAAAGAAACTAAAACCCATAATAGAAAAACCCAAAGCTATTATACGCTTAGGCGACCGAGTGCGCATGCTCGACGGTAAAGCAGTTGGAACAATTGACAGTATTGAGAAAAATAAAGCAACGGTGAATTACGGTATGTTTACTTCCAAAGTAAGTATGGACGAACTAGAACTAGTTGAAGCAATGAAGAAGAAGTAATCGATAAATAGGGTCATTGCGAGGAACGAAGCAATCACACTAAAATACGTCGACAAACAGAAAATACAAACAGAGTCTTTGTGAGGAACGAAGCAATCACACTAAAATACGTCGACGTACAAATTAAAACTTATTGGAACGGAAATACTTGATGAGATTGCTTCGTTCCTCGCAATGACTCAAGTAATCGAGTCCCATTAATAAAAACTATAAATAAAATTACTCAACAAGACAAATTGTAAAAATAGCTTATGATTGAACTCCCACAAAATAGAAAAATTATCATCTTTGATGGGGCATGCAATCTGTGTAATACAGCGGTGCAGTTTATTATAAGGCATGACAAAAAAGACCGTTTCCGTTTTGTGGCTTTGCAATCGGAAATTGGACAAGAAATTATGAAACATATTGGTGTTGACATCCAAAAAACAGATAGTATTGTTCTTTACGAACCTGGAATCGCCTATTACATCAAAGGGGAAGCGGCTTTAGAAATAGCAAAACACCTAAGTGGTGGAATGGCAATACTATCCATTTTTAAGGCTCTTCCTACTTCTCTAACGAACAATATATACGATTACATTGCTAAAAATAGATACCAATGGTTTGGCAAAAAAGACAGCTGCATGATCCCTACCCCCGAATTGAAATCAAAATTTTTATAACTATTGTTGGTTTATGACTTTTATCATATTAAATTAAAGTCTCAATTTCTATTTTTGATTTAAAATAAAGAAACATGAAAAATATAGCACTTATTACTTGGGATAGTGGTTCCATTATTATCGTTTTTGTCTTTGGGTTTGTTTGCATTGCTTTGGTGGCCACAGTACTTTTACTAATGAAAAACGATAAGAAAAAGAAATAAAAAAAGGATATCTAAATTTAGATATCCTTTTTAATATAGATTATTAGACTAATTATCCTCTAATTAATTTTCTGTATTTCAAACGTTTTGGAGTTAAATCACCACCTAAACGTTTTTTCTTGTTCTCTTCGTATTCAGAGAAACCACCTTCAAAATAATACACATCAGAATCTCCTTCAAAAGCTAGAATGTGCGTACAAATTCTATCTAAGAACCACCTGTCGTGAGAAATTACTACTGCACAACCTGCAAAACTATCCAATCCTTCCTCTAATGCACGTAGTGTATTAATGTCCAAATCATTAGTAGGCTCATCCAATAACAATACATTTCCTTCTTCTTTCAAAGTCATAGCAAGGTGCAAACGGTTACGTTCACCTCCCGAAAGTGTAGACACTTTTTTGTTTTGATCGCTTCCACCAAAATTGAAACGGCTTAAATAAGCACGTGAATTCACTTGGCGTCCACCCATCATAATTAATTCTTGCCCATCGCAGAAGTTTTCCCAAATTGATTTATTAGGATCAATATTAGAGTGTGCTTGATCGACATAAGCAATCTTAACTGTGTCTCCAATAGCAAACTCTCCAGCATCTGGTTTCTCCTCACCCATTATCATTCTGAAAATAGTAGATTTACCAGCACCATTGGGCCCGATGATTCCAACAATTCCTGCTTGCGGCAAAGTAAAATTCAAATTATCATACAATAACTTATCTCCATATGCCTTAGCAACACCTTTGGCTTCAATTACATTGGTACCTAAGCGGGGACCATTCGGGATATAAATTTCTAATTTTTCATCTAATGCTTTTTGGTCTTCGTTCAATAACTTATCGTAGTTCTGTAAACGTGCTTTTTGTTTTGTTTGACGTCCTTTAGCTCCTTGACGAACCCAGTCCAACTCACGTTCTAAGTTTTTTCTACGCTTAGAAGCTACTTTTTCTTCTAATGCCATTCGGCTTGACTTTTGGTCTAACCAAGAAGAATAATTCCCTTTCCATGGAATACCTTCACCTCTATCCAACTCAAGAATCCAACCTGCAACATTATCTAAGAAGTATCTATCGTGCGTTACAGCGATTACTGTTCCTGCATATTGTGCTAAATGTTGTTCTAACCAAAGGACACTTTCGGCATCCAAGTGATTCGTAGGCTCATCTAAAAGCAATACATCAGGTTGTTGTAATAACAAACGACATAAAGCGACACGACGACGCTCTCCACCGGAAAGATTTTTGATTGGAGTATCACCATCTGGAGTACGCAAAGCATCCATGGCAATCTCTAATTTAGTATCAATTTCCCAAGCACCCAATGCGTCAATTTTATCTTGAAGCGCTGCTTGACGATCCATCAATTTGTCCATCTTGTCTGCATCTTCATAATTTTCTGGAAGACCAAATAAGTCGTTGATTTTATTGTATTCTTCAAGCACTTGCATCGTTTCAGCAACCCCTTCACGAACAATTTCGATTACGGTTTTACTGTCGTCCAAAATAGGCTCTTGTTCTAAATAACCTACTGTATATCCAGGAGCAAAAACTACATCTCCTTGGTAGTTTTTATCTACTCCTGCAATAATTTTTAATAAAGAAGATTTACCTGATCCGTTAAGACCTAAAATACCAATTTTGGCACCGTAGAAAAAACTTAAATAGATATTTTTAAGAACGGGTTTATCTGCTCCTGTATAAGTTTTACTCAATTTTGACATTGAGAAAATTACTTTTTTATCGTCTGACATAAATTATTATTTAATTGTTTTAAAGTTATAATGTCATTGAAATAGTATTTAGAACCCTATTCAATCACTATTATAACACACAAAATTAGTAAATTTTTAAAGTGCAAAGGTATTATATTTTTGTCAACAAAATCCCTTTAAACTAGAATGAATAATCGCATCGCTAAATATTGATTACACAACAATTAATATGAATTATGCATTCTTACTTGTAATCTCAATATTAGAAATCACAAACTCACATCCTACATCTGAATTATTTTTAACATCGATAGTAACATTATTTCTCTCCACTAGTTTCTTAACTAAGTTTAATCCAATTCCTGTACTACTTTCACCATTAGAACTATTACCTAAAGTTTGAAACATTTCGAAAATTTTATTATGATACTTGTCCGCTATTCCTGGACCATTATCTTTAATTGACAAAGTGGAATTCTCACTATCTAAACTAATGCTAATTTTTGAAATTTCTTTATTATTATATTTAATAGCATTCGAAACTATATTTGAAATAATTTGATGAAAAGCAATCGGTTGAAATAGAATATCATGATTTAAATTTACTTTCTCAATTTGAACATTTTCTGGTGGATTTATGAGTTTTAAAACTTCATCGAGTGCCAATGCAATATTGACTTCTTCTTTTCCTTCATTATTTTGCACATTTTTACTGTAATACAATAAATCTTCAATAAGTTTAGACATACTTTTTGACGAAGTTTTTACCATATCAAACAATTCAGCAACTTCACCATCAACATTAATGATATGGTCTTCCTCAATTAGATTAATTAATGCTTGAATATTCCCCAAAGGAGTTTTTAAATCATGAGCAATGATATGTGCAAATTGTTCTAACTCTTCATTCTTTTGAGCTAGTGTTTCATTTAACCTTTTTAGTTCTTGATCATAATCCCAAATTTTTAAAAATGATTCTACTTTTTTTCGAGTAATCTCTGTATTTAAAGGTTTAAATAAAAAATCTATAGCCCCTAAGTCATAGGCCTTAGTAATATATTTATGTTCATTGCTAATTGCTGTGACAAAAATAGTAGGAATAAACGCTGTATCTGGATGACTTTTTATAATTTCCACAAACTCATACCCATCCATATCAGGCATTTGAACATCAACAAGAATTAAAGAAACCTTTTTCTTAAGTAATATTTGTAAAGCTTCATTTCCAGACAAACAACATATAATTTCTCTTTCCGGAAGATCTAGAATACTCTTTAAAGCCATCAAATTTTCGGGTTTGTCATCAATTAATAAAAGAGTATGTTTTTTATTTGGCATAGCTATTCATTTTTTTAATAATAGTGTTAAGTGTGCACACTGTATGATTTTTATATATTTCAATTGCCGCTCGGGGCATGGATTCAAATTCGGCTTCATTACAATCTTGAACAATTGTCTCTCCCCTATTCTCTGCAATTATTTTCAATCCCTTTGCTCCATCTTGATTTGCTCCTGATAAAAGTATTCCACAACAATTTTCTTTTAAAACACAAGAAAAAGACTCAAAACTGACATCTATTGATGGCCTGCTATAATTAATTTCTTCTGAAGCATCCAATGAGAAACTTAAGTTTTCATTTAATAACAAATGATAATCGGATGGTGCCGTATAAATATATCCAGCTTTTATAAATTCTTTATCCTCTCCCTCTTTTACTATATAATGTGATTCTAATTGTAAGTAATCTTCTAAAATAGTTTTTGTATTTTTCAGTCTATGTAAAATAATGACGATAGGTATATTCATCTCCTTATCCAATCCTTTTAGAATGGATAATATAAGATTAAAAGAACCTGCTGATCCCCCAATAATTATCGTTTTCATATCATTTTATTTTTTGATAAATTTTTTCCTTGCCATCAATAATTCTAAATTTATCTTGAATCGTGCTGAATCGTAGTGTTTCTTTATTTCCAAGTGCCAAAAACCCATGAACAGGTAAACTATCATAAAACAGTTTTAAAACTTTATTTTGTAATTCGTCATTGAAATAAATTAAAACATTACGGCATAAAATAAGCTGACATTCTTTGAAAACACCATCGGTCACTAAATTGTGTCGAGAAAACAAAATGTCTTTTTTTAGTTCGGCATTTATTATCGATTTCTGTCCATCAGAAACAAAATATTGATTCAAAGATTCTTTACCTCCACATGAAAAATAATTCTTTGAGTATTCTTTGAAATCCTTATTAGAATAAATTCCTTTTTTTGATTTGTCTAAAGCATTTGTACTGATATCAGTGGCGTATAATCTTGATTTACACAGTAAATTCATTTCTTTCAACAGAATAGCCAAAGAGTACGTTTCTTCACCAAAAGAACAACCTGCACTCCATATATTGATTTTAGGGTAACTCTCTAAATAAGGAAACACATTATTTATTAAGGATTTGAAAAAGTCTGGATCTCTAAAAAACTCACTTACATTCACAACAATTTCATTTATGAAAGTATTAAAATTTTCAGGATTGTTCACTAATTCATTCTTTAAATGAACGATTGTAACCAAGCCAGATAGTTCCATAAATCGATTGATACGTCTCAAAAGGGAAGCTCTAGAATACCCTTCAAAGTCGTAACCATATTGTTTTTTTATTAAAAAAACTATTTCATCTATGTCGCTAAATTCTATCATTTATTTATATACCCATATACTAATTAAAGAAATAAGCTGTTGTATATCAATTGGTTTCGATTGATAATCAGATGCTCCTGCATTTAATATCTCTTCACGATCTCCTTTCATTGCCTTTGCTGTTAGTGCAATAATAGGAAGGTTTTTCCATTTAGGATTTTCTCGTATTTTTTTAGTTGCTTCAAAACCATCCATCTCAGGCATCATAATATCCATTAGGACAATATCTATAGTTGCGTTGTTCTTTAAAACCTCAAGTGCTTCAATACCATTAAAAGCAGTTAAAATAGAAGCTCCCTTAGTAGTTAATGCACTCGAAAGGGCATAAATATTTCGAATATCATCATCAACAATCAAAATTGTTTTATCCTTAAGCACTTCACCTCCTAATAAATTTTGGACTGTTTTATTTACCTTTTTATTAGAAGTCTCCACAGTATCAAGAAATAACAGTAATTCATCTTTTAATCTCTCTGTAACATTGCTGGTTTTTATTACGACTCCATCTGCGCTATTTTGCAGTTCTAATTGCTCTTCATCTGTTAAAGATTGTCCTGTATTTACGATTATATTAATCTGATCATTTTTAGATATTTTTCTAAGCGCAGCTATATTTGCTATGTTCTTAGAATCAGGCAAACCGATATCCATAATCGCACAATCAATATCATCATTCATTAAGATATGCTCCGCTTCTTTAAAAGTATGTGCCTGAACACAAATTACGTTTCTGTCGCAATTATGAATTAATTCTTTAATTGAATAATTAAGGCTCACGTCATCTTCTAAAATCAATACTTTTTTAAATACTTTATTTATTTGAATATCGATTGACTCAAAAGCACTTTTTAATTTATCCGTAGTTATAGGTTTAATTAAGAAATCAAAAGCTCCCATTTCTTTGGCTAATTTCTCTCTATTCATTCCGGACATCACATGAACAGGAATGTGTTGTAATTCTTTATCTTCTTTTAGCCATTTTAAAACAGTCCAGCCATCAATTCCAGGTAATTTCATATCTAGAATAATTGCTTTGGGCTTGTATTTTTTGGCATATTGATAACCTGTTTCTCCTTGATAGGCAACAATTGCTTTAAAACCATTGTCATGAGCTACTTGTAACAATACATCCGCAAATGAAGCGTCGTCCTCAATAATCAATATAGTCTTGTCATCTACCGAAACAAAATTTCGATCATCATTAAGATTTTCTGATAAATCTAAAACTGCTTCCAAAGGTCGAGAAGTTTCTACTCTTTTCGATTCTGTTTTAGGATCAGTAATAGGTACTGGTTCTATACGTTCCACTTTATTATCTTGAAAAGTAACTGGAATATGAACACTAAAAACACTTCCGTTGTTTAGCTCACTTTCAAATGCTACTTCCCCTCCTAGTAATAATGCTAATTCTTTAGATATAAACAATCCTAAACCTGTACCACCATATTTTCTACTGGTAGAACTATCCGCTTGTTGAAATGTTTGAAATAATTTCTTTTTGTTTTCTTCTGAAATTCCAATTCCATTATCTTCAATATAGATTGACAAAATTTCATCTTGTTTCAATTTAGCCAATATTTCAGAAGTAAAATCAGTCTTATTTGAACCTGATGAAAAGCGCAAAGAAACGGTCCCGCTGTCAGGTGTAAACTTTAATGCATTGGACAAAAAGTTTTTAAGAATTTGTTCTAGCTTTCCAATATCTGTATGCAATTTTCTGGGGCAATCTTCAGTAATGGTTGTTATAAATTCTATTTTTTTCTTTTCCATTTGAGCTCTAAACAAGCCATCCATATCCGAATAAACTCGTTCAACGATAGAGTCCTCAGAATAAATCTCGACTTTACCAGCTTCAATTTTAGAAATATCTAAAATATCAGTGATCAGGTTCAATAAATCTTTACCTGAAGAGTTGATTACTGAAAGGTTATCAATTTGTGGATCTGTTAAATTGCCTAAATTATTTTCTTTTAAAAGATCCGAAAGTATTAAAATACTATTCAAAGGAGTTCGTAATTCATGCGACATATTAGCCAAAAACTCCGACTTGTATTTACTTGCCTGTTCAATTTCATCCGCTTTAATACTTAATTCTTCTTGAGCAATAACCAATTCTTCATTTTTAATTAGAACTTCATGGTTTTTATTTTCAAGTTCACGCCCTTTCTCTTCAAGATACGCATTCGTTTGTTCTAATTCAGAAGCTTGATTTCTAAGTTCTTCCTCAGATTGCTGTAACAACATAGACTGTTTGTTCAACTCCTCATTACTTTGTCGAAGTTCTTCTTCTTGAACTTGTAAAATATTATTTTTAAGTTTAATTTCATTAACAGAAACTTTCAATTCTTCGTTACGAATATAAACTTCAATGGCACTTCCCATAGATTCTGAAACAGTGTTCAGAAAAGTTTCATGATCTTCACTAAAATTTGTAAGAGATCCTATTTCTATTACTCCAATCACTTCGTTTCTATAAGAAATAGGTGTGATTAAAACATTAAAAAATGGCGATTCCCCTAAAGAAGAGGCCAAATAAGAATAATTATTAGGCAAGTTATTCAAGCATCTCTGTTTGTTTATTTGAGCCACTTCGCCAACTAAACCTTCTCCAAACATAATAATTTCAGGAGTATTCTTGTTGTCTGCATATCCTCCTATTTTATTCAATTGTTTGTTATCCTCAGCTGAATTAATAATATAAAAATTAGCTTGACATCCTTTGGTCTGTTCCACAAGTGTAAGGCAAATATTCCTTCCAAACTCATTTAAATCTTTTGAATCTAAAATAGAATAATTTATTGCACTAATACTTTCTTTCATTTTATTAATCTCCGATGTTTCATCCTCCATCCGCTTCAATTCAAGAGACATTGCATTCATTGACTTATTAAGAGTGTCATTTGGGCTTCTTAAGTTAATTTTTGTCCCATATTCTCCAGAACTTATTTTAGAGGCCAAATGAAACTGTTCTTTCATCCCTTCCAATAA
Organism: Flavobacterium sp. WC2421; assembly: GCF_040822115.1. Classification (NCBI taxonomy): domain Bacteria; kingdom Pseudomonadati; phylum Bacteroidota; class Flavobacteriia; order Flavobacteriales; family Flavobacteriaceae; genus Flavobacterium; species Flavobacterium sp. WC2421. The sequence goes on along the minus strand of NZ_CP162004.1, from coordinate 2,745,817 downwards.
CTGATTGAAAGAATTACTAATATCTACAAATTCTGAATTTCCAAAAAAAGCAGGGTTACGTATAATTTTACCTTGCGATATTTTCTTAATCGTATTAGACATAACATTTAGAGAACCAGATAATTGATTAACTAATTTATATAATAAAATAAAAGTGATTGTCAAAAACAGTAAAAGAATTGAAACTAAAATTAGTACACTTTTTAATGCGTCCGCTTTTTCTTTACTAGCAAATTTTACAATATAATTTAAATTTTGTTTTTCTAATTTCGCTATGTTTTTTACTATTAAAGTAGAATTAATCCACCATTCCCTAGGTGAAAGTTTTAATTTATTATCTATTACATTTTGTGCATTACCACTGAAAGTAGTATAGGAATTGGATTTTTGAAATTTTAAAAGATCTTTATTAATTGAATCCAATCTATAGTTTGATAATTTAAACTCAACACTTCGTACATATACTTTTGATTGAAAGTACAAATCTAATAAGGTGTCATCATTTTTTTTATCAATTAAACTCTGTATAACGACCCCTCTTTTTAATAAAGCTGCCCTTTTTAATAGCACATAATTAGTATAATTATTGGCCAAAGTAGTAATCTTAGGATATTTACAATACACCACTTCTCTATCAATTAAATTTATTAGATTTTCATTGATAATAGTATATTTCACAAAGGATGTTATAGGAGTTTCCTTTTTGTTTTCAATACTCTCATGAAGATTTATTATTGTTGTATATAATTTTTTAAAATCATTCGATATTAAAGTGTCTTTAAAATTATTTTTAAAAAACCACTCATTTGTTTTTTGCTTACTTTCTAAATATTTTTTTTTAATAGATGCATCAAAAAGGGAATAATTATGCAACCCCCTTTCGGTACCAATCAGCTCAATTCCTTCCGAAAGTGTAGCGATGTTTTTGATGTTATCTAAACTTTCATCTATGTTTTTATAGTGTTCTAAAGAGAAGTTTATATTTGAAACAGTAGTATAAATTAACCCTGAAAAAGGAATTAATAGAATTAATATTAACTGAGATTTGATTGATAATTTATTCCACATAGCTACTTCTAATTTTATTTTATAAATATATTATTATAAATAAAAAAACACTATTTACATAGTGTTTTTTTTGTCTTTATATAGTATCCCTAATTACAACCTCCCTTTTAATGAACTAAAAACCCAAGCGTTTGCTAAAAACCCAACTCCAACAGCGGCAAAACCCCAGCCCGAAACATCGCGGTATCTAAAGGCGCCAAGACCTATTAAAAGTAATCCCATTACTATCATAATTAAAGTTGCCCATCCTAGGATGGTATTCTTATTCATTCCCATAATTGTGGTATATTTAAAAAACAAATATCGTGAATTTTAGCGGCTAATTAAATATATTATAAAGCATTTCTTTTAATAAATCAGAATTTGACATCGCATTTGCACCAACTCCTTTACTTTTTACGTCAATATCTCGCAACGAGGCTACTATTTGACTTACTTTTCGCATCGGATAGTTCTTTATGGCTAAATCATACTCTTTTAAGAAAAAGGGATTAACACCCAAAACTGTAGCGACATTTTTGGGATTTCGATCCTTTAAACCATGGTATTTTAATAATTGAATAAAAAAACCAAAAACTAAACTTGTAGTTACAACCATTGGATTTTCCTTTGGGTTGTTTGCAAAATTTTCAGCAATTGTATACGCCTTCAGTTGGTTGCGCTCCCCTATTGCTTTTCTCAATTCAAATACATTAAAATCTTTACTAAATCCAATATTCTCCTCAATATCTTTTGGTGAAATTGTACTGCCTTTTGGCAAAATAATCTGCAGCTTTTCAAGTTCGTTATTGATTTTACTTAAATCTGTTCCTAAAAACTCGACTAGCATAGCCGAAGCTTTAGGCTCAATATTATATTTTTTTCCTGCTAAAACGCGCTTAATCCAGTCACCAACTTGGTTCTCATATAATTTTTTACTCTCATAAACAATTCCTGCTTTCGCTAATAATTTGGTGGCTTTCTTTCGTTTATCCAGTGTTTTATATTTATAACAGATAACCAATACTGTGGAAGGCATGGGGTTTTCGGCATAACTTTCTAATTTATCAATAGTACGACTTAACTCTTGTGCTTCCTTTACAATCACAACTTGACGATCTGCCATCATAGGGTAACGCTTAGCAGTAGATACAATATCTTCTATAGAAACATCTCTACCATATAAAACCGTTTGATTAAATCCTTTTTCTTCTTCCGTGAGGATATTCTTTTCTATATAATCGGAGAGTTTATCTATATAATACGGTTCTTCCCCCATCAAAAAATAAATTGGCTTGATGTTTCCTGCTTTTATATCATTTACAATTTTTACAACCTCGTCCATGCTTTTTTTGGGTTTAAAGTTTAAGGTTTAAAGTTTGTCGTATCGTGTACAACTTTAAACCTTAAACTTTAAACTAAATAACTATTTTTGCTTCATGCAAAAACTAAATTTTCAACTTTATAACTTTCGGTTCAAAAATAGCGAAAATAAAGTCTCCATTTTTGATGAAGTCAGGAAAAAATTTATCATTCTTACTCCCGAAGAATGGGTTCGACAACATGTGGTACAGTTTTTACTAGAAGAAAAAAAATACCCGAAATCATTAATAAACGTTGAAAAAGTATTAATGGTCAATGGCTTACGAAAAAGATACGATGTGGTTGTTTTTAATACTGATGGTTCTATTTTCATTTTAATTGAATGCAAAGCCCCTGAAATAAAAATAGCACAAGCTACTTTTGACCAAATTGCCCGTTATAACATGACGATGAAAGCCCAATATTTAATGGTAACTAATGGATTGAATCATTACTTTTGCCAAATGGATTTTGAAAATGAAAAATATCAGTTTTTATCCGAATTACCCATGTATATAGTCCAATAATCAAACTCTTTAAATGAAAATAGCTGTTGTCATACTCAATTGGAACGGAGTACAATTATTAGAACAATTTTTACCTTCAGTGGTGAAAAACTCACCCGAAGCGACTGTTTATGTAGCTGATAATGCATCTACGGATGATTCTATTTCATTTGTAATGGCCCATTTCCCTACTGTAAAAATCATAAAAAATGATAGCAATTTGGGTTTTGCTGGAGGGTATAACGAAGCTTTAAAACAGATTGACGCGCCAATTTATGCTCTTATCAATTCAGATATTGAGGTAACTGAAAATTGGTTAAAACCCATTATTGAAACTTTCGAAAAGGAACAAAGAACAGCAATTATTCAACCTAAAATTTTAGATTACAAGAATAAAGAGAATTTTGAATATGCAGGCGCTGCTGGCGGTTTTATTGATCAATATGGCTATCCTTATTGTCGGGGACGCATCTTTGAGACGATTGAAAAAGACTACGGTCAATACGATGACGAATGTGAAATATTCTGGGCTTCAGGTGCTTGTTTTTTTATTCGTAGTTCCGTTTACCATGAATTAAATGGATTTGACGCTGATTTTTTTGCACATCAAGAAGAAATTGACTTGTGTTGGCGTGCGTTTAATAAGGGATATAAAATGGTCTACAACTACAAATCGGTGGTTTATCACGTGGGAGGAGCTACCTTGCAACAAGGAAATCCGAGGAAAACTTTCTTGAATTTCAGAAATTCATTGTTAATGTTAACAAAAAATTTGCCCAAAGAAAAGTTATATTCTATACTCTTTTACCGTATGCTATTAGATGGATTAGCAGGGATACAATTTATTTTTAAAGGTCAGTTTTCACATTTTACCGCTATTTTAAAAGCTCATTTTTCCTTTTATCGTTTATTTTCAAATACTTACAAAAAAAGAAGCGATTTCCAGTTAAAAAAATACTATACATGCCAAAGTATCGTTTACAACTATTATGTAAATGGTGGCAAGGTATTTGTAAGCTAATTTTAACACTATTTTATATATAATATCTAATCATTAAAAACTAACTTTGTAATTGAACCCTAATTAAAAATTTTATGAAAAAAATCGTAATTGCATTATCCGTTCTAGCTCTTTTAACATCTTGTGTGTCTAAGAAGAAATATGCCGATTTAGAAGCTCGTAACAAAGAGACTCAAGATCTATTAAATTCTTGTACCGTTAAATTAAACTCTTGCCTAGAAGAAAAAGCAGGTTTAACAGCTACGGTTGCTGGTTTAAAAGATCACAATCAAACTTTGATCAATACGTCTAAGGACATGACGATTTTGACTACTAAAGGAGCTGAAAATATTGAAAAAGCTTTAGAGTCAATTAAAGAAAAAGATTTAAAAATTAGTAGAATGCAAGATGCATTAACTAAAAAAGACAGTGTTACACTAGCTGTTGTTACTAGTTTAAAAAGTGCCGTTGGAATTTCTGATCCAGACATCGAAATAAATGTTGAAAAAGGGGTTGTATTCATTTCAATTGCTGATAAATTATTATTTAAATCAGGAAGCTACGAAGTTACTGATAAAGCAAAAGGAGTTTTAGCTAAAGTAGCTAAAGTAGTAAATGACAAACCAGATTTCGAATGTATGGTTGAAGGACATACTGATAGCGTTCCTTACATTGGAAACGGTATTTTACTTGACAACTGGGATTTAAGTGTGAAACGTTCTACTTCAATTATTCGTGTATTAACAAATCAATTGGGTGTTAAACCAGAACAATTAATTGCAGCAGGTAGAAGTTCTTACGTACCATTAGTTGCTAATGATACTGCAGAAAACAGAGCTCGTAACAGAAGAACTCGTATTGTAGTTTTACCTAAAATTGATCAGTTCTACGAAATGATTGAAAAAGAAATGAAAAAACAACAATAGTTTTATAAAAAATTCTTTTAAAACATAGACAAAGCGCCTTGAAATATCAAGGCGCTTTTTTATGGAATTTATTTTTGTATGTTTAAAATAGAAAAAGTATGAAAAATAGAAAAAGCAGGTCGTTAGACCTGCCTTAATGTATCCTTAACCTTTTTTAATAACCAATTAAATATAATTAAGAATAACATGCTTATACTTAGTAAATCTTCATCATTCTTATACAAATGTAAATATTAATTCAACACAATTCGTTTTTTTGCAGTTTTATTTAATTTTTTTATAAAATTTACAAACTCCCTTTTCCTTCTCTAATTATAACGGGCTCATCACCAGATAAATCAGATTTCTCCATTTAAACACAGTCAAAAATTTATTTTAAAATACCTGTATTGTATATTTCATTTTCGGGAACATAAACATAATTTAAAGGTAGCCTATCTCCCACTTTTTCTTCTGAAAGTTTCCCCGAAAAAACAATGTTTTCTATTTTAGAATTATTACCATCTGGATAAACATAAAAAACATCCGTTTCAAAAATAATTCCTGAATGCTCATTTTTATTAAATATTAGATCATAAGATGCGACCTCATTTATGTTCTCCTTTTTATATTCCTTTGCCAGCACTTCTACTTTTACAAAATCTTTTTCCCTTTCAATTTTAAAGCAGTTCTTAGGGTCAAGAACATTCTTATTGTGAATAATTAAAAATTGCTCTTTATCCCAAATATTATTAGCCAAATTTAAAAAAAAATGAACTTGAGAACCTTCGTACGCTTTTTTTCGAAGTGCTAGAATTTCATTCGAATTATCAATTTCTTCAAACCGGCTTAATCCACTATAATAGCTTTCAACTAAATCCTCTTTGGTTACACTTAATTTACTAAAAGTGGCTTCAAAATTGGTTAATTCGTAATCTATTTTATATCCTAAGGAAGGGTTTGAAATTAGTAATGGCTTATCTGAGAATGCCTTTAA